>DASWIG010000586.1:0-21502 GCA_036397835.1 Thermoanaerobaculia bacterium
CGTCGAGCGCGCGCTCGACGTCGCCGTTGTAGAAGTACCAGTTGCCCACGCCGTAGCCGAGCGTCGCGGCGCCGACTCCGTCGTCCCCATGCAGCAGCTCCTCCGGGGTCTTCTCGCCGCGGTACATCAGGAGCAGCCTCAAGTAGTCATGGTTCTCGATCACCTCGAGGCCGGCATAGATGGGCTCGAGCACCTTCGCCGCCTCGGCCTCGCGGCCGAGCCGGCGCAGGGTCATGTAGAGCCAGTGCGAGGTGGCCACCAGCATGTCGGGGTTGTCCGAGACCGCGAGGCATTCGCGGTAGGCGGCCAGCGCCTGCTCGAAGTCCTCTTTCAAGTAATGGGCGAGCCCCAGGTGGTACCGGCGGAAGTCGTCGTCGAGCTGCGGACGCAGCAGCGGTCGGCCGCCGAGGGAGGTGGCTTCGACCTCGGCGTCCGGCGGCGGCGCCGCGTAGCGCTCCACCGGCGGCGCCTGGGCCGTCAACGCCAGACTCGCAAGAACGATCGCTGGATAGCGCATGACGGGTCCGGTCAGGAAGGCCGTTGACGAGCGCGGCCGAGCCCGTTCGCCTCGCCGATCCGCACCAGCTTGAGGCAGTCGTCCCGCAACATGGAAACGGTTCTGAGCCGGCGGGTGATCGCTGCCGGCGACATGTCGACCTTGGAGGCCAGGCGGTTCTCCGGCCGCAGATCGCTGAGACGGCTGACTTCTTTCAGGCGCTCGGTCACGGCTTGGGGAGAGTAGTCGACCTTGCTCATCGGTCCAGCTCCTCCAGTCGTCGGACGTCGGCCATGTCCCGGTCGCGTCCCGCCCACGTCTTCATCCGGATCAGTGAATCTCTCGAGATGACCCACATGGCGCCGAAGTCCGCCTCGAGCCGCCGTCTCGAGTCCCAAACGGTCTCGAGGTTCTCGTTGACGAGGAGGAGGTCGATCGTCAGCGTCTCGTAGGGATCCTCGGCCTCGATCTTGGTCACCCGCCGGACCTCCATCCCGTCGCTGAAACGGATGGGCAGCGCCTCGAACCGGAAGCCCTGGGCCTTCGCCTGCTCCACGACCCGGCCGACGTCCTCGGGACGGATCAGGACGTCGATGTCCGTCGTCGCCCGCGGAGCGCCGTGCATGGCCAGAGCCAGAGCCCCGGCCAGAGCGTACTCCACGTCCTGCGCCTCGAGCGCCGAAACCAGGAGGCGAAGCTCGTCGAAGAGGCTCAGCATCTCGGCAGCATATCCGAACCGGGTCACGCCGCGGCGTGGAGGGCTCCTCCCGCCGCCTCATCAAGGTATTCTACCGACCCCTCGGTAGAAATCCGTGTATACTTCAAGCGCCACGCTGACGCTGACGATGCCCGCGATGCCACGCGCCTCCCACCTCGCAGCCTGGACCACAGGGACGGCCGCCCTCCTCATGGCCCTCGGGCTGTCCGCGCCGCTCCGGGCCGAGGACGACGCGAAGGGCCTCGAGACGCGGCTCGCGGCCGCGAAGGGACGCGACCAGCTCGCCCTCCTCGTGGAGCTCGCCACGGCCGGTCTCGAGCGGCGGGACTACCCGGCCGCACTCGACTACGGCGGACGGGCCGAGGCCCTGGCGCGCGAGCTCGACGACGCGCCGAAGCTCGCGCTGGCGCTGAGGATCACCGGCGACGCCCACCGGCTGCGCGACGAGTACGCGCCGTCGCTCGTCCGTTACCGCGAGGCGATCGACCTGCTTGGCGAGGACGGCGACCGCGGCGAGCTGGCGAAGACGCTCTACCACGCCGCCATCAGCTACTGGCACCTCGGCGACCCCGCTCACGCCCTCGAGCTCAGCCAGCGGTCCTACCAGCTCGCGGTGGAGCTCGAGGATCGCCGGGCCCAGGCCTCCGCGCTCAACATGGCGGGTCTCGTCAACACCGCGCTCGAGCGCTACCCGCAATCCCTCGATTACTATCTCCGCGTCCTCGATCTGGTGCAGGAGCTGCGCGACGAGCAATCGGTGGGCCGGGTGCTCAACAACGTCGGCAACGCCTATCGCAACATGGGACAGCCCGCCGAGGCCCTCGTGTATTACCAGCGGGCCCTGGAGACGAAGCAGCAGGCGGACGACGAGAGGTATCCGAGCACCCTGAGCAACATCGGCCTCGCCTACCGGCAGATGGGCGAGCTCGAGCGCGCGTTGACGTATTCCCAACGCGCGCTCGCGAGCTGGGAGGCGGCCGGCGACCGCAAGGAGATCGCCGTCAACCTGTCGCGGATCGGCGGGCTCTACGACGAGCTCGGAGACCACGGCGCGGCCGAGGCGGCGCTCGAGCGCTGCCTCGACCTGGCGGCCGAGATCGGCTCCCGCGACACGTTGGCCGGGTGCCAGGAAGCTCTGGCGAAAGTCTACGAGGCCACGGGACGCTTCCGGGAGGCGCTGGCGGCGTACCGCGCCTACGAGCAGATCCGGAGGGAGACCTTCAACGAGGAGAGCGGACGCAGCCTGGCGGAGCTCGAGGCGCGCTTCGGCATCGACCAGAAGGAGCACGAGATCGAGCTGCTCCGGCGCCAGCAGGAGATCGACTCCCTGGAGCTCGGGAGAAAGGTCCAGACCGGCCGCGCCCTGGCAGGCGGCATGGTGATGATGGGCCTCCTGCTCTCGCTGCTCTACGGCCGCCACCGCGCGCAGGTCAAGGCCTCGCGCACGATCGCGGACAAGAACCGCGAGCTCGAGACGGCCCTCGCGGAGCTCTCCGAGTCGGAAACGCGCTACCGCCGGCTGTTCAAGGACCCCACGATCGGCAAGCTGGTGATCGATCCCTTGCGCGAGGTCGTCCTCGACGCCAACGAGCCCGCGCGCCTCCTGCTCGGGCGCTCCGGCGAGGACCTGACCGACGTGGCGATCGCCGAGGTCGGCTGCGAGTGGCTCGACCGCATGCTCAGCCGCCCGGCCTCGGAGAGCACCGATTCGCGGGTGATCGTCGAGGCCTTCGAGCACGTCGCCGACGGCGAGACGCGCTATTACGAAGCGTGGGTCAGCCCGCTCAGCCTCGGCGGCCGGCCGGCGGCGCTGCTCACCCTGAACGACGTGACCGAGCGCCGCAACCTCGAAGAGCAGCGCGTGCGTCAGCAGGAACGCGAGCGCTACATCGCCGAGCTCGAGACCCGCAAAGCCGAGGTCGAGGCGCGCAACGCCGAGATGGAACGTTTCACCTATACGGTCTCCCACGACCTCAAGAGCCCGCTTTTCACCATCCGCGGCTTCCTCGGCTATCTCAGGAAAGACGTTTCCGAGGGCAATCCGGCACGGATCGAAAAGAACATCGAGCACATCAACGGCGCGGTGGCGAAGATGGGCAAGCAGCTCGACGAGCTGCTCGAGCTCTCGCGCATCGGCCGCGTCGCCAGCCCGCCGCAGGACGTCGCCGTCGCCGAGCTCGCGCTCGAGGTCACCGAGACGCTCGCGGCGCTGATCACCGAGCGCGGGGCGCGGGTGGACGTGGCCGCCGACATGCCGCCCGCCTTCGGCGATCGCCAGCGGCTCGGGGAAGTGCTGCAGAACCTGATCGAGAACGCCGTCAAGTTCATGGGCTCGCAGCCGGACCCGCGGGTCGAGGTCGCGTGGCGGCGGGACGGCGGCGGCAAGACGGTCTACTTCGTCCGCGACAACGGCGTCGGCATCGCCGGCCGTTATCACGACCGGGTCTTCGGGCTCTTCGACCGGCTCGACCCGGCGGTCGACGGCAGCGGCGTCGGCCTCGCTCTCGTCAAGCGGATCATCGAGGTCCACGGCGGACGCATCTGGATCGAATCGGAAGGCGACGGCCGGGGCTCGACGTTCTGCTTCACCCTCCCCTCGCGCAAGACGGCGCGCTCGGCCGCTCGCCGGCGACGGTGATAGGCGTCGACGGCGGGATGCAGTCGCTTCCCGCCGCCTCGTCTCCTTTGTGGATCCGAGGATCCGTGTCGTGGCCGTTCACTTCGTGCACCTTCTCAGACGGTTCAGTCGTCAGACGTCCGGCGCTCCGAAGGTGAGGCGCGGAAAGTACGTGCGCAGGGCCTCCATGACCTTGGTGACGGCAGCGTTGGATCCCGAGTCGCGGTCGATGTCCCGGAACCGGTAGGAGTCACCCTTGACGATCTTGAAATTGATCTGGTAGCAGAAGTTCCCAGAGGATCGCGCCTCGCACGTGTACCACACCTTCTCGAGGCCAGTGGTCCGGAACTCGAAGTTCTCCTTGGGGTTGCGACGATCCTCCCACCCGAGGGTGTCACCCCGCATGACCAGGCGACCTTTGCGGTTTTTCTTCAAGAACCCCCCGAGCCCCTTTTTCACCAGCACCAGGTCGTCGAAGACCACCTCGGAGGGAGCAACGGCCGGCGCGGCAGGGGCCCCGGGGCGCGTCGCCATCAAGGCCGCGATCGTCGACTCCTGAGCGTCGTTTTGTTTGAGGTAGAGAAGGTCATTGACCGAGAGTGCGTACACTTGGCCTGACTGCTTCACCTGCTCGGCGATGATGGACTCCGACACTCCCGACTTGATCAGGCGCACCAAATCGACCAAGCGGGCATCGTCGGGCTGGAGTGGCCCGGACGACTGTGCGTCTGCCGCCACCGCGGCGAGCGCCAAAGTCACACCGACAAGAACCCCTACGCCTGTGCGTCTCATGGAACACCTGCCTTTCTTTCGTCACATTCCGAACCTGGCCGTCGCCGCCTCCTCCGTGTCGTCCGGTACCGCGCCGCCCGGCTTCGCCGGCGTTGCCATCCGAAAGCCTGCCTCCGCCCTACTTCTTGATCGCCTCGGCAACGTCGACGACGAAGTCGCCGACCTTGCGTCGCGCTTTGCCCAACGGTTTCAGTCGTCACAACATTTCGAACCTGGCCGCCGCCGGCGCACCAACATGCCGAGCACGAAGCCGGTCGCGGCCGCGAGCAGCAGGACCTTGCCGGGGTTCTCGGTGACGTAGTCGGTGGCCGTCGCCGCCGCCCGTGACAGATCGCCCCGGGCCCGGGTGTAGCCGCGGTCGATCGCCTTCGCGGCGTCTTCCAGACGCCGGTGTGCGCCGCGCGACGCCGTCTTGGCCCCGTCGCGGACGTACTCGCCCGCCGCGTGGGCCCCCTCCGCCACGTGCTCCGCCGCCGACTCGACGCCACGCTCGGCGCGACTCGCGACGCCGATGACGGCGTCGCGAGTGCGATCGACCAGGGAGTCGATGCCGTCCTTGGTCCGTTCGATGTTCTGGATCATGTGTTTCCTCCTGGGGTTCTACAGCTCTGAGAGCTGCACCAGTTGCTTCCCGTGGTTGATTCCCCGCGGCATTCCGATGAAGGAATCCTTGCTATCGAATTCCCTGATGAGTCCTTTCATGGGATACCGTCCTTTCATGGATCGTTGTTCTCGAAGGTATTTCAAGCATAGTCCCCGGATCCCCCACCGGGTAGAGTATTTACTACCCGAATACCGAATCGCGACGTGGGTAGAAACCACCTCCGCCGACAAACCACCCCCTGGGCGGCTGCCCCCTTGCCACCTGCTCGCCGCCGACCACGGCTGGACGGTCCGCTACGACTTCGCGCCCCCTTGGCCATATCATGGGCATCGGCGCGCACGGCGTCCTCGGCTTCAGGTCTCGGAGGCCGACCTCACGTCCGATCCTGCGAGCAGACTCGTGTGAACCCTGCCGACGCCGCAAATCCGTCTCCCCCACCGCTGACGCCTGCGCGGTACCTCGGGATCTCGCTCGTCTACGGCGTGGCCTTCCTTGGCCTCTTCTACCTCGGGAGCTACTTCGCCCTGGCCCCCGGCGGCAGCCTGTGGTACCCGGCGGCGGGCCTGCGCCTGGCGGCCTTCCTCGTCCTCGGCTGGCGATTGGCTCCGGGGGTGGCCGCCGCCGAGATCGCGGCGGTCGCCCTCTACGGCCTGCTGCGGCCCCAGACCCGTTACGACGACTGGCTCGAGATCCTTCAGGTGGCGACGTCGCCGGTGATCTACGCGCTGGCCGCCTACGCCCTGAAGCGGTGGGTCGCGCTCGACGTCCGGCTGTGCCGGCCGCGCGACGCGGCCTGGCTGGCCGCGGCGGCGCTCGTCGTGCCGCTGACGACGGCGGCCACCAGCCGGTGGATCCAGCTCCTCCTGGGCCACCTCGACGCCGCGGACTTCATCCCGTCCACGGTGGCCTTCATGATCGGCGACACCATCGGCGTCCTGATGTTGACGCCTCTGCTGCTCGTCGCCTACCAATCCCGGACCGCGGGACGCTCGCCGATCGACGAACGCCCGGGAAGCGGCTGGAAGACCCTGCTGGTGGACTTCACGATCATCTGGGCGTCGATGTTGCTCCTGCACAACCTCCCGGACTGGTTCGACGAGCTCGCCAGCCACGTCCATTGGTACCTGGCTTTCCTGCCGATCATCTGGATCTCGTTCCGTCACGGCCTCGCCGGCTCGATCGCGGGGATTCTCGCCATCACCACCGGCGCCGCCTGGCTGCGCTACGTTGCCGTCGACTCGATCCCGTTCCACGAGCTGCAGGTGCTGGTGATGTTCCTGGCGATCACCAGCCTGCTGATGGGCTCGGTGGTGTCCCTGCACGACGCCGCCGAGCGCAAGCTCAGGGAGCAGAACCGGGAGCTGCGCCAGGCGCAGTCGGACCTGGCGGACAAGAACCGGGAGCTGGGAGACAAGAACGCCGAGCTCGAGCGATTCGTCTACACCGTCTCCCACGACCTCAAGAGCCCCTTGATCACCATCCGCGGTTTTCTGGGCCTCATGAAGCAAGACCTCGCGGCGGGCAACGGCGAGCGCGTCGGGCGGGACCTCGGGCAGATCGACGCCGCGGCCGCCACCATGGCCCGTCTGCTCGACGACCTGCTCGAGCTCTCGCGCATCGGCCGCATGGCGCAGACGCCGCAACAGGTCGACCTCGCGGCCGTGGCGCGGGAAGCGGTCGCCCAGGTCGCCGGCCGGATCCGCGAACGGGGCGTCGACGTGGAGACGGCGCCGGAGATGCCCGTGGTGACGGGTGATCCGCCCCGGCTCCTCCAGGTCTTCCAGAACCTGGTCGACAACGCCGTGAAGTTCATGGGCGACCAGCCGCGGCCGCGGGTGACCATCGGTTGCGAGCGGCAAGGCGAGAAGCCGGTCGTGTTCGTGCGCGACAACGGCGTCGGCATCGACGCGCGCTACCACGAGAAGATCTTCGGCCTCTTCAACCGCCTGGACGCCACGGGCGAGGGCACCGGCATCGGCCTCGCCCTGGTCAAGCGCATCGTCGAAGAGCACGGAGGGCGGATCTGGGTCGAATCCGCCGGCGCCGGGCTGGGCTCGACCTTCCGCTTCACCCTCGGCCGCGCCGGCGAGCCGCCAGGCGCAGCCTGAGCGGGCTCGACGGCGGGCGCTGGCGGGCTACTGGCGGGTCGCCGTCATCTCGAGGACCTTGTGCTCGGTCCCGTCGCCCAGAACGTGGTACATCTCCATCACGTGGTGGTCGTGGTCGACGATCCTGGTCACCCCGCGCTGCTTCACGGCCTGGCCGGTCATCGGATCGACGAATTCCGCCATCATGGTCGTCACCTTGCCGCCTTCCGAGCATTGGCCGGTCGAGAAGATCGACATGGTGCCCATGTTGTCGACCCAGAAACCGAAATGATGCCCGGCGCCGTTGTCGTAGCCGTCGATGCCGCGGCCTTCGAAGCTGTCGCCCATGAACTCGCCCTTGACCACGGTCTCGATGAAGCGGCCGTCGTAGAACCACTTCGCCTCCGTGGTGCCCTGGGACTTCATCGGCGGCGCGCCGGGCTCCATCCACATCGTGATGTCGTAGGTCCAGTTGCCGACGAGGTGGTTCATGTGCTCGTGGTGCTCGCCGGGCGTCGCCGCTTTCATCATGGCTTCCATCCCCGCCTGCTGCTCGGGGGTCATCTCCGGCGCGGCGTCCATTTCCTGGTCGTCGGCGACGGCCAGGCCGCAATACAGGAGGAGCGTGAGGAGGACGAAGAGGATTCTGCGGTTCATCGAGATTCTCCTTTTTCTCCGGCAGCGGCGCCGGGGGGTTGCGTTTCGATTACCGCCTAGTATACGCCTTCAGGGCTCTTTTGCCAACTCGAAGAGATTGCGCGCGGTGCTGAGCTCGAGCACCGGCCGGTCGTCGGTGTTGAGCACGCCTCCCTGGCCCAGGTATCCCGGCACCTGGTCGGGCCGCGCGGCCGGCGAGTTGAGCAACGTCAGCGTCTCGTCTTCGCCGAGGCCGATCTCGGCGAGGTCCCGGGCCACCCGCGGCTGGCGCAGCCGCGCCCGCACCTGCTCGAGCGACGGCGCCAGGGGGCTCTCGGAGGCCAGGATCGCCACGTCGGTGCCGATCTGCCAGAAGGTCACGTGGGGGAAGACCGAGGTGACGGTGCGGACCATGGTCTGGAAATCGTCCTCCTTCATCTCGTAGAGCGGCACCCACTGGCAGAGGAGGCCGCCCTCGCCCAGGTGGGCGGCGGCGGAGCGGTAGAACTCCACGGTGAAGAGCCCCGAGACGCCCGCCACCCAGATGTTGGGAGGCTCCGAGGTGATCACGTCGAACAGCTCGGGCGAGCGGTCCATGAAGTTGCGGCCGTCGTTGGTCACCAGCCGCACCCGCGGGTCGTCGAGGGCGCCCCTGGCGTGGTCCGAGAAGTGCCGGCGCGCCGCCGCCACCACCTCCGGGTCGATCTCCACCATGGTGATCTCGCGCGGCTCGGCGTAGGCGGTCAGCGCGCGCAGCGTGAAGGCGCCGCCGAGACCGATCGCCAGGACCCGGCGGGGATCGGGATGGAAGAGCAGCGGCAGGTGGCCGAGCAGGATCTGCGTGCGGTTGTCCTGGAGGGCGGTGCTGGCGTCGGTCTTGCCGTTGTGCTTGAGCAGCAGGTGGCGGCCGCCGAGGTCGACGACGGCGACCTGGCCGTAGAAGCTCTGCCGCTGCTCGATCACCGTCATCCCCCGCACCTCCTCGCGGTAGCTCTGCCAGGACCCGCCGCGCAGCCCGTGGTAGTAGAGGGCGTGGAACGGCAGCTCGAGACGCAGGACGGGCGGCGAGAGCGCGGCCGCGGCGGCGATCAGCACGGCGCAGGCCGCGGCGATCCGCCACCGGCCCGGCGGCCGGGCGAGCGCCAGGAAGACGGCGCAGGCCAGCCCGTAGAGGACGAGCGTCACCCCCATCAGACCCGCGAACCCCCAGGCCGGCAGCACGACGAACTCCGCCAGAAAGGCCCCGAGCACCGCTCCGAGGGTATTGACGAAGTACACCCGGCCGACCGCGAAGCCGCGCTCCGCGCTCGCCCGGGTGGCGATCCTGGCGACCACCGGGAAGTTCGCCCCCATGGCCAGGGTCGGCAGCACCACCAGGCCGGCGATCACCAGGCACACCGTGAGCTGGAAGCCGTAGTAGCCGTCGAAGCGCGCGAAGATCGCGAAATAGGCGCGCTCGAAGAGAGGGGCCGAGCGGAAGACCGCCACGCCGCCGAGCGCCGTCGCCGCGAAGAGGAGCGCGGCGGCGGCACAGGCGTCGCGCAGCCGGTCGACGCGGCGCGCCACCGCCAGGCTGCCGAGGCCGATTCCGGCCAGGAAGCTGGCGAGCACGGTGCTCGAAGAGTAGACGTGGGTGCCGTTGAGCAGGGAGAAGAAGCGGATCCAACCGGTCTCGAGCAGCAGCGCCGCGCAGCCGGTGAGGAAGAACGTCGCCAGCACCACGCCGAGGCGGGGGCCCGCGACGCCCTCGACGTCCGGCACGCCGGCGTCCTTCGTCTTCTCCCTCTCCTTCCTCTTCACTTTCTTCGACGCGGGCTCGCCGCGACGCAGGAGGAGAACGCCCACTGCCACCGCTCCGACCCCGAGCAGGCGGGTGGACAGCGCGAGCCCGAATGCCGGCACCAGCACGAAGCCGGCGAGGAGCGCGCCGAGCGCCGCCCCGAGGGTGTCGAGACCGTAGACCACGGAGACGTCGCGGCCCCAGCGGCCGAGCTCGGTCGAGGCCAGGCGCACGGCCACGGAGAACGCGGCGCCGATCGCGAACGTCGGCACGATCATCGCCCCCAGCACCACCACGAACTTGGCCGCGGCGGCGGGCAGCGGCGCCAGGTCCGCGGGGAAAACGGCGAGGTAGAGTCCGCGCGCCAGATCGAAGACGGCCAGCGAGAAGAAACAGTAGACGCCGAGCCCCAGCTCGAGGGCGGCGAGCAGCCGCCAGGGCCGCCGATGGCGGTCGGCCACCCGCCCCGCCACCAGGGCGCCGAGGGCGAGCCCGAGCAGGAAGATCGACAGCACGGTGCTGAAGACCGCCGCCGTGGAGCCGAAGAGGAAGGCGATCTTGCGGCTCCACAACACCTGGCAGGCGAGCGAGAGCAGGTTGGTGAAGAAGACGGCGAAGAGCAGCAGGGCGCGGCCGCTGCCGGGCGCCGGTGGACGTCGTTGCATCGCTTGGCTACCGGGAAGAGGCTCAACGGCTCATCGGTGGAGCCACACCCGCAGCAGGGAGACGAGCTGGTCGGGCTCCACCGGCTTGGTGACGTAGTCCGAAGCCCCAGCTTCGAGGCATTGCTCACGATCGCCTTTCATGGCCTTGGCGGTCAGGGCGATGATCGGGAGGTCGCGCCACGCCTCCTGCTCCCGGATCCGCCGCAGGGCCTCGTAGCCGTCCATTTCAGGCATCATGATGTCCAGGATCATTGCCTCGACGTCGGGATTTTCGTCGAGGCTCCGGAGGGCCTCGCGGCCGTTCTCCGCGTGCAGGACCTCGACCCCGTGCTCTTCGAGCACCGCCGTGATGGCGAAGATGTTGCGGACGTCGTCGTCCACGACCAGGACCTGCTTGCCGGCCAGGCCCGAGTCTCCCTGGGGCAGGCCGCTCAGAACCGCGCGTTGGGCCGGCGCCAGGTTCGCCTCGGTGCGGTGCAGGAAGAGGGCCGTGGCGTCGAGGAGCCGTTCCGGCGAGCGCACGTCCTTGAGGATGACGGTTTCCGCCAGCCGCTCGAGCTCGGTCCGCTCGTCTTCCTCGAGCTCCTTGCCGGTGTAGACGACCACCGGGAGCCGGCGCATCGAGAGCTCGTCGCGGACGTTCCGGATGAGCTCGATCCCCGACATGTCGGGAAGCCGCATGTCGACGACCAGGCAGTCGAAGGGCCGGCTCCTCAAGGTCGACAGCGCCTCCCCGGCGCTGCCCACGGCCGTGATCTCGACGTCGCCGTTGCCGATCAGCTCGACGAGGGCCTGCCTTTCGCGCTCGTCGTCCTCGACGACGAGGAGGTGCCTGACGCGCCGTTCGAGGAAGTTGCGCAGCTCGCTCACCACCCGGTCGAGCTCTTCCGTGCTCACCGGCTTGGCGAGCGCGGCCATGGCTCCCTGCTCGAGACCCCGGCGCTCGGCGGCAGCCTCGGCGAGGATCACGACCGGAATGTGCCGGGTCTCGGAGGTGTGCTTGAGGCGATCGAGCAGCACCCAGCCGTCCATGTCCGGCAGGACGAGATCGAGGAGGACGGCGTCGGCCTGCCAGGATCGGGTCGTCTCCAGCGCCTCGTTCCCGGTGGCGGCGACGACGCCGTGGAAGCCGTGGCGCCGGACCGCCGCGAGCAGCGAGCGAGCCAGGGGCGCGTCGTGCTCGACGATCAGGACGACACGGTCCCCGGCAGAGAGGTCGGCGCGGTCGTCCGCCACCCTCGGCACGACCACGCTCGCGGGGCGCTCAGGCGGCCGGCTTTTGCGGTGGCGCACGGCCGGCACGTCGGGCAACGGGGCCCAGGTCAGCGGCAGGTAGAGCGTGAAGTTGCTGCCCTCGCCGAGGTCGCTGTGCAGCCGGATCTCGCCGCCGAGCCGCTGGACCAGCTCGCGGACGATGGAAAGCCCCAGGCCGGTGCCGCCGTACTTGCGGCTGGTGCCGCCGTCGGCCTGCTGGAAGGCCTCGAAGACGAGGCTCTGCTTGTCCTTGGCGATGCCGATCCCGGTGTCGGTCACCGCCAGACCGATCACTTTTTCCGCCTGGTCGAGGGTGGCGGTGCCCGAGGGTTGCCAACTCTCGACGCAATAGATCCGCAGTCGGATCTCGCCGTCGTCGGTGAACTTGAAGGCGTTCGAGAGCAGGTTGCGCAGCACCTGCTTGAGGCGCATGTCGTCGGTCACCAGCGACTCCGGCAGGTCGTCGTCGAGCTCGACCGAGAAGGCCAGCTTCTTCTCCTGCGCCACCTGGCTGAAGGTACGCTCGACGTACTCCCGCAGGTCCTCGAAGCGGATCTCCTGCGGTGAGATGTCGAAGGTGCCCGACTCGATCTTGGCCAGGTCGAGGATCTCGTTGATCATGTCGAGCAGGTCCGCCCCGGCCTGGCGGATAATCTCGGCGTACTCGATCTGCTTGGGGTCGAGATTGCCGGCGCGGTTCTCGGCGAGCTGGCGGGAAAAGATGAGCATGCTGTTGAGCGGCGTGCGCAGCTCGTGCGACATGTTGGCCAGGAACTGCGACTTGTACTTGGAGGTGAGCGCCAGTTGCTCGGCCTTCTCCTCGAGCTCCTCCTTGGCGAGCTGGACCTCCCGGCTCCAGGCCTCGACCTCGTCGCGTTGCTCGGTGAGCAGCCGGGCCTTCTCCTCCAAGTCCTCGTTGGTGCGCTGCAGCTCTTCCTGCTTGGTCTGCAGCTCCTCGGCCATGCCTTGCGACTGGCGCAGGAGCTCGTCGGTGCGCATGGTGGCCTCGATGGTCGCGATGACGATGCCGAGGCTCTCGAGCAACTGGTCGAGGAAGGCGAGCTGGATACGGGTGAAGGGCTGATAGGAGGCGAGCTCGATGACGCCCTTGACCTCGTCTTCGAAGAGGATCGGCACGACGACGATCGAGCGCGGCGGAGACTCCCCCAGCCCGGAAGCGATGCTCACGTAGTCGACCGGCACGTCGTTGACCAGGATGCGCTTCTTCTCGAGTGCGCTCTGCCCCACCAGGCCTTGGCCGGGCCGGAAGCGCTGCGCCAGGCTCTTGCGCTCGGAGTAGGCATAGGAGGCGAAGAGGCGCAGCACCGCGTCGCCCTCCTCGCGCCGGCTCATGTAGAAGACGCCGTGCTGCGCCGACACCACGTGGGCCAGCTCCGTGAGCACCTGGTCGGCGACCGTGAGCAGGTCGCGCTGGCCCTGGAGCAGGCGGGAGAAGCGGGTTAGGTTGGTCTTGAGCCAGTCCTGCTCCTCGTTGGCGCGGGTGGTCTCGGCCAGGGTCTCGATCATCTGGTTGAGGTTGTCCTTGAGCTCGGCGACCTCCCCCCGGGCCTCGACGTCGATGGCCCGGGTCAGGTCGCCCTTGGTCACCGCCGTGGCCACGTCGCCGATGGCTCGCACCTGGCGGGTGAGGTTGCCGGCCAGCTCGTTGACGTTGTCGGTGAGGTCGCGCCACATCCCGGCGGCGCCGGGCACGTCGGCCTGGCCGCCGAGCTTGCCCTCCACGCCCACCTCGCGGGCCACCCGCGTCACTTCGTCGGCGAAGGTCGACAGGGTATGGGTCATGCTGTTGATGGTGTCCACCAGCGCGGCGATCTCGCCCTTGGCCATGAGCTGCAGGCGCTGCTCGAGATCGCCGGTGGCGACCGCCGTCACCACCCGCGCGATTCCGCGCACTTGCTCCGTGAGGTTGGTGGCCATGAGGTTGACGTTGTCGGTCAGCTCCTTCCAGATGCCCGACACGCCGCGGACCTGCGCCTGGCCGCCCAGCATGCCCTCCGTGCCCACCTCGCGGGCGACGCGGGTGACTTCGTCGGCGAAGGAGCCGAGCTGGTCGACCATGGTGTTGATCGTGTTCTTGAGCTGCAAGAGCTCGCCGCGCACCTCCACCGCGATCTTCCGCGACAGGTCGCCCTGGGCGACCGCGGTGGTCACGCCGGCGATGTCGCGCACCTGGTCGGTGAGGTTGGTGGCCATGGAGTTGACGTTGTCGGTCAGCTCCTTCCAGATGCCCGACACGCCCCGCACCTGGGCCTGGCCGCCGAGCTTGCCCTCGGTGCCCACCTCGCGGGCCACCCGCGTCACCTCCTCGGCGAACGCGTTGAGCTGATCGACCATGGTGTTGACCGTGTTCTTGAGCTGCAGGAGCTCGCCGCGTACCTCCACCGAGATCTTCCGCGACAGGTCGCCCTGGGCGACCGCGGTGGTGACCACGGCGATGTCGCGCACCTGGTCGGTGAGGTTGGAGGCCATCGAGTTGACGTTGTCGGTCAGCTCCCGCCACGTGCCGGACGCTCCGGGCACGTCGGCCACGCCGCCGAGCTTGCCCTCCACGCCCACCTCCCGCGCCACCCGGGTGACCTCGTCGGCGAAGGCGTTGAGCTGGTCGACCATGGTGTTGATCGTGTTCTTGAGCTCGAGGATCTCGCCCTGCGCCTCCACGGTGATCTTCTTGCGCAAGTCGCCCTCGGCGATGGCGGTGGAGACCTTGGAGATGCTGCGCACCTGGTCGGTGAGGTTGGTGGCCATGGAGTTCACCGCGTCGGTGAGCTCGCGCCACGTCCCCAGCACTCCCCGCACGTCGGCCTGGCCGCCGAGCTTGCCCTCCACGCCCACCTCCACCGCCAGGCGGGTGACCTCGTCGGCGAAGGCGTTGAGCTGGTCGACCATGGTGTTGATCGTGCTCTTGAGCTCGAGGATCTCGCCCTGCGCCTCCACGGTGATCTTGCGGGTCAGGTCGCCCTGGGCGACGGCGGTGGTCACCTCGGCGATGTCGCGCACCTGGTCGGTGAGGTTGGTCGCCATCAGGTTGACGTTGTTGGTGAGCTCCTTCCACACGCCCTGGACGCCTTCGACCTCGGCCTGGCCGCCGAGCTTGCCCTCCACGCCGACCTCGTGCGCCACCCGGGTGACCTCGTCGGCGAAGGCGGTGAGCTGCTCGACCATGGCGTTGATGGTGTTCTTGAGGTCGAGGACCTCGCCGCGGGCGTCGACGGTGATCTTCTTGCCCAGGTCGCCGTGGGCGACCGCGGTGGCCACCTCGGAGATGTTGCGGACCTGGTTGGTGAGGTTCGCCGCCATCGAGTTGACGTTGTCGGTGAGCTCCTGCCAGATGCCCGAGACGTCGCGCACGTCGGCCTGTCCCCCGAGCACGCCCTCGGTGCCCACGTCGCGGGCCATGCGGGTCACCTCGTCGGCGAAGGCGCTCAAAGAGTCGACCATGGCGTTGATGGTGTTCTTGAGCTCGAGGATCTCGCCGCGCACCTCCACCGTGATCTTGCGCGAGAGGTCGCCGTTGGCCACCGCGGTGGTGACCTCGGCGATGTCGCGCACCTGGTCGGTCAGGTTGCGGCCCATCTGGTTGACGTTGTCGGTGAGCTCCTTCCAGATGCCGGAGACGCCCTTGACCTCCGCCTGGACCCCGAGGGTGCCCTCGGTGCCCACCAGCCGCGCCACCCGGGTGACCTCCTCGGAGAAGTGCCCGAGCTTGTCCACCGTGTCGTTGATGGTGCTCTTCAGGGCGAAGATCTCGCCCTTGGCGTCGACCGCGATCTTCTTCGACAGGTCGCCCATGGCGATGGCGGTCACCACGTCGGCGATGGCCCGCACCTGGTTGGTGAGGTTGGCGGCCATCGAGTTGACGTTCTCGGTCAGCTCGCGCCACACGCCGGAGACCCCCTCGACCTCCGCCTGCCCGCCGAGCTCGCCCTCGGCGCCCACCTCCCGCGCCACCCGGATGACCTCCCCCGAGAACGCGTTGAGCTGGTCGACCATGGTGTTGATGGTCTTCTTCAGCTCGAGGATCTCGCCGCGGGCGTCGACGGTGATCTTCTTCGACAGGTCGCCGTCGGCGATCGAGGTCGCCACCTCGGCGATGTTGCGCACCTGGTTGGTGAGGTTGGCGGCCATCGAGTTGACGTTCTCGGTCAGCTCGCGCCAGGTGCCGGAGACGCCCTTGACCTGGGCCTGGCCGCCGAGGCGGCCCTCGGTGCCCACCTCGCGGGCGACCCGCGTCACCTCGTCGGCGAAGGAGCCGAGCTGGTCGACCATGGTGTTGATGGTCTTCTTCAGCTCGTGGATCTCGCCGCGGGCCTCGATGTCGACGGTCTGCGTGAGGTCGCCCTGGGCCACCGCGGTCGTTACCCGGGCGATCTCCCGCACCTGGGAGGTGAGGTTGGTCGCCATGTCGTTGACGCTCTCGGTGAGCTCGCGCCAGGAGCCGGCGACGCCGGGGACGTCCGCCTGGGCGCCGAGCTTGCCCTCGACGCCGACCTGCCGCGCCACCCGCGTGACCTCCGAGCCGAACGCCTCGAGCTGCTCGACCATGCCGTTGACGGCGCGGGCGTGCTGGAGGAAGTTGCCCTTCAGCGGCTCGCGTTCCCCCTCGAGGTCGATGCGCTGGGTCAGGTCGCCCCGGCCCACCGCGGTGACCACCCGCGCCACCTCCGCGGCCTGACCGGTGAGGTCGTCGAGCATCTCGTTGACCGAGGAGACGTAGGTGGCCCATCCGCCGCGGCCGCCGTTGGCGCTCAGACGCAGGCCGGTGCGCCCTTCCCGGCCGACGCGCTTGCGCAGCACCGCCGCCTCCTTGACCAGGTCCTGGGCGAGGTCGCCGACGGCGTTGAAGGTCTGGCAGATCTGGCCGTCGACGCCCGGAACCTCCTCGGGCAGCCGCACCGAGAAGTCGCCGCGCTTCAAGGCGCGCATGGCCGCGAGGAGCTCCTTGCGGGTGATGCTCGCCTCCTCGCTCTCCTCACTCGTCCGTGTTGGTGCCATCGTCGGCCTTTCTGAGCACTTGTTTGAGCTTTTCCGGAGTCGCCGGCTTGACCAGGTGGACGTCGAATCCCGCCGCCTGCGCCCGCGCGCCGTCCTTCTCTTGTCCGAACCCGGTGATCGCCACCATGCGCACGGCGCCGGCGGCGGCGTCCGCGCGGATGCGGGCGGCGATCTCGTAGCCGTCCATGTCGGGCAGACCGACGTCGAGGAGAACGACGTCCGGCGGCAGGCGCCGGACCGCCGCGAGCGCCTCGGCGCCGCTGGCGGCCACCTCGACGTCGTGCCCCCAGCTCTCGAGCAGGGTACCGGTGGCCTCCCGCACGTCTTGTTCGTCCTCCACCAGGAGGATGCGCAGCGGCGGTTCACGGCCCCCGGAGTCCTCCGGCGCGTCCTCGACCTCAGCGCCGCCCTCCGGCGACCCCAGCGGCAGCGTCACCCAGAAACGGCTGCCCCGGCCGGGACCCTCGCTCACCACTCCCGCCTCGCCGTCGTGGAGCTCGGCAATCATGCGCACCAGTGTGAGCCCGATGCCGAGCCCCTGATGGCCGCTGCGTTCCTGGGCGAACATCTCGAAAACCTGATCGATCTTCTCCGGCGGGATGCCCTGGCCGTTGTCGGCGACGACGATCCGTGCGGCGTCGCCGTCGCCCTCCAGGTCCACGGCCACCTCGATGCGGCCGCCGGTCGGCGTGTAGCGGTTGGCGTTGACCAGCAGGTTCGAGACGAGCTGCACGATCCGGACCGAGTCCCCGAGCATGGGGACCGGGCCGGGCAGGCTCGCCACCAGCTCCTGGCCGCGCTCGTCGAGCGCGTCACGGATGCCGTCGATCGCCTGCTGGACGGCGGCGACGAGATCGAAGCTCTCGCGCCGGAGCTCGAATTTGCCCTGCGAGATCCGGGAGACGTCGAGCAGGTCGTCGACGAGCCGGACCAGGATCCGGACCTGGCGCTCCATGGAGGCGCAGACGCGGCGCTGGTTCTCGTGCGGCAAACCGTGGTGCTTGAGGATCTCGATTCCGGTGACCACGGGAGAGAGCGGATTGCGCAGCTCGTGGCCGAGCATGGCCAGGAAGACGTCCTTGCGCCGGCTCTCCTCCCGCAACCTCACCGCCTCCCACCGCTGCCGTTCCTCCGCGAAGCGCCGCTGATGCTCCCGGCGCTCGAGCTCGCGCAGCCGGTCCGCCTGGCGCTGCACCTCCACCGTCCGCTGCTGGAGCTCGATCAGCACCGAGACCTTGGCCCGCAGCACGTCCGGCACCACCGGCTTGAAGAGGAAGTCGACCGCGCCCAGGGAATAGGCCTCCAGCACGTCGCGATCGACCGGCTCGTAGGCGGTGAGGAAAATGATCGGGATGTGACTCGTCCGCTCGCGCTCGCGGATGTAGCGGGCCGTCTCGAAGCCGTCCATCACCGGCATCCTGACGTCGAGGAGGATGAGGGCGACCTCGCGGTCGAGGAGGTGGCGCAGGGCTTCGACCCCGGAGCGGGCGGTCACGACCCGAAGCCCGAGATCGCCGAGCGCCGCTTCGAGCGCCGCCAGGTTGGCGCTGTTGTCGTCGACGGCGAGGATGTCCCGTGCCGTCAACCCCGGCACGAACGGCCACGAGGGACCCGCGGGGCGGCTTCCGTCGTCGCCGACTCGCTCGCGGCCTCCTCCGAGGTCCTTCGAGCCCCCGTGCCGCACGGCGGCTTTCCTCGCAGCGATGCCGAAACCCGCTCCTCGGCCCCGGGTGAGCCGGGCGAGGCGCCGGTTCCGGGAACGTCGGGGACGAAGGCGGTCATCGAAAGCACACACCTCACTCGAGCGCATCCCAGGCCTCCTTCCGTAGAGCAACCGTACCACGAGGTCCCGCGGCAGTTGAGCAGAGCTCGCTACGCTTGCCTATGGCACCGGTAAGCTGCGGGACCTTATCACACGCCGGCGCGGGACTCCAGCGTCAGGCCTGGCCGGTGCTCGCGGGGGACGGCGGCTGGTGCGCGGCGTAGGTGCGGCCGGCGTACCACACCTCGTAGCCGCCCGGCGTCTCGTAGACGGCCAGCAGGCGCCGGCCGGCGGCGGCCGCCGGCGCCGGCGCCCGACGCGCGCGCAGGCCGACGACGGCCACCGTCTCGTCGAAGCGGCGGTCGTTGACGCGGTGGAAGGTGCCGCGGGTCGCCCGGCCCATCAGGCCGGAATCCGACTCGACGTCGAGCGCCAGGGTGGTGCCCTCGCCGCTCGGGGGCGGGCGGAAGCTCCACTGGGCGGTCCAGCGCAGCATGCCGTCCAGGGCCTTGACCCGCACGTTGCCGCTCGCCAGCCGGACCTCGACCGTCTGGC
The DNA here is from genome assembly GCA_036397835.1 of Thermoanaerobaculia bacterium. Lineage (GTDB taxonomy): Bacteria > Acidobacteriota > Thermoanaerobaculia > Multivoradales > J023 > DASWIG01. The sequence continues at coordinate 18,980 of DASWIG010000586.1, forward strand.
GCCAGGTCCGCCCGAGGACGGATTGGCTGATCTCGGCGCGCACCCTTTCGCCGCCGCTCTCGAGCACGCGGCAGGCGTCGAGGCCGGGCATCCACCGTGGCCACGAGCCGACGTCGTGGAAGAGGTCGCGCACGAAGGTCGGCGGCGCGTCGACGTGGGCGATCCGGCGCATCAGCGCTCCTCCCTCTCCGCCTCGAGGCGGATCAGGCGGTAGCGCGTGCCCCTGAGCAGGACCTCGAGGCCATCGGGGAGCTCGCGGATCTCCAGGATCTCGCGGCGCCCCGCAGGGGGCGCCACCTTGCCGGCGTCGAGGTCGGCGCCATGCTCGGCGAGGGCCGCCAGGGCCCCGGCGGCGCCGCGGCGCAGGCGACGGCGGCCGCCCGGCCACAGCAGCGGCCCGGAGACGCGGAGCTCCAAGTCGACGCGGGTCCCCGCGTCGACCGCGGCGAGCCGGCAATGGCCGGCGAACGCCGGGGAGCCGTAGCCGCCGACCTGCTGGAAGCGGATCTCGCGGGGCGGCGATCGGATGAGCTCGAGCACCACGCCGTCGGCGCGGTAGAGCGGGGCCCGGACCTCGATCACCGACACGTCGCCCTCGCGGTCGAGCGCGCGGACGCCGGTGACGCCGGGCAGCCACTCGGGAAGGCGCTCGGCGTCGGCGAGCAAGGCGAACGCCACCTCGCGCGGCAGCGCGGTCGAGAGGCTCTCCCGGACCCGGCGCCGCATCCCCCTACTCGCCCCCGCGCCAGTGACGCAGGAAAGCGTCGGCCATCTCGACGGGGATCTTTCCGGCCTCCAGCAGGGAGGTCACCGCCGCCGTCACGCTCCCCCGGGGCAGCCGGACGAAGGCGCGCCAGAGGCCGCCGCCGCGCTCGATCTCGAGAGCGCCGGCGAGGGCGCCGGCGGTCTTGCGGACCACCCGCAGCGAGCCGCCGGCAGCGGCGAGGCCGCTCATCATCACAGCGTATTGGGCGCGCAGCAGGCCGCCGCCGGAGCGCCGCGGGCCGACGTCCGACCCGTCGGACTCGTCGGACCTGTCGGACCTGTCGGACCTGTCGGACTCGTCGGACCTGTCGAACCTGTCCGACCTGTCCGACCTGTCCGACTCGGCTTCCTCCTCCGGCCTGGTCTCGGCGGGCCGCTCGGCCGCCGCCTCGGCCGCCATCAGCCGGTCCTGCGCCTCGCGCAGGCGTCCGGCCAGCTCGGGCACCAGGGCCCAGGCCACGGCCGGCCGCTTGCGGACCACGGTCTGGAAGCTGTCGCGGCTCAGCAACAGGGCCGCGGTCGGCGCCAGCGCCACCGCGCTGGCCGAGCGCGGCTTGGCGTCGATCAGGGCCATCTCCCCCAGCACGTCGCCAGAGCCGAGCTCGGCGAGGCGCCAGCGTCCTGCGTTCTCGGTGCGGAAGACCTCGACGCGGCCGCCGGAGATCAGGTAGAGGCCGAGGCCCACCGCGCCCTCGCTCAGGATCTCGGCGCCCGGCGCGAACTCCTTGGGCACGCAAAGCGCCGCCAGGCGCTTGAGGTCACGGCGGCTCAGGTCGGCGAAAAACGGCACCCGGGCCAGGTTGGCTTCGACGTCCCCCATAGGGCCTCAATACCGCCAGCTCGTGAGGTCGGCGCCCGCCGGCGCCGTCTTCTCGATGCGCTCGAGGATCTTCGGCAGGTACATCCGGTTGTAGCGCAGCCGCGACACGTGGTTGGGGTTTTCGTGGTCGCCGTTCCAGCAGTGCTCGGCGCGATCGCCGTAGTCCACCTCGCCGCCGTAATACGGGTCCTTGGTCGACTCGAGGAAGGCCTCCATGAGGTAGACCGCGTTGTTGAGGTAATAGTTGTCCATGTCGCCGCAGTAGATGCGGATCTTGCCCTCGAGCTTGGGCCCGAGGGTGGCCCAATCGCGCTCGAGGATATGGCGCAGGTCGTAATTGTCCCGCCAGTAGGCGGCCACCTCGTGGTCGATGTCGCCGTTCAGCTTGTCCCAGATCGGCCTGGGGTAGCCGTCCTCGCCCACCGGCGAGTAGACCGCCTGCCAGACGTCGAACTGGTCGCCCGAGCGTCCGCGCGTGCCGAGCGCCAGCTCCATGCGGTTGAAGTCCGCGATCGTCGCCGTGATCTCCCCCAGGTAGTCGCGATGGCCCGGACGCAGCAGGCGCTTGAAAGGTCCCGCGGCCCAGTAGGCGTTGTCGTCCTCGTAGAGGTCGACGCTCATGTAGGCGCGGAAGTCGATGGGGTCGGGGCAGGCGGCGAAGCAGCCGTTGTACTCGTCGGGGTAGAAGATCTGGGCCGCCAGGGCCTCCCAGCCGCCGGTGGATCCGCCGTAGAGGAAGCGCGCCCAGGGCTCGCCGAGGGCGCGGAACCTCTCCTCGACGAAGGGGATCAGCTTGTGGGGCTCGGTGCGGAAGCCGCCGAAGTCGGACGGGAAATGGCCGTGGAAGATCATCAGCGGGTAGCGCGCCTCGGGGTGCTCGTCGAAGCCCGCGGGCACCAGCACGTGGGCGCCGAGGTAGGTCGGACGCCCCCAGAACT
>DASWIG010000587.1:0-2343 GCA_036397835.1 Thermoanaerobaculia bacterium
GGTTCTCCTTCACTTTGTGTGGAACCTTCGGCTGGTCGCGGCCAGCATTGGGCTATGGAATCTGCCGCGGCTGCCGGCGGTTGTGGAAGGCCCGCGGAAAGCGCGGCCGGCCTTCGGCCGGTCGCGTCCGCACTTTCCGCCGCCCTCCCACAACCGCCTTGGAAAACCGCCCGCCTGCGGCGGGTCGCGGCCGGTTTCCCACAGCCGCTTGGAAAACCGCCCGCCTGCAGCGGGTCGCGGTCGGTTTCCCACAGTTCCCACAGCCCCGATGACGACGAGCTCGGTGAAGGGGCGCGCAGCGCCCCGCTGGGAGCGCAGGCATCCTGCCTGCTCCGGGGACGCGCAGCGTCGCCTCCGTCCCTTCGGGACGAAGAGCCGGCGAGACGCCGGCGCTCCCAGCGCCCGTCCCTTCGGGACGAAGAGCCGGCGAGACGCCGGCGCTCCCAGCGCCCGTCCCTGCTGGCTCGCCACCTGGAATCCGTCCACACAAAGTGAAGGAGAGTCAATTCATGGAAGGAGATACGGACGACGATGACCGTAATCGAGATAGAAGGCATACTGAAGGACATCGTGAGCGACCTCCGGGGTTGTGGTTGGGGTGGCCATGGCTCTGGCCTTCCATCCCGAGGTGGAGGCCCGTCAGGTGCAACCAACTGAGCTTCCCGATAGCGATCCGAAGGCGCGCGAAGGCGGCGGCCAAAAGTCCCAAGTCCTGGTTGTCGCAGGAGGTGGACGACGTTCCCGGCCCCCGGGACCTCGGTCAGGACGATCACCTCCGCAGGCCCGGGCGGGAAGTCTCCGGGAAGACCCACGGAGAGCTGGTGATCCTCGGGGATCGTCACGTTGAGTCGGTGAGCGCGCATGGATTCCTCCTCGCGGCGATCCTATCGCACCGCCTGGTTGAGGGCGTTGTCGATGGGGACCACGTCCGGCGTGCAGAGGTCCGAGCCCCGGCTACGGACGAGACGAAACTAGGTCGAGGACGTCCTGCACCCGGCCGAGGGAAGCCGCCGTCTCGTCCTCCACGCTCATGCCGAATCGCTCTTCCATCGCCGCGACGAGCTCGACCCGGGTCAGCGAGTCGACGCCAAGCTCCGAAAGACGGTCCTCCGCCCGCAGCAGGTCGGGCCGCGCTCGTGTCAAACGGGCGAGCGTATCGATCACCCAGGTCTCCTGCTCGGACCGCCGAGGCTCGACGCTCGCCGACGCCGGAGCCGCCGGCGTCGCCGCGGGCGACGACTTCCCGGAAAGCACCGCATCCCGCAGCAGCCCGCGCTTGACCTTGAGCGTCGTCGTCTTCGGCAGCTCGCCCTTCCAGATCTCGACGTGCGAGATCTGCTGGTAGCTCGGAACCTCGGCGGAACGCGCCGCGATCGCGGCGCGGATCTCCTCCACGTCGCTCTCCGTGGCCTCGGGCACCGGCACGACGACGGCGCTCACCCGCTCGCCTCCCGGGTTCCCGGGCAGGCCGAGGACGACCAGCTCCTGCACGTGCGGCAGGCCGCGGTAGCGGCGCTCCACTTCCTCGGGATAGACGTTCTTGCCCGCGTCGGTGACGATGACGTCCTTGGTGCGGCCCGAGACGTAGAGGTAGCCGCCCTCGTCGAAGCGGCCGACGTCGCCGGTGTTGAGCCAGCCGTCGTCCATCGCTTCCTTCGTCGCCTCCGGGTTCTCGTAGTAACCCGCCATCACGTTGGCGCCGCGCACCCAGATCTCCCCCGTTCCGGGCGGCTCGCCGTCGACCGCGCGCAGGTCGACCTCGACGCCCGGCAGCGGCTTGCCCGCCGAGCCGAAGCGGATCTCGCGCCAGGGGTTCACCGTCAGCACCGGGCTGGTCTCGGTCATGCCGTAGCCCTCGGCGACCTTGAAGCCCATCAGGTAGAAGCTGCGCCCGAGGCTCGGCTCGAGCGCCGAGCCGCCGGTGGCGATGCGGCGCAGCGAGCCGCCGAAACGACGGTGAACCTTCCCGAACAGACGGTGGCCGTAGCGTCCGCCGGTGAGCCTGGAGAGCGCGAAGAGCACGCGGAAAAGGACGCCGAGCACCGGCCCGCCCGCCGCGACGCTCTGGCGGATGCCGTTGTGCAGAAGCTCGAGCAGCCGCGGCACGGCCACCAGCACCGTGGGACGCGTGACGGCCATCATCCAGCTTATTTCCGCCGGTTTGATCTCGGCGACGTAGCTGATCGCGCTGCCGCCGGCGGCCGGCACCCACAGGCCCACCATCTGCTCGAAGACGTGGTGGATCGGCAGCACCGAGAGCATCCGCTCGCGCGAAAGCCGCATCAACGGCACCAGGTCGCGGACGTTCGCCAGGTAGTTGGCGTGGGTGAGCGGCACGGCCTT
>DASWIG010000588.1:0-4628 GCA_036397835.1 Thermoanaerobaculia bacterium
CGTCCGCGGGCGCGGACGAGCGCCGGACCGCCGGCCGCCGGACCGCCGGCCGCCGGACCGCCGACCATCCTGGGCCGACGCCCGCCCACGGCCTCTTCGGCCTCGCCTTCTCCGGCGGCGGCATCCGCTCGGCCATCCTCAACCTGGGCATCGCCCAGGCCCTGCACGAACGGGGCGTCTTCGCGCACGTGGACTACATGTCAACGGTCTCGGGAGGAGGCTACCTGGGAGCGAGCCTCAGCACCTTGATGCGGCGGAAGACGGCGGGAGCCGCTGCGCCGCCGCTTCCGGGAGGCTCCCTGAAGGAGCGCTTCGACTGGCGGATCCGTCCCGCGGCCTTCCTGCTCGAGATGGGGAGCCGGCTCGACGAGGTGCACCGCTGGGTCAACCTCTCCGACGGCGGCCACATCGAGAACATGGCGGCCATCGAGCTGCTCCGCCGGCGCTGCAAGTTCGTCGTCATCGGCGACGGCGAAGCCGATCCCGAGCTCTCCTTCAACGGTCTCGCGACCCTGATCCGCTATGCGCGCATCGATCTCGGGATCCGCATCGACATCGACCTCGACGCCCTGCGCCTCGGCGACGGCCGCCGCAGCCAGAGCCATTTCGCCGTCGGCCGCATCCGCTATCCCTTCGAGACCGAGGACGGCTACCTCCTCTACCTCAAGTCCTCCTTCTCCGGCGACGAGGACGAGGTGGTCAAGGAATACCGGGCCCAGCACCCCGACTTCCCGCACGAGCCGACGGCGGACCAGTTCTTCGACGAAGGACAGTTCGAAGCCTACCGGGCCCTCGGCCAGCACGTCGCGGAATGCGCTCTCGCGTATTCTCCGGCCGAGAGGATGACCTTCGCGGACGTCGGATCCTGGTTCGAGGAGCTCGGCCGACGGGCTCCGAACAGTCCCTTCCGCGAGGACGCCGCGGCCCACTCCTGACAGGACCTGCCATGCAACCGATCTTGGCAGACCTCGTCCGGCTCCTGACCCTCGAGCGGCTCGACACCAACCTCTTCCGGGGCGAGAGCCGCGACATCGGCACCAACCGCGTCTTCGGCGGCCAGGTGCTCGGCCAGGCCCTGGCCGCCGCCAACTGCACGGTCGAGGACCGCGTCGTCCATTCGCTCCACGCCTACTTCCTGCGCAAGGGCGACCACACCGCGCCGATCATCTACGAGGTCGACCGCCAGCGCGACGGCCGCAGCTATTCGAGCCGCCGGGTGGTGGCGATCCAGCACGGCTACCCCATCTTGAACCTCGCGGCGTCGTTCCAGCGCCCCGAGGACGGCCTCGAGCACCAGGCGCCGATGCCCGCGGTGCCGCGGCCCGACGAGCTCAAGGACGCGACCGACTACCGGCGCGAGCTGCTCGAGCGCGTTCCGGAGTCGTGTCTGCCGCGCTACTTGCTCCACGAGCGTCCCTTCGAGTTCCGGCCGGTGCAGACGCCGCAGTTCATCGACCCGCAGCCGCGCGAGCCGCGCGCGCAGGTCTGGTTCCGCACCGTCGGCCCCCTCCCCGACGACGACGGCCTCCACCGCAACGTGCTCGCCTACGTCTCGGACTACTACCTGATCGGCACCGCCACGCGCCCGCACGAGACCTCCGTGCTCGCGACCAATCTCCAGCTCACCAGCCTCGACCACGCCCTGTGGTTCCAGCGGCCGTTCCGCGTCGACGAATGGCTGCTCTACGTGATCGAGAGCCCCAGCGCGTCCGGGGCGCGCGGCCTCGCCATCGGACAGATCTTCCGCCAGGACGGGAAGCTGGTGGCGGTCGTGGCGCAGGAAGGCGTCATGCGGCTGTGGCCCGAGAAGGACGGCTGAGAGCCGGCGTCGATGTAACAACGACGCCCCTTCCGGCGTTTGGGAGCACAGATGAGGCCGCTTCGCCCCCTCCGCCTCCCGCTCGTCCTCGCCGCCGGGCTCGCGATCGCCGCCGCCGCCTTCGGCGCGCCCCGCGAACGCCTGGCGCTGCGGCTCGCCCAGATCGAGCTCCCCGGCGCGCCGGCGGCGATCGTGCCCGCCGATGTCGACGGCGACGGCGTCCGCGACCTGGCGGTGGTGATCGCCTACACCGAATGGGACCAGCTCGCGCTCGAGGAGCGCGCCGAGATGGACGATGTCCAAGGTCTCGTGGAGGTGCTGACGATCGTGCCGGCGCTCTTCGACCGGCGCGAGATCCGGCTCTTCCTCGGCGAAGCCGGCGGCGGCTACCGCGGCGCCGGTCCGCCGCTCGAGATCGACCGCTCGGTCCTCTCGCTCGAAGCGGGGCCGCCCGGCTATCCCGTCGTCGCCCTGACCGACGACGGGCTGGCGGCGCTGCGGCTCGCCGGCGCCGAGATCCGGCTCGAGCCCGTCCTGACCGAGCGCCCGGTGCTCGCACGCACGGGCAACTTCGTGTCCGGCCTCGGGCTCGTGCAGGACCTCGACGGCGACGGCCGCCGCGACGTCCTCTTTCCGACTCCGGCAGGCGCCGCCGTCTATCTCGGGACGCCGGATGCCCTGGCCCTCGCCGCGCGGGTGCCCTATCCCCTCGACGAGCCCGGGCACCCGCGCTCCGGCGACGCCGGGTCCGTGCTCCATTACCCCCTGCCCGAGGTGGGCGACGTGGACGGCGACGGCCTTCCGGACCTGGTGGTGCGGCATCACCGGAAGGGATGGAACGGCCTGCGCGTCCTGCTCGGGACCGGCGGCGGACGCTTCGCGGCGCCACGCGCTCCCCTCGGCGAAGAAGAGGAGGATGAAGATGAAGATGAAGATGAAGACGAGGACGCTTTTGGACGCGTGGTCTGGTTCGGCGATCTCGACGGCGACGGCAGGGCCGAGTACGTGACCGAGCAGGACCGGAGCTCCGAGGACGCCGGCTGGCGCCAGGAGATCAGGGAAGCGAAGCGTCCGCCGGTCCGCTATCGCCTCTTTCGGACCGCGGAGGACCTGACGATGACGCCGTCGGCCTACGCCGAATTCGATGCCCTCGGCTATGCCTTCCAGGGCGAAGGCGAGGAGGAGAAGCGGTGGTTCCCCGGCGGCTTCCAGGACCTCGACGGCGACGGCCGCCTCGACCTGGTGACCCTGACCCTCGACTTCTCGTTGATGCAGGCGGTGCGCGTGCTCACCGTGCGCTCGATCAGCATCGGCATCGACTTCCACCTCTGGTGCCAGCGTCCGGACGGCTCGTTCCACGGCGTCGAGGGGCTCGACCTCTCGGGCAAGTTCCGCCTCGACCTCGACAACCTGCGCATCGGCCAGCTCTCGCAGTTCGCCGGCGACTTCGACGGCGATGGCCGCGCCGACTTCGTGCAGATGGGCCGCGGCAAACGGGTGACGATCCATCGCGGCCGGCCCGGCTGCGCTTACGCCGGCGAGCCTGACCTGGTGATCGAGCTCGAGGAGGAGCCCCGCGACCTCGCCCTGGCCCGCGTCGAGGACTTCGACGGCGACGCCCTCGCCGACCTCCTGGTGATCCAGCCCCGGAAGGTGAAGGAAGCGGGGACGACGGCGCCGGTGCGGCTCGATCTCTACGTCAGCGGCGGAGGGACGCAGTGACGCGTCTGGCCGGATGGCTCGCGGCGGTCCTCGTGGCGGCGCCCCTCGTCGCCGAGGACGCGCGCGTCGAGGTCGCCGCGATCGCCGGCGGACGTCTCGTCAAGGCCGTCGTCCCCGGCGTCCTCCTCGACTCCGACGGCCTCCGGCTGCTGACCGCCGAGTCCAAGGACGGACCCCGCAAGCTGTGGCGACTGGACATCGGGAGCGCCACTATCGAGCCGCTGGCGGCGTCGCTGCCGCCCAAGGCGGACGCCCTCGCCGTCGCCGGCGGCGAGCTCTTCCTCGGCGAGCGCGGACGCCTCTACCGGCTCGCGGCGTCGGGCGCCGAGCTCATCGTCGAGTCGCGCTACCTGGACTTCGGCCAATCGGCGGCGGGCGGCTTCCTCGAGCCCGGCCGCGTGACCGTGCCGGAGCTCGGGACGCTCACCACCTACGTCCCGGGCGACGGCGGACGCTGGAGCGCCGCCGCCGTCCACGACCTGCCGGTGCGCGCCGCGCGCGAGCCCACCGGCCTGCGTCTCGCCAGCCTCCCCGTGACGCGTCTCAATGCAGACGGTCGCGTTCTATACGCCGTCGGCCCCGAGGCCCACGGCGACCGCCGCTTGCGCACCGTCCTGATCGAGGCGGAGGACGCCGCGACGCAGGAAGCGTGGTCGTGGCTGCCGTCACCCGAGCGCGTCGTCGGCAGCCGCTACGCGTGGATCAACGGCCGCGCGGTCTTGATCGTGACTACCGTCAGCTCCGAGCGTCTGGGGATCTTCGCCAAGCAGGACCTGCGCGTCTTCTCGCTACGGACCGGCGACAGATCGCGGACCGGCCTGAGCCCCGCCTTGAAGGCGCAGACGGTGAGCTACCACTGGCACGGCGTCGAGCCCGAGATCGCCGACGCCGACGGCGACGGCCTCGCGGACCTGGTGGTGATCCAGCCCGACGGCCTGGGCGGCAGGAAGCTGACGGTGGAGGCCTACCTCGGCCGCGGCGGCGCCCAGTTCCATCCGCAGCCCATGCGCACCGAGGTGCCGGCGAAGTTCCCCGACCGCTGGCGCTACGGCGCCGACGTCGACGGCGACGGCGTCGCCGACCTGGT
>DASWIG010000589.1:0-5275 GCA_036397835.1 Thermoanaerobaculia bacterium
CCCCCGCCGCCGCCAGCTCGCCGAGCTCGGCGGCGGTGAACCGGGAACGGAAGCGGCCGATCTCGGGGTCGGCGATCTCGTAGCCGAGATGGGCGACATGGAAGAAGAGGCCGAGCGCCAGCGCCGTCAGGGCGGCGCCGCGGGCCACCCGGCGGCGGCGCCGCTCGTCGAGCCGCCACGTCCAGCTCGCCGGCGGCCGCAGACTGAGCGCCAGGAGCAGCCCGGTCGCCCCGGCCGCCGCGTTCAAGGCCACGTCGCGGATCTCCCCCGTCCGCAAGGGGGCCACCCACTGGACCGCCTCGTCGGCCGCGCCGGCGACCGTCACGGCGAAGAACGCCGGCAAGACCACGGACGGGTCGCCGCCGCCCTCCCGGCGTCTCAGGAAAGCCCGGTAGAGCAAGAAGGCGAGCGCGCCGTACTCGACCACGTGGACCTTCTCGACGGCGTTGACGTCGGCGAGGTCCGTGGCCAGGCCCACCGTCTGCACCCAGAGCAGGACGGCGACCACCGCGAGGGCGCCGTAACGCAGCCACCGCCGATCCCGTATCCGCGCCACGGCATAGACGAAGAAGCCCGCCACCGCCGCGGCGAAGGCGCCCTCCAGAAACCGCACCCCGGCCCGCGGAAAGGTCGCGAAGAAGGCATCGCGCAGGTGGCTGACGAACGGCGCCGCGGCGACGATCGCGACGAAGAGGAGGAGCGGCGGGAGGAAGGGCTTCACTGCGGCGGCGATGCTAGCAGACGGCTACCCCTTCTTCGGCGGCGGCGAGGAATGGAAACGCAAGAGACGCGCCGGCGACGCCGTCTCGCCGCGGATCCGCGCCTTGAGCGCCGCCTTCGCCTCCTCGACATCGTCGTCGGAGAGGCGGTGCGCCTCGCTCGGCGGCTCGAGGCCGACGAGGTTCTCGAGGTCGAGGAGCAGCCGGGCGCACTCCTTGCAGAGCACCAGGTGATCCTGGAGCCGCTCCCGGGCCTCGCCCGCGAGCTCGTCCCGGTGGTAGGCCACGAGCTCTTCGACCGCCGGGTGTCCATCCGCCCGCACGGACGGGTCGATTCTTCCTCTGCGCTTGTCCATCACGCCACGGCCCCGAAGCACCGTCGACTCTAGGCCAGCCTGTGCCGCAGCCGCTCACGGGCCTGGAACAACTGCGACTTCACGGTCTCGATCGACACCCGCAGCACCTGCGCGATCTCGCGGTACTTGAGCTGCTGGTCGAGGCGCAGCAGCAGACAGCGGCGCATCTGAGCCGGCAGCTCGCCCAGGGCCTCGCGCAGCAGGCACGCACGTTCCTCTTCGAGGAGGCCGGCGAGCGGATCGTCGGCCTCGCGCAGCTCCGCGGGCAGCAGCGTCCCCGAGCCTTCCGCGAGCCCTTCCAGGGGCACCTCCCGGCCCTCGCGCTTGCCTGCCGTGCGGCTGCGAACCTCGTTGCGCCACACGTTCGCCGCGATCGTGAACAGCCACGTCTCGACGCTCGCGTCACGGCGGAAGGCATCCATACCTCTGTAGACCCCCACGAACGTCTCTTGGGTGAGGTCTCGGCACTCTTCCGGGGAAAAACCACGATGGGCGAAGAAATAGGAGACCGGCCGGGCGTAGCGCTCGAAGAGCGTCTCGAACTCCAGGTCCCGACCGACTTCCGCAACACCTCCGGCCCGGTCAGGGGCCCTCTCAACGGCAGCAACATTCATCGCAACGACCCTCTCACTGCCCTCGACCGCGGGCGTACACCGCCAATGAGCCTGGTCGAGGGACATCAAAGATACCGCCGGACGCGGCGGCTGGACGCGGGCTCCGCAGCCTCGCCGGACCCGGCGTCCCGGCTCCACCGCCCGTCCACTTCTCCAGACTTCTCGATCATGATACGACGGAAGACCGCGGCGGGATTCCATCCCTGCGGCCGGCGCTCACCATGCGGGCTTTCGCGTTGGCGGCGATGATACCGCGAATCGGCGGCCGCTTCAACTGCCACCGGCGCGGGAACGCCGTTCCTGGGGCAGCAGGCAGGAGTAGATGAAGCGGTTGAGCGGCGTGGCGACGCCCGCTTCCCGCCCCAGGCGGACGACGGCGCCGACCCCGCACGGAAAGACACGATGACCTTTTTCCAGATCATGCAGAACAAGCTGCACTTCGCCGTCACCGGAATGACGGCCGCGGAGCTGATCGCCGCTCGGTCCGACCACGCTCAACCCAACATGGGTCTGACGAGCTGGAAGCGTGGTCGGGTTGCCAAGGCCGCAGAGCAGCACATCGTCGATGCTACTGCGCCACCGGTGGACAATTCGACGACGACAAATCGCGTCCAGGAGGATGCGCGCCGCGCCCAAGACGCCGGAGGCGTCGGTCTTCGTCCAGAGTCGCTTCGAGCTGGACTGTCGCCGAGGCATCGGCAGCCATGTTGGAGGCGAGGAACCTCAGCAGCGGGGAAAGTCTTCCCTCCGCGTCATAGCTGTACTCGAAGCTGTGGTCGTAGGCAACCGGAATCACGTACTACAGCCCCAGGTTTACGACGCCTGGACGAGACCGCCCGACGTAGAAGACGAACGGTACGGCGATTCCCATCGCTCGAGCAGTTTCTACCGCCCGAGCAGCATCTTCGCTGGCCGCTACGACTTCCTCGCCCTCGAGAACTACCCACTGGCCTGCGAAGCGACCCTGCAACTCGTCCTGATGGGCACGCCGCCACGCGAGCTCGCGATTACGGTCTGTGATCGGGGGAAGCTTGAGCTCGCTCACTTCCGCCGGATCCAACCGGCGGCCCGTCCGCGGCCTTGAAGTGCTCTTGGAGCGTTCGGCGCGTCGCCGACCTTCCAGGGCCTTCGCCACGGCCTCGCTCACGAACGCGTCACGATCGGGAAGCTTGCGGAGCTCTTCGCCGATGGGCTCGGGTAGTCGGAGGGTCACTCTCATCGTGTCTCTTCCCGGCGCCATCTTACTACTTCTAGGCCGGATGTGGGCCAGACTTGGCGAGGAATCCTCAACTCTGCGACGCTTCTCGCGCCTTGCCGACCATCTCGACGCACCTCGGACGAGAGGACGACGGCAGGACGGCGTTTGGTGCCGGAAACGCCGGGAAAGTCGACGACGATGACGTCGCCCGGGAAGACCTTCACCCGACCAAGTCCTCGTCTTCGGGATAGACCGTGGCGGCGTATTGGAGAGAGAAGGCGGCGAGGTCCTTCCGATCCTCGGCGGTCCAGACGTCCGAGACGTCGACAGGACCTTCCTGCGTCGCACGACCGAGCAGCTCGTTCAGGATCAGCGCGGCCAGCCTGAGACGTTCGGTCGGTGGTAGCGGCCGGACGGTCTTAGCGTAAACCTCTTGGGCAGACATCGACATGGTGAGCCTCCTCCGTGGCGCCATCGTATCCCAGGTCCGCCTCGGCGGACGGAGTGGGTCGACAACGTGCCGACGCGGCCGAGGTGGACGAGCGTGCGGGCCCGCTCGGCGTGGCTGGGCTCGGGGATCTCGGGCGCCTCGCCGCGGCTCGGGACGACGTTGTGGCTGCGGGAACCGTGGCTTCGGGAACGCTTCATGCCGGCCACGACTCTACTCGGTCGGCCTCGCGTGCTCAACCCGGCGTCGACGCCACGGATCCGGATCGCGGAAGCCTAAATGAGTCTCATGTAGCTCATCCGACGGCGTCGAATGGGCGAAATGAGTCCCATGGGCCGGTCTTCGACGCCGTGACGGCATAGGATGAACGGTACGATCCAGCGACGCTGGAGATCGACCCCGACGAGGTCTATGGAAACGTCCGTGACCGATCGCCTGGAAGACTGAACCGTACCCGAGCGCCCTGCTGCGGCAGGAAGATCTCACCGCACGTACACCGGCCCCGGCTCACGACGCACCCAGCCGCCGAGCTCGAGCTCGAGCAGGACGCCCAGCACTTGGTCGACCGGCACCTCGAGGCGCCCGGCGATGTCCTCGGCCGTCTGGCCCTTGCCCGGCGGCAGGGCCTCCAGGACCTTGCCGGCGGTGCCGCCGGGAGGCGGCGGCAGGGGCTCCGGCGGCGCCTCGGCGGCGGCGCCCGGCGCGAAGAGCGGACGCTGGCCGGGCAGCGCCAGGCCGTGGCGGGCGCCGCCCTCGATGAGGTCCTCGGGCGAGCGCGCCACCAGGGCGCCGTCGGCCAGCAGGTGGTTGGTGCCCAGCGAGCTCTCGTCGAAGATGCGGCCGGGCACGGCGTAGACGTCGCGACCGAGCTCCATGGCGTGATGGGCGGTGATCAGCGATCCCGAGCGCGGCGTCGCCTGGACCACCAGGGTGGCCCAGGCCAGGGCCGCGATCACCCGGTTGCGGATCGGGAAGTGCCAGGGCCGGGGAAGGGTGGCGAACGGGAACTCGGAGAGGAGCGCGCCGCGCTCGGCGATGCGCTCCGCCAGACCGCTCTGGCCGCGGGGGTAGTGGACGTCGACGCCGCAGCCCAGGACCGCCACGGTGCGCCCGCCGGCCGCGGACAAGGCGGCGTGGTGCGCCGTGGCGTCGATGCCGCGCGCGAAGCCCGAGACGATCGTCATTCCCGCCGCCGCCAGGCGCGACGCGAAGAGCTCGGTCGCTTCGCGGCCGTAGGCGTCCATGCGCCGCGCCCCCACGATGGCGACGGCGGGCCGCTCGTCGAGCCGCCCGCGGCAGTAGAGGACGGGCGGCGGCAGGGCGAGCTCGAGGAGCGCCTGGGGGTACGCGGGATCCCCGAGCGTCAGGATCTCGACTCCCCGTGCGGCGGCGAGCTCGAGCTCCCGGCCGACGATCTCGTCGCGGCGCGCGAGCGCCGCGAAAGCGCGGCGCAACTGCTCCTGCGGCACGCCGAGGACCGGCGCCAGGGCAGCGGCGTCGGCGGGCCCGGCCCCGCGCCAGCGGTCGGCGGCCTGGGCCAGCCGGCACAGCGCCGCGCGCGAGAGGTTCGAGGCGTTCAAGGCGATCAGGCATCGGCGTTCGTCCATTCCAAGTCCTCCTGTCGGTCATGCCGGGGGCCTGGCATTCGTGTTGCTAAGAAGTCCCCGATGTATATAGACGTCGGAGAGCCGCTCGATCTCGCATCGGATTTGCTCTCGTATATACTGCGGAGCAGCCACGCGGCACCCGCCGAAACCATCTCGCGGAGTCGAAGACGTGTTGCCGGACCCTGCCGAGCTCCAGACCCAGCGGCTTTCGCCCCTCGAGCAACGAGGGGAGCGAGCCGCTCCAGCACGAGGGCATCGAAGATGAAGCGAACTCGTCGCGCCGCCCCGGCGGCGGCTATTTGCCTCGCCGTCCTCTCCACGCTCTTCCACGCC
>DASWIG010000590.1:0-6383 GCA_036397835.1 Thermoanaerobaculia bacterium
GCCGCCGGCGCGAGCTCGGTGACCTCGCCGGCGCTCGCCCAGGCGAGACCGGCGGAGACGAGGAGGAGGGCGATCAGGGTACGTAGAGTCGCTTTCATCGTTGGGCTCCTTGGTGAGACGTGAACGGTTCTTCGGTCGTCGCGCTGGCCGCGGCCGCGGACGTCCGGGCTCAGCACGTAATGCGGGATCCGGGGGTCGGATAGGATCAGCCGGCCGATGCTGACGCGCAAGCTCTTCATCCTGTGGGTCCTCTATTTCGTCCAGGGCATGCCCTTCGGCTTCCAGGTCACGGCCCTGCCGGTCTACCTGCGTTCGGAGGGCGTCTCGCTCACCGGCATCGGGCTGGCGACGGCGCTCGCCCTCCCGTGGGTCCTCAAGTTGGCGTGGGGGCCGCCCGTCGACCGCTTCGGGTCGCGGCGGCTGGGCCGCCGGCGCTCGTGGATCCTGCCGCTGCAGGCCGCCCTCGCCGCCTCCTGCGTGGCGGCGGCGTACGTCCCGGCCGAGGGCGGGGTGCGGCTGCTGCTCCTGGCCGTGCTGTTCATGAACCTCTTCGCCGCCACCATGGACGTGGCCGTCGACGGTCTGGCCGTGGACCTGCTCGAGCCCGGGGAGCTGGGCTACGGCAACATCGCCCAGGTGGTGGGCTACAAGCTCGGCATGCTCACCGGCGGCGGGCTGCTGGTGTGGGCCAGCGAGTCGATCGGCCGGCAGGGGCTGTTTTTCGCCATGGCCGGCCTGACGCTGCTGGCCCTCGCGGTGACCGCCGGCTACCGCGAACGGCCGCCGGAGGGCGCGCGCGCCACCGCCGCGCCGACGTCGATGCGAGCGGTGCTGCTGGCGCTGGGGCAGGCCGTGCGCCTGCCCGGCACCGCCTGGTTGTTCGTCTTCATCGCCACCTACAAGCTCGGCGAGACGCTGGCCGACACCATGTTCCGGCCCTTCCTCGTCGACGCCGACTACGATGCCGGCGACATCGGCCTGTGGCTCGGCACCTGGGGCGTGGCGTTCTCGATCGCCGGCTCGCTGCTCGGCGGCATACTGGCCAGCCGCATGGATCTGCTCGGCGCCGTGGCGCTGACCGCCGCGCTGCGCGCCCTGGCGGTGGGCGGCGAATGGTGGCTGTCGCTGGTCGAGCCGACCCTGCCGCGGATGGCGGCGGTGGTCAGCGCCGAGCAGCTCTTCGGCGGCGCCCTGACGACGGCGCTCTTCGCCTACATGATGTCGCGGGTCGACCGCCGCATCGGCGCCACCCACTTCACCCTGCTCGCCACCGTCGAGGTGCTCGGCAAGCTGGCGGCGTCGTGGGCCTCGGGTTTCATCACCGACGCCACCAGCTATCCGACGCTCTTCGGGCTCGCCACGGTCCTGGCGGTGGCGTTCCTGGCGCTCTTGGTGCCGCTGCGGCGCTCCGTGGAAGGGCAGTCACTCGTGATATAGTGCATTCGAGTGCATGATTCCTCAGACCCAGGAGGCATCTGGATGGACTTGAATGCGATCGTCGAAGATCAGAACCCGTGGTGGCGTGAGCCCACTCGGCGTACCGCAGGCAGATTCCCTGTTCGCCGCGATCTGCAAGGGGTGCTGCTCGAGCATGTTCTCGACCTGGAAGACCGTCGAGCGACGGTGGTCCTCGGCCCTCGTCAGGTAGGCAAGACCACCCTGGTCTTGCAGACCGCGGACGACCTTCTCGATCGAGGCTGGCCCCCTCACAACCTGACCTACTTCGACTTCTCGGACGACCGGATCCTCCAGCCGGTCACGGCGCGCCAGGTCGTCGATGCGCACCCCGTCGGCTTCGACGGCGAACAGCCGAGAGCGCTCCTCCTCGACGAGATCCACCTGGCGCCGAACTGGCCGAGCTGGCTCAAACAGGCCGTCGACCGAGGGGGCGGACGCGACCGCATCGTAGTGACCGATTCGGCTGCCAGCCTGCTCCGGGAAGCCGGGCGAGAATCGGGACAGGGACGCTGGGACGAGCACCGGCTCGAGGGCCTCTCGTTTCGTGAGTTCGCCCGCTTGATGGCCGATGAGGAGGAGTCCGTCGAAGAGGCCTGGCGCAGAACGCCCAATCTCCTGGAGCGTTATCTCGCGACCGGAGGATTTCCCGAGCACGTCGCGGCCACCGATCCGCAGTCGGTGCGGCGCCGGCTGCGTAGCGACATCGTCGAGCGAGCGATTCTCCGGGACCTGGCCGGCCACGTGGACCGCGTCGAGCCGGTTCGCGATCTCTTCGTATACCTGGTTCAGGAATCGGGAGCTATCTTCAGTGCCCAGGGCGCGAGCAACGTGCTGGGGCCGGACGTCCGATCGGTCCGCCGGTGGATCAGCCTGCTCGAGGACACGTTCCTCCTCGTATCCCTGCCTAAACACGCCCAGCGGGCCTCTACCGGGCTGAAAAACCCGCAGCCGAAGATCTTCGCCGCCGATCATGGCTTGATCTCGGCGTTCAGCGTGCTGCCCATGCAAGAGCCGGCGCTGCGAGCCCAGGCGTTCGAGGCCGTCGTCTTCCGGCATTTGCGCGACGTGGCTCGAAAGCTGGGTGGAGAGCTGTCGTATTTCCGCCTCCGTCAGGATCTCGAGATCGACTTCGTGCTCGAGACCGCGGAAGAACGGCTGGCGCTCGAGGTGACGGCGGCACGGCAGCTCAAAGCAAAGAAGCTCAACAGATTGCGCAACGCCCACAACGCGCTCAAAGCCGATCGTTCCTTTCTCCTGCACGGTGCGTTGATCGAAGGCGAGCCGGAAGGTTTGACGGCTCTTCCCCTTCAGCGCTTCCTTCTCGATCCTCTCGACAGCTTGACGGGGAACGCACGATGAACGCTCCACACCCTCTGCGACGGCGGGAAGACCTCCACCTGGAATTCAAGTCGGCCGAGGCGCTGGCGCGGCCGGAAGCCATCGGACGCGAGGTCGCTGCAATGCTCAATGCCGATGGCGGAGAGGTCTGGATAGGCATCCGCGAGGAGAATGGGACGGCCGTCGAAGCCCAGTCCATTCCTGATCCCGAGCGCGCCGCCGAATCGCTCCTCGACTCGCTGGTCGATCGGTTGAATCCCAGCCCTTCCCACGCCGAGGTTCAAGTCAAGCCGGTGAAAGTCGAAGACAAGATCGTCCTGCGAATCGACGTCGTGCCATCGTCGAACCGTCAACCATACGCGCTGATCAAGTCCGGCGGATGGCATTTCCCGAGACGCATCGGTAACAGGATCCGTGCCATGTCGCGGGAGGAGGTCTTCAACCGCGAGCCTGAGGCGGACCTCGAGGACGCGAGCCGGAGGATCCGGGAGGAGCGGGAGAGGATCCAGGAAGCCGGACGTGACTCGATGTGCCTACTTCTAGAGCCGGCTTGCGAGGTCGCGATCGACGTCTCCGCTCTCGCTGACGAGCTCCGCAACGACCTGCTGAACAATCCCGCCAGGATCGGCTTTCGCCGCATCGACTGGCATTTCGCGCAGGCTTCGGAGGCTCCACGGCTGGGGAAAGAGCGGGTTCAATGGGGATGGGGATTCCCGGAACCCGCCTACCGCGCCGAGGTGCGCGCCCACGGCGCAATGCTCTTCGAGTGCGCGCTCGGAGCCCTGCACTGGAAAGGGGAAGAGCGCGAAATATGGCCGCTTTGCCTCCTGGAGTATCCGATTTCGGCTTTTCGCTTGGCTCGATTGATCTTGCAGAAGCCGGCGACCGACGAAACACCGATTATCGCGGATATGGCGTTCTTCGGAATCCGCGGCTGGAAGCTGCGACAAGGCTCGCCTCTGGACGGCTCTTTGTTCCGGATACACGAAGCCGTCGAGTATCCCGAGCCCGACCAGGACCTCACCTGGGCCAAGCCGCTCGTCTTCCCCTTCACGGAGATCCGGGAGACGCCCGACCGCTGCGGCTTCCGTCTCGTGAGGCGGGTCTACGAAGCCTTCGGGCTGCCCGAGACGGCGATCCCTCGCGAGTACGACCGCGAAAGCAGCCGCCTCGTCCTGCCGGAGTGACGAGGTGGTGCCGTTGCGTCGTCTACCCCGATCTGAGAAAATCTCCCTGCGATGAAGAAAGCACCGCCGCCGTGATCACCCCCGCGGTCATCGACTCCTTCCTCGCCGGCGTCCGCGGTCAGGCGGTCCGCGAGGGGACGCGCTACGCGCGCGAAGCCCGCGTCGAGGGGCTCAGCGGCACCCTCGAGAGCGTCAACGCGATCGTGCGCGGCTCGACCGACGACTTCGAGGTCGCCCTGTGGTCCGAAGGCGGGACCCTGCGGCACCGGTGCAACTGCGCGTCCTGGCGGGACCCGTGCAAGCACGAGGTCGCGGCGGCCCTGGTGCTGCGCCAGACCCTGGACGCGGCGGCGGCCGGGAGTAACGAGGAAAGGCAGCGACGTCGCCAGGATCGTCAGCCTCGACGGCGACGGCAGCGCCGGACCGGCGCTGCCGGCGCTGCTGGCGGAGCCCGATCCGGAAACCGCGCGGCGTACCGCCGTCGAAGCGCGGGTGACGGCCGCCCGCCGCGAGAAGCTGGTCGTCAAGGCGGCCTCGCCTCCCTTCCTGACCGTCGAGAGCGCCTCGGGCTTCGACTACCGCGTCCAGTTGCGCGGCGACGCGGACGGGCCGCACTCCTGCGACTGCCCGGACTTCGAGGCCAATCGTCTCCATAGCTGCAAGCACGTGGAGCGCGTGCGCACCTACATGCGCTCGCCGGCCTACCGGCGGCTGAGAGGGCATCGCACGCGGGCGCTCCGGCCGCGGGTGTATCTGCACTTCGGGGAGGTCGTCGAGCCGCGCCTCTTCGGCGTGCCCCGGGGACGCGGGGCGCCCGCCGTGCGCCGGACGTTCGACCCGGACGGCGTGCCGTTTCCTCCCATGGCGCGGGACTACGAGGAGATGGCGAGCCGGCTGTCGGACCTCGAGCGTTGGGTGGAGCCTGAAGCCCTCGCGTGGCTGAACCAGCGGATCCGGCGCCGGCCCTCGTTGCCCGACGGCGTCCTCGAGCGCCTGCGGACGCCTCCCGGTCTCGAGCCTTATCCGTACCAGTTGATGGGCGCCGAATTCCTGGCGCGCCGCGGACGCGCCCTGCTCGCCGACGAGATGGGCCTCGGCAAGACCGTCCAGGCCATACTCGCGACTCTCCTCTTGCGTGGCGCCGAGCGGTCCGTTCGCCCGCAAGAAAGTGATCCTGCCCCCGGACCTGGAGCGGATGCAGCGCCTGCTGGTGATCGCCCGGCGCTGCTGCAACGGCCCGCACATGCTGGGCCTCGAGGTGGACGACCGCAAGGTCCCCAAGCTGTCGGAGCTCGAGCAGGTGCTGCGCGACTGCTGCCTGGGCGAGGGACGCAAGGCGGTGGTCTTCAGCGAGTGGACGCTCCCGGCGGCAGCGGCGCCTTCAAGCAGATGCTCGAAGCGCTGCTGCGGACCCGGGGACCGGAGACGGCGGAGGACGCGAGCGAGGCTCTCGAGGTCGAAGCGGCGGCCGTCCCGGAGCCGGAGCCCGCCCAGGAGACGCCCGTCCCGCAAGCGCCCGAAGACGACGTTCCGTCCGCCGGGAGGCCCGAGCGTCCGGCCGCGGTCGATGCCGAGGCGCTGGCCCAGGCGGTCGCCGCCGTGGCGCCCGCCTTGCCGAAGGAGCACCGGCGCTCGCTCGCCTTGGTGTTCCGTGCCCTCGCCGACGTCCTCGAGGGAGACGTCTGACACGATAGCGGCCTCCCGTCTGGCGTGCTAGGATGACCCCGTCGCGCTTGAACCGATTCAGGAGATCAGAATGAACGCCGCCAAGGAAGTCACTCTGCAAGCGGTCAGGAGCCTGCCGGAATCCTGCTCCATGGACGACGTGCTCGACAAGGTCAACCTGGTCGCCCAGGTCCTGGAAGGCTTGGAAGACGCCGAAGCCGGTCGCCTGATCTCAACGGAGCAGTTGCTGAAGAAAGTCGACGAATGGGGCACGTGAGCTGGTCCTACAAGGCCTCTTCCAACCTTGAAGCCATTCACGACCACATCGCCACTGACTCGGGCTCGCTATTCTATGCAAAGCGGTTCGTCCGGGCTCTGATCAACGCGACTCGAAAGCTCGAGACCTTTCCACGCTGTGGCAGGACTGTTCCAGAGTTCGAGGGTTCTGGCTTTCGGGAGGTCATTCACAAGGGGTACCGGATCATCTATCGGATCGTGGAGCCCAGCAACGAGATCGAAGTTCTGGCGGTTATCCATGGTGCCAGAGATCTCGAACGAGCCTTTCAGGAAGACTGGGAGGTCTGAAGGGGCTGGCCGCAGGCTTCGACTACCGCTTCCACTTGCGGGGCGCTCTCGAGGGAGGACGTCCGAGGGAGGCTTGGAAGACGGTCAAGTCGCCGCGGCAGACGTCCACTCTCGCCGCAACCGATCCACAGCCGAGCCGAACTGCAGATG
>DASWIG010000591.1:0-16882 GCA_036397835.1 Thermoanaerobaculia bacterium
GGAGGCATCTCGACGGCCCAGGAAGAAATCCCCCCAACCCCCCTTTCTTAAAGGGGGGCTCCGGAATGAACCTCGCTCGCGCATCGTCCTCCTGGCGCACCGGCTCCGGATCTGGCTCCCCCTCCTTTGTCAAAGGAGGGGCCGGGGGGAGGATTTCTCCCGAGGATGTGCCAGCGCCGAAGCTCCGGACCCGGAAAGGCCCCACACCGTGCCTCACCCCACCGTCGTCTTGGTATAATCTCGTGTCACGACGGAGGCGGATCGTCCTGGCGTCGTCGTCTCTCGCCTCGGGAAGGAGGCCCGACCGATGAAAGCTCTCAGCCCCGAATCTGGAAAAGACGTTACGGCTCGGCTCGGCGAGGTGCTCGGCGGAGCCCGGTATCTGGTGGATGCCAGCGGCGGCAAGACGGACGTCGTGTTGTCGCTGGAAGTGTGGAAGAGCCTGCTGGCTCTGCTGGAAGACCTGGATGACCGGGAAGTGGTCCGGAACTGGCTACCCAGACTGAAGGCGGGACCCTCATCGGCCGGTGCCCTGCGCTGGGCTGACGTCTCAGGTGAGTGGGACGATGACGAAGCCGTACGACCTGCGGATTGAACCCGACGCCCACCGGCAACGGCCGGCGGCTGTCGGCGGGCGCGACGAGCGGGGAAAGCCGTCACGCGTCCTCACTCGCTCTTCAAGGCTGCTGCCGGATCGACGCGCGTCGCCCGACGCGCCGGCGCCAGGCAGGCCGCCCCGGCCACCAGCGAGATGACGGCCACCACCAGGGCGAAGACGGTGGGATCCGTGGGACGCACCTGGTAGAGGAAGCCCTCGAGCAGACGCGACAGCGCCAGGGCCGCGGCCAGGCCCGCGGCGACGCCCGCCGCCACCATGACGAAGCTGCGGCGCAGCACGGCGCGGTAGATGCCGGCGCGGCGGCTCCCCAAGACCATGCGGATGCCGATCTCCCTGGTCCCCTGCTGGACGGACTGCGCCAGCACGCCGTAGACGCCGACCGCGGCGAGCACGAGCGCCAGGGCCGCGAACAGCGACAGGAGCTGGATCGGCAGCCGGCGGTCGAGCAGCGTGCCGGCGACGCTCTCCTCCATGGTGCCGGTCCAGAAGAGCGTCATCTCCGGGTCGAGGGCGCGGATCCGCTCGCGCACCGCGGCGAGCAGCGTAAGGGGCGGCACCTCGGTCTTCACCACCAGGCGGAAGAAGCCGAGAGGGACCTGCCGGAGCGGCGCGTAGACGGCGCCCTGCGACGGCGCGGCGACCGTCAGGTCGTTCTGGACGACGTCGCCCACCACGCCGACGACGGTGCGCCATTCGACCCCGTCGTTGCTCAGGGAGAGCCGTTGACCCACGGGGCTGCGCCCCGGCCAGTAGCGGCGCGCCACCCGTTCGCTGACCACGGCGACGGCCGCCGCGCCGGCGTCGTCGCCGTCGTGGAAACCTCGACCCTCCAGGAGCGGCAGGCCCATCGTCGTGAAATAGCTCGGGCTGACGAAGGTGCGGTAGTGGGCGACCACCGACTCGCCGGACGGCGGCGTCCAACCGCTCTCGGGCGTTACCGGGCCTTGCCCCTCCTGGCCCGAAAACGGAAGCTGGGAGGCCACCGCCGCGTCGACCGCGCCGGGCAGCGCCCGGATCTCGTCGCGGAGAGCGTCGAGAAAGCGGTGGCGGTCCGCCGGCGTCGGGTAGCGGGCGCCGGGCGTGACGAAGGCTCCGACGAGCAAGTCGTCGGTCTCGAAGCCCGGCTCGACCGCCAGCACGTTGCGCAGGCTCGCCACCGTCAGCCCGGTGCCGACGAGCAGCACGCAGGCGACCGCGATCTGCGCCGCCACCAGCGCTCCCCGCAGCGACAGGACGCCGCGTCCCGAGGTGGCGGTGATGCCGCCGGCCTGGAGCGCGGCGAAGAGGTCCCGCCGGTGGATCATGACGGTCGAGAGCAGACTGGAGACCACCGTCGCCGCCACCGCCAGCGCGAGGCCGAGGACGGCGGCCGGCGGATCGAGCCGGACGTCGGCCAGACGCGGGACCTCGTAAGCCTCGAAGACGCCCAGCAGGCGCAGGCTCCAGCCGGCCCCCAGGAGCCCGAGAGCGCCGCCGGCGAGAGCCAGCACCGCGCTCTCGGTCATCAGTTGACGCCCGAGGCGCCAGCGGCTCGCCCCCAGCAGGTACCGCGTCGCCAGCTCGCGCAGCCGCCCCGTCGAGCGCACGAGCAGCAGGTTGCTGACGCTGATGCAGCCGATCAGGAGCACGAAGACCGCCCCGCCCCACAACAGATAGAGCCACGACCGGACGTCGCGCACCAGCTCGTCGCGCAGCCGCAGGACCTCGGTGTGGAAGCCCGAGGCGACGACCATCTCGCGCATCTGCGCCGGCAGCCGATCCGTGACCGCGGCGTTCAACGCGTCGACCTGCTCGCGGGCCTGCTCCACGGTGGCGCCGGGCGCCAGCCGGGCGATCATGTCGAGGTTGTTGGAGTGGCGGGCGGCGTCGGACCTCGCCCGCGGGCCGAAGGCCAGGGGGACCCAGACCTCGGCGTCCCAGCCGGGAAACCGGAAATCCTCGGGCAGGACCCCGACCACCGTGTGCGGCACGCCCTCGACGCGCAGCTCGCGTCCCACGGCCGCCTCCTCGCCGCCGAAGAGCTCCTGCCACAGATGGTGGCCGAGGATCACCTTGCTCTCGTTGCCCGGCTCCCCCTCGTCCTCGGTGAACGCCCGCCCCAGAGCAGGCTCGAGCCCGAGGACGCGGAAGAAAGACGGCGTCACCTGCATGCTGAAGGCCCAGCGGCGCGCGTCCCCGTTGCCGAGGGTGCGGCTCTCGAGGCTGTAGAGCGCCACCTCCTCGAAGGCCCCGACGCCCTCGCGGCGGTCGAAGTAGTCGGGCGGGCTCGATCGCGACCGCGGCGCCCCCGCTTCGGGGTAGCTGTTGTAGAGGTAGACGACGAGGTCGGAATCCCGGTACGCCAGCGGTTTCAGGACCACCCCGTAGACGATGCTGAAGACGGCGGCGTTCAAGGCGATGCAGAGCGCCAGCGTGAGGCCGGCGACGAGGGCGAAGCCGGGGCGCCTGGCCATGTCGCGCAACGCGTGGCGCACGTCGCCGAAGAAGGAGCCGGCCAGGTCGCGGCGCCGGCGCGCGCGGTCGAGCGGCTCGGCGAAGCGGCGGCACTCCGCCTCGATCCGTCCGCGGTCGCCGAAGGCCGCCAGGGCCGCCGCCCGGGCGTCGGCGGGCGAGAGCCCCTCCTCGACGAGCTCCTGCGCGCGCATTTCGAGATGGGCGTCGATCTCGTCGCGGACGTCGCGCGGCACGTCGGAGCGATGACGGGTGATCCGGAAGGTGCGGCGAAAGAAGGGCGGACGTCTCATGGCGAGGCCTCCCGGGCGGCTTCGAGCACCGACGTCACGGCGGTGGCGTGCTCGTTCCACCGCGCGGTCTCGTCGCGAAGCTGACGCCGGCCGTCCGCGGTGAGCTGGTAGAACTTCGCCTGCCGGTTCGTCTCGGTGAGCCCCCAATCCGAGGTCAGCAGGCCCTGGCGCTGGAGTCTGTGGAGCGCGGGATAGAGAGCTCCCTCCTCGATCTGCAGCACGCCGTCGCTCGACTGGCGGATCCAGCGTCCGACGGCGTAGCCGTGCAGCGGTCCCCAGGCCAGGGAGCGCAGGATCAGGAGGTCGAGCGTCCCGCTGTAGAGGTTGCTTCCGGCCATCGTCGGTCTCCTCCGTCCACCCCTGTCTCGTCCAGGTATGGTAGACGATGACCCCTCAGTGGTCAAGGGGTATCTTCGATCGTGCCTTGACCAACCGTCAGGACCGCTGGTATTCTCTTTCCCGATCACAGCCAGCGGCGGAGAAGGGAGGATCCGATGCGATCCCGGCCAGTCCTACGTGTCCTGCTGTTCGCCGTGCTCGCCCCGTCGGCGATACCGGCCACCGCGCAGTCGCCTCCGAGTCCGCCGGGGTTTGCCGAGCGGACGCCAGCCGAAGCGCCGGCGGCGGCCGACTCGCCCTCCGGCGTCCTCGTGCCCGGGTTCAACCTGGTCTCGATTCCCAATCAGCCGGACGACCCCGCTCCGGCGGCGGTCCTCGGGGCGATCGCGGGTCAGGTCCACACCGTCTACGCCTACGACGCCTGCGACCCGGACGACCCGTGGAAGATCTACGACCCGGCCGATCCCGCCTCGAGCAACCTCGCGGCGATCGACCACCGGATCGGCTTCTGGCTCGACGCCGGGGCCGCCGTCGCGTTGCCGGCCGCCGGCACGCTGCCGGAGCGCACGACGATCGAGCTCTGCCGGGGCTGGAACCTGATCGGCTTTCCCCTGGCGCAGGCGCGGCCGGTGCGCAGCGCGCTGTATTCGATCGAGGGACGCTACTCGCTCGTCTTCGGCTACGACGCGAGCGATCCGGACGATCCGTGGGAAGTCTTCAACGTCGCCGCGCCCGAGTGGGGCAACGACCTCCAAGTGATGGAGCCCGGACGGGGCTACTGGGTGCTGGCGAGGGAGGACGTGACCCTGGATCTGGTCAATACAGGTCCGCCGCCGGAAGCGGCGATCACCGGTCCGGCAGAGGCCGCCGGGGTCACCACATTCACTGACGTCGTGGGCACGGTTCGCAGCTCACTGCTCGCGAGCTGGAAGCTGTCCCTTCGGCGTGGCGGAGACGACGGACCCTTCACCGAGATCGCCGCCGGCCACCTTCCGGTCGACGATGCCTTGCTCGGCCGCTTCGATCCCACCTCGTTGTTGAATGGCCTTTACGAGTTGCGGCTCGAAGCGAACGACTACGCCAGCCGATCGGCCCATGCTTCAATCCATCTGACGGTGTCGGGACAACTGAAGATCGGCGTCTTCACGCTACCTTTCCTCGATCTCGAGTTGCCCGTAGTCGGTGTGCCGATCCGAGTGGTCCGGACCTACGACAGCCGGGACCGGTCGCCCGGCGAATTCGGAGCCGGCTGGCGGCTCACCCTGAGCAACGTCCTCATCCAGGAAAACGGCATCACCGGCAATGGCTGGCAAGGGACCAGAGCCGGACAGGTCGTACCGACCTACTGCATCGCCCCCACTCGATCACATCTGGTCACCGTCCTCTTCCCCGATGGAGAGCTCTTTCGATTTCTCGCCAAGATCAAGTCGCCGTGCCAGAGCGCGGCCCCGCCGAGAACCGCGGACATCGAGTACGTCGCGCTCCCGGGAACTTCCGGCCAGCTCGTCCCCTTGGACGACGCGGCGGAAGGGCTCTTGGTGGAGGGTAGCTTCCCGGGCCCCGTCCAGCTCTGGGAGCCGAGCGCCGGCGAAATCCACGACGCCGACCGCTACCAACTGACCACCGCCGATGGTCGTGCTTTTGTGATCGATCAGCAACGGGGCCTGGAGAGCATCACCGACAGCAATGGCAACACGGTGCGCTTCAGGGCTCGCGGTATCGAGCACTCGAGCGGCTTGGGAATTCGCTTCGAGCGTGACGCCTTCCAGCGCATCACAGCCATCATGGATCCGCTCGGCGGTCGGCTCAGCTACGAGTACGACGCCGGCGGCGACCTGGTCAGCGTCACGGATCAACAAGGGCTCGTCACCCGTTACCGTTACCTGGAAGACCACTTCCTGCACCTCGTCATCGACCCTGAAGGCCGGGAGATTCTCGCCGCCGAGTACGACGGCGACGGCCGGTTGATTCGCAACTGCGCCGAGGGAAACATTTGCACCGAGCTCGTCCACGACTTCGGCCATCGGCAGGAAACCGTAATTGACGCCACCGGCCGGCCCCTGACCTATACCTACGATGAGGCCGGCAACGTCCTCTCGGCCACCGATGCGCTGGGCAACACCACCCGGGCGGAGTACAGCGACGACGGCAGGATGACGAAGCTCATCGATGCGCTGGGAGCGGAAACCACCTACGCCTACGATGCCCGCGGTAATCTTCTTGCCGTGACCTACCCGCGGCCCGCCGGGGCTCCGGCCGAAGACTTCACTACATACTACACGTACAACAGCAGCAATCAGGCCACCTCGCTGACCTTTCCCGGCGGCGGTCAGCTCTTTGCCGATCATGACGCCCGCGGCAATCTCGAGACGGTCCGCGATGAGAACGGGAACACCCTGTTCGGTTACAGCTACGCTGCCGATGGAGCGCTTCTTTCTCAAAGCGATCCCTTCATGACGGTTACCTATAGCGACCTTGAAGCGACCGGCGAGCCGCGCAAAATCACCGGTCCGCGCGGCAGCGTCACCACCGCCGCGTACGACGCGACGGGTAACGTAAGAAACCTTCAAACCGATCGCTATTCAGCCACCTTCACCTACGATCGCAAGGGCCGCAAGACGGCAGACGAGTTCAGCAACGGGCTCGCGGCCGAGAGAAGCTACGGTGCCACGGACCATTGGATCGAGCTGCGGGGACCGACCTACGGGCGCATTCGACGCGAGTTCGAGACCGGCGGCCGATTGCTCGGCTGGGACGTCGAGGGCATCGGGAGAATCACCTACACCTACGACGCCGCCGGGCGCCCCCTCCGAGAGACAGATCCCTTGAACCATCCTACGAGCTACGGCTACGACCCCGCCGGCCAACTCCAGACGATCACCGACGCCAAGGGCGCCGTGACGAGCTTTGGCCGCGACGCGGTCGGCCGGGTGACGCGAAGCACCAATGCCCTCGGTCATAGCACCTGGACCTCCTACGGCGCCGACGGCCGCGGCCAGAGCATCACTGACGCCAAGGGCAACACCTGGACGTTGCGTTATACACCGACCACGACGACCATCCGCGATCCGCTGGAACGTGAGACGACGCTGCTCTTCTCGCCCCACGGCCTGCCCATTGCCACGATCCATCCGGATGGCAGCCGCACCGAGACGACGTATCTTCTCTCCAGCCCGATGGTCGACGCCGACGAGTATCCGACCTCGACGACGGACGAAGGCGGTCACGAGCGGGTTTTCACCTACAATGCGATCGGGCAGCTCGCAAGCGCCACCGACCTCGGCGGCACGCCCTACACCTACGAGCACAACGGCGCCAATCTGGAGCGGGTCACAGGACCCGTGGGAGAGCTCGTGTTCTACGGTTACGACAATCGCAACAACATTGCAGAAATAGGATACCCCGATGGCGGGGTCGAGCGCAGAGCCTATGGAACAGACAATCTTCCGGCGGTCATCACGAGGCCATCGGGCGTGACGATCGACCTCGCCTACGACGTGGGGGGAAGACTTCTACGCCGTACGCCCTCGGGCGAGCCGCCGACGACCTTCTCCTGGGACGCTGCCAACCAGCTCGTCGAGACCACCGACGAGCGGGGAAAGACCTCTTATCGGTATGATTCGCAAAACGACCTCGTAGAGATCACGTATCCCCACGGCGCGACGGTGCGCTTCACCCGCGACCTCCTGGGGCAGGTGACCGCCGTCGAGCTTCGATCGCCGGCGAGAGCTGCGCCACTACGGACCGAATACACCTATGATGCCGTGGGCAATCTGGTCTCCCTACGCGATCCTCTGGGCGGGCAGAGCACCTTCGAGCACGACGGGGCGAATCGCCTTGTCCGGCGTGTGCTGCCGAACGGCGTGGTCACGGAGCTCACCTACAACGCGCGCGACCAGATCACCGCGATCGTCCATCGCTCGGCTGCGGGCGAAGTCCTGGCTTCGGCCGGTTACGAGCGGGGTGCCAACGGGGAACCACGCCGGATCGACGACGAGAGCGGCGCGTACGTGCTTCTAGACTACGACAACGCCCTACGGCTGCGGAGTGAGCGCTACCACGATCCGGACGGCAAGCTCGTCGAGGCCAAGACGTACGCCTATGACCTCGCGGGCAACCGTCTACAGACCTCGGCCGCCGGCAGCATCTCGACCTACGGCTATGGCCCCGGTCAGCAACTGGTGAGCATCGCCGGCCCAGCGGGAGACCAGTTTTTTTCATTCGATGCCGACGGCCGGTTGCGCTCGATGGACCGTGACGGGAGCGCCCTGACGTTGGACTACGACAGCGCCGACCAATTACGCGCCGTCCGTGACGAAAGTGGCGATCCAATCGTAACCTACGCTTACGACGCAGTCGGGCGGCGGGTCAGCGCCGGCACCGCCGCCGGCGAGCGGAGCTTTCTCCTCGCCCCGGCGGCGGGCACCGGGCTCGAGTCGAGCCAGTTGATCCTCGGCCCTACCGGCGCGCTCGCAGCGGGCTACGTCTATGCCGGCGACCGGCCGTTGCTCCGCTTCGGTCCGGACGGCCCCGTTTACTACCTTGAAGATGCCCTGGGCTCGGTCATTGGACTGAGCGACGGCCACGGTTCGCGTGTCGCCAGCTTCCAATACGACGGTTTCGGTAACTTACGTCATTCCTCCGGTCCGGCTTCGGCGCTTCCCGCGGTGACCGGGGGCGATTTCCGGTTTCACGGTGAATGGCTCGAGGCCGTGACCGGCTTCTATCATCTTCGCGCCCGCGACTACGATTCCCGGGTAGGCCGGTTCCTGACCCGTGACGCCGCGGCGCCGGATCTCACCGTACCGGAAAGCCTGCACCCATACAACTTCGCCTTCGCCAACCCGCTGGTGTTTCGCGATCCCAGCGGACTGTTCAGCCTCATGACGGTGAACCTCAATCTCAGCATACAGGGAATCTTGCACAGCATCAAGTTGGCAGCGATTCAGCAGGCGCGTGGATATCTCACAGAGAAAATCGGCGAGACTCTTACCCGGTTCGCGATGCATATGATATTTGAAGTCATGTTTGCGCCCGTAAGCAGATTCAACAGTCTACGAGGTGAAGTGGAGAGAGTGCAGGGAATCATCTTCGAGAACACCTTGAGAAAAATCATTTGCGGCCTTGTCGACGTGTCGTTTATGTGGTTCGAGACCGTTATCGAACCGAGTACCGGCAGGCCCGAGAGGGATGGATGGCGATGTCCGAAAAGCTCTGACGATCCTCGAGGAAGTTACGCGGAGCTAGGCCAGAAAAAGCCGGACTTTCTGTTCAAGAAGGGCCGCCCAACGAATCTTACGGAGAAGGGTGTTGCAATAGGCGACTTCAAGCTGGGCATCCTGACTTTCTACAACGAATACGTCCGGGGAGGAAATCGAGGACAATGGCAGGCCATGTACCGCCATGCTCGAAATCACCAGTACTTCCCGCACGTCGTAGTCTTCGTCGCCTTCCGGAGGGACAAGCGCGCCTACTGGGGGGAGCTGGCCGAGCTGGCGATCGCGGAAAGGGTTGCCCTCATTATCTTCTCGTTCCAGTAGCAGGGCGTGACCATATCCCTGCCGAGCTTTGAATCGACGAAGGAGGAGAATAGGTGAGCAGATCAAGCTTGGGGATCGTTGCCATCGGCGGCCTGTTGGCGGCGTGGGCATTCGCCAGCGTACCCCCCCGGCCATCGAGCTTCTATGGCGCCGCGGCTGTCGACGGCGACGCCATGCCCTCCGCAACGATCGTCTCGGCCTGGATCGGCGGCGCCGCTTACGTCGAAGCCCTGGTCTTTTCGGCCGGCGACGTCTCCGCTTACCGCCTCGACGTCCCCGCCGACGACCCTGAGACCCCTGAGATCGAAGGCGGACGCGACGGCGACGCCGTCGTCTTCAAGATCGCCGGCGTCGAGACCCCCGAGACCGCCGTCTTCCAAAGTGGCACCCACCAACGCCTCGACCTGACCACCATTTACGGCCCCGACCTCACCCTGACCAACGACGACGGCGAGACCGAGGCCGCGCCGGGGGCGACCCTCACCTACACCCTGACCGCCCGCAACCAGGGCCCCGGCGAGATCGCCGGCGTCACCTTGACCGATACCCTGCCGGTCCACACGACCTTCGTGAGCGCCGGCGACGGCGCCAGCCAGTCCGGCGGCACCGTCGCCTGGCCACCCTTCGACCTCGCCGAAGGCGCCGGCGAAACCCGCACCGTCACCGTCCGACTCGCCGATCCCTTTCCCGTCACCGTCGCCGAAATCGCGAACGCCGCCACCGCCACCCGGGCGATCGGCCTCGACCCCGACCCCGGTAACGACATCGCCACCGACGTCGACGCGGTCCTCCATCCGACCCCCGAGATCACGCTCGACGACGTTACCGTCGGCGAGGGCAACACGGGGGTAACCGAAGCCGTCTTCACCGTCTCCCTGTCGAACGCCACCGCCCGGACCGTGAGCGTCGGCTACGCCACCGCCGACGGCACCGCCGACAAGACCGACTACGCGGCGGCGAGCGGCATCCTGAGCTTTCCGTCCGGCATCACCCGCCGGAGCGTCACCGTCGAGGTGCGCGGCGACACCGTCGCCGAGCCCGGCGAGACCTTCTACCTCGACCTCCGGGATCCTACCGAAGCGATCCTCGCCGACGCCCAGGGCCTGGGCACGATCACCGACGACGACGTCGTCTACGTCTCGATCTCCGAGGCCACCGGTTACGAGATCGACGGCGTCACGACGCAGGCGATCTTCGCCGTCACCCTCTCGGGCGCGAGCAGCCGCACCGTCACCGTCGAGTACGCCACCGCCGCCGACGGCACCGCCGGCGCCGGCCAGGACTACGAAGCCGCCGCCGGCGCCGTCGCCTTCGCCCCCGGCGAGCGGCGCCGGCAGATCTCGGTGCCGGTCCTCGACGACGGGCTGATCGAGCGCTCCGAGACCTTCTTCGTCGAGCTCCGGACGACGCAGAACGCCGTCCTCGGCGAGGACCGCGGGCGCGCCACGATCCTCGACAACGACCAGGGGCGCTATCCCGTCGTCGGCACCGACGTCCTTTACACCGAGGACGTCGACTTCCTCCAGGGCCGTTTCCAGGGCCTCGACTCGAGCGGCCTCGCGCACCTGCAGCTCGCAGCGGCGGGCTGCGGCTTCCGCAACCTGTGGATCGCAGCCTCCCGGCGCGGCACCATCCTCAAGATCGACACCCGCACCGGCACCATTCTCGGCGAGTACGCGACGAGCCCCGACGCGGTGGCCAATCCCAACCCGTCGCGCACCACCGTGGCGCTCGACGGCTCGGTGTGGGCCGGCAACCGCGGCGCCGGCTCGGTGGTCCGCATCGGCCTGGTGGAAGAGAGCCAGTGCGTCGACCGCAACGGCAACGGGGTGATCGAGACCTCCGCCGGCGAGGGCGACGTCCTCGCCTGGCCCGACGCCGCGACGCCCGCGGACGAGTGCGTCCTGCGCTACGTCGAGGTCTCCGCCGGCGGCACGCGGCACCTCTCGGTCGACCGCGACGGCAAAGTGTGGGTGAGCGGCCTGTGGGGCCGCAACGAGCGCGTCTTCGATCTCGTCGACGGCGCCACGGGCGAGATCCTGCGCACCGAAGGGCCCCTGCCCTGCGGCGGCTACGGCGGGCTCGTCGACGGCGGCGGCGTGGTGTGGTCGGCGAACATCCACCGCGGCGTGCTTCGCTGGGATCCGAGCGTCTCGCCGCCGACGCCGGAGTCGCTGCGATGTTTCAAGATCCCCAACTACGGCCTCGCCATCGACGGCGACGGCAGCGTCTGGGTGGCGGCTCCGAGCGGCGGGCAGGTGCGCAAGATCCGCGGCGACGGCGGCATGGTATGGGGTCCGTTTTCCCACGGCAGCGGCGCGGCCCAGGGCCTGGCGGTCGACTCCCGCGGCGACGTGTGGGTGAGCTCGGCCAAGTGGGGCGGCAGCCGCACCGTCGGCCATCTGAAGAACGACGGCACCTTCGTGGGCAGCGTCGCCGGGGTGGGCGCGGGATCGAGCGGCGTGGCCGTCGATCCTGAGGGGAAGATCTGGACCGCCAACGCGGCCTCGTCGAGCCTGTCGCGCATCGACCCTCACGCCGGGGCGCTGGGCGCCGACGGCAAGACCCGGATCGGCGCGGTCGACCTGCCGCTGCTCCGGATCGAAGGGGCGAGCCCCTACAACTACAGCGACATGACCGGCTGTCAGGCCTCGGCCCGCACCGCCCCCGGCGGCGTCTGGAAGGTGATCCAGGACGCCGGCGAGCCCGGCGCCCGGTGGGGCGCGATCACCTGGAACACGGAGCCCGAGGGCCGCGTGCCGCCGGGCGGCACGATCGCGGTCGAGGCCCGGGCCGCCGACGGCGAGGCGGGCCTGGGCGGCACCGAATACCTGCCGGCGGCCAGCGGCGAGCCCTTCGACCTCGTGGGCCGTTTCGTCCAGGTCCGCGTGACCCTGAGGCCCGGCGAGGGCGGCTCGACGCCGATCCTCTCCGACCTGCGGATCGCCGTCCTGCCGCCGCCGGACGGGCCGCCGCCGGCGCTCACGGCCGGCAACGTCACGGTGTTCGAGAGCGACGCCGGGACGGTCGACGCCGCCTTTCCCGTCGGTCTCTCGGCGGCGGCTTCCGGCCTGGTGACGGTGGCCTACGAGACGCTCGAGGCCTCGGCCACGCCGGGCCCGGACTACACCGCGGTCTCGGGCACCCTCACCTTCGCCCCCGGCGAGGTGGCCGCGAACGTCGTCGTCAAGGTCCACGGCGACACCGCTCCCGAGGACGAGGAGCTCTTCTTCCTGCGTCTGCGGGACCCGCAGGGCGCGGTCCTCGCCGACGCGCTCGGCGTCGCCACGGTCGCCGACGACGACCTGGGCCTCGAGCCGGTGGCGGGCGAGGACGTGGTCTACACCGCGGACGAGGACTTCGACCGCGGACGGCTCTTCAACACTCATCACGACCCGCCGGGCGGCGACCAGTTGCAGCTCACGGAGCGAATCGGCAGCTTCCCCTACCTCTGGATCGCCGCCTCGCGCAAGGGCACCCTGGTCAAGATCGACACGCGCACCGGCGCCGTGCTCGGCGAGTACGCGACCAAGCCGGGCAGCCGTAGCGCGTCGAACCCCAACCCGTCGCGCACGACCGTGGGCCTTGACGGCAGCGTCTGGGCCGGCAACCGCGGCAACGGCACGGTCATTCACGTGGGGCTGGTGGAGGAGGGGCAGTGCATCGACCGCAACGGCAACGGGGTCATCGAGACCTCGACCCGCTACGGCGAGGTCCTGCCGTGGCCCTCGGGCGGCGTCGAGAACGCCGGCGACGAGTGCATTCTCCACTACGTCAACGTGCCCTCGTCGATCCCCCGCCACGTCTCGGTCGACCGCGACGGCAACGTCTGGGTCAGCGGTCACGGCGGTTCGAATCCGCGGGTCTTCGTGCTGCTCGACGGCCAGACCGGCGCGATCCTCGGCCGCGAGGGACCCTTCGCCTGCGGCGGCTACGGCGGCGCGGTGGACCGCGACGGCATCGTCTGGTCGGTGCGCCACCAGGGGCTGATCCTGCGCTGGGACCCGAGCGTGTCGCCGCCGACGAGCGCGTCGCTGCGCTGCCTCGGTCAAGGCGTCGTCTCCGACCCGTACGGCCTGGCCCTCGGCACCGAGGGCGACGTCTACGTCACCCGCAGCGGCGGCAACCGGATGTGGAGGATCGACCGCGAGACCCTCGCCTTCAAGACCTTCACCCAGCACGGCTCGAGCTGCGCCCAGGGGCTGGCGGTGGACGACGCCGAGCACGTCTGGGTCAGCTCGTCGCGCTACTGCGCCACCACGACGGTCGGGCACCTGCTCGGCGACGGCACCTTCGTCGGCAACGTCACCGGCTTGCCCCGGGGCTCGACCGGCGTGGCGGTCGACGCCGCCGGCAAGATCTGGGTGGCGGCCGATCAGGCCAACCAGGTCTTCCGCATCGACCCGCAGGCCGGACCGGTCGGCAACGACGGCAAGACGCGGGTCGGCGCCCGCGACCTCACGGTCTCCATACCGGGCGCCAACCCCTACAACTACTCGGACATGACCGGCTCCCTGGCGCTGCGCAACACGTCGCCGCGCGGCACCTGGACGGTGATCCAGGACTGCGGCCGTGAGGACGTCCCGACGGCGCGGGCGAGGTGGAACGAAGAGCCGGAGGGGAGCGCGCCCGCGGGCACCGAGATCACCGTGGCGTCGCGGTCCGCCGCGACGGTCGCCGGGCTCGGCGGGCGGCCCTTCACGCCGGTCGTCGCCGGCGAGACCTTCGCCCTGGCGGGCCGTTTCGTCGAGGTGCGGGCGACGCTGCGCCCCGACCTGGCGGGCGCCAGCCCGGTGCTCTCGGACCTCGAGATCGAATGCGTCGACCTGCCGCGGCCGACGCTCTCGATCGCGGACGTGACGGTGGTCGAAAGCGACGTCGGGTCGGTCTTCGCCTTCTTCGACGTGACGCTCTCGGAGCCCACGGACGAGGAGGTCGTGGTGCGCTACGAGCTGGCCGAGGGCAGCGCCACCGCCGGCGCCGACTACGTCGACGCGGCCGGGACGCTGGCCTTGCCGCCGGGCGTGCTGTCGCGTCCGCTGGCGGTGGAGGTGCTTGCGGACCTCGTCGACGAGCCTGACGAGACCTTCCTCGTCAACCTCTCCTTGCCCGAGAACGCCACCCTCGCCGACGGCCAGGGGCTCGGCACGATCCTCGACGACGACGCCTCGGTCGAGCTCACGGTCGCCGGCGTCACGGTGATCGAGGGCGACCCGGGCGCGGACGGCTCGGGGACGGTCGACGCGGTCTTCGAGCTCACGCTCTCGGAGCCCTCCGCGCGCCTGATCCGTCTCGACTACGCCACCGCCGACGCCGGCGGCGCCACCGCGGGCGTCGACTATCAACCGGTCGACGGCTACCTCGAGATCCTGCCGGGAGAGGACGCTCCGGCGATCGCCGTCCGGGTGGTGAGCGATCTCGATCCGGAGCCTGACGAGACCTTCCTGCTCGTGCTCTCGAACGCCTCCGGCGTCGAGCTCGACGACCCCACCGCGCTCGGCACCATCCTCGACGACGACGGCGACACGGAGCCGCCGGAGGTCACGGTCACGGGCGTCGACGACGGCGCCTGCGCGGCCTCCGACGTCACGCCGGCGATCGCGGTCAGCGACCCCAACCTCGACGCGGTCGCCGTCACCCTGGACGGCACGCCTTTCGCCAGCGGCGCAGTGGTCACCGCCGAGGGCGACCACGTGCTCGTGGTGGACGCCGCCGACACGGCCGGCAACCGCACCGTCGTCACCGTGCGTTTCACCATCGACAAGACCCCGCCGGCGATCGAGGTCGCCGGCGTCGCCGACGGCGTTCTCTTCCGGCACGTGGTGACGCCGGTCTTCACGGCCGCCGACGCCCACCTCGGCGAGGTGGAGGCGACGCTCGACGGTGAGCCGTTCGCCAGCGGCACCGACGTGGCGGTGATCGGCGCCCACGTCCTGACGGTCGCCGCCGCGGATCTGTGCGGCAACAGCTCGACGGTGACGGTCGGCTTCTCGGTCGGGGCCTGCGAGCTCTATCCGATCGCGCTCCACCAGGCCACGGTGGACGCCCACGGACCAGGCGACGCCCTCGGCGACGTCTACAACGGCAGCG
Source organism: Thermoanaerobaculia bacterium (assembly GCA_036397835.1). Classification (GTDB taxonomy): domain Bacteria; phylum Acidobacteriota; class Thermoanaerobaculia; order Multivoradales; family J023; genus DASWIG01. The sequence goes on from DASWIG010000591.1 coordinate 15,333, forward strand.
GCCCGGGCCAGTTCGGCTGGTTGACCTGGGCCGGCGCCAACGACGTGCCGACGCTGGCCACGAGCCTGACGCCGCCGGGCGACAGCGACACCTACGTCAACCCCGACGCCGCCGGCGACCACGTGGTGTCGATCGGCGACTGGATCGAGGGCCGTCCTGGCGTGGGCAACGCCGCCGCGGTACGGGAAGCGCTCGACCAGCTCCGGGAGATCGAAGAGGGGATCGTCGTGCCGGTGTGGGACGAGGTGCGGGGAGCGGGGGGCGCCAACGTCGACTACCGCACCGTGAACTTCGCCCGCCTCCGGCTGACGGACTATCGTCTGCCGCGCGACAATCGGATCTCGGCGGTCTTCCTGGGCTACGAGCGCTGCGCGGACGATTTTTGAGCAGGTGTTCCTCGTCGCGGCCTATCGGCGGCAGGTGCTGTATTCTCCTCGAAGGATGAGCGCGACGCCGGCCCTGTGCGATGAACGAGACGCCGCCATGAACGAGACGCCGCCATGAACGAGAGAACCCGACGCTCCAACTTCGTGGTCTTCCTTCTCGCCGCGCTCTTCTTGCTGGCGAGCACCGCCTTCGGCGGGTTGCTCGGTGGCCTGTACGTGCGCTTCGTCCTGCCGCGGGCGGCGGACGGTTGGACCGGCATCGCCCAGGCTCTCGGAGGTCTGATGATCGGGGGCGCCCTGGGGCTCGTCACGGCCTTGGTAGTGCTGGCGCCGCTCGTCCGGCGGGGTCCTTCGGCGCTCGCCAAGTCGATCGGATGGGTCGCGGCGGGCGTGGCGGCGGTGGTCGTCGTGCTCGTTCTGGCTCGCCCGGAGCGGCCCGGCGATCCGGCACCCCGGCTGGACGATGGCGTCCAGGAGCCCAAGGCCGTCACCAGCGAGGCCGACGGAGGATGAGCGCGCGTCGCAAGCTCACCCTGGAGTCGGGGCTGCCAGAAGGGCCTCGGGCCGGCCGAGGGGCTTCCCGGTCTACTGCAGACGCCTGGAGGCGCGCTGCGGACGCCGTATCCTCAAGACCGCGGCTCGGGGTCGTAGGGGCTTTCCGGCTCGTGCACCCAAGACTCCGTCGACCCGGTCCGGTAGGGGCCCGTGTAGAGCCGTAGCCTGGGCTCGACGTTCGACAACGTCTGAAAATCGCGGTCCCGAGCCAGGAGGAGGAGGTCGTGCTCGATCGCCACCTGGGCGATCAGGCAGTCGATCGTACTGCGGATCGTGAAGCCGGCGCGCCGGCTGCGGAAATAGAGCCGAGCCGCTTCGCGATGGCTCTCTACCGCGTCGAGAGGCTCGTAGATGGCCTGGGTCGACAGAAAGTCGTCGAGCCGGTCGAAGCTCTTCTCCGAGTCGGCGCCCTGGAGCACCTCCTGGTAGATCACGGACGTGATCCCGAAGGGATAGCCGTGGTCCAACACGTCTTTGAACCAGGCGACCTCGTCGTTGTCGGCGTCGCGCAGGTAGTCGATCCACACGGACGTGTCGACCAGGATCATCGTGCGCCTAGGCCTCGGTTCTCAGCCGCTTGTAGTCGTAATCGCGCCGGATGCCGACCGT
>DASWIG010000592.1:0-13402 GCA_036397835.1 Thermoanaerobaculia bacterium
TCCAACGCCTGCGGCGCTTCGGCGGCGCCCGCGCCCTGCTGGTCTTCGGGGCCTCGGGCTCGGGCAAGTCGTCGCTGGTGCGCGCCGGGTTGCTGCCGCGCCTGCGCCGTAGTGACGAATGGATCGTGGCGCGGCCCTTCCGTCCCCTCGGGCGCCCGCTGCGCGAGCTCGCCGCCGCCCTGGCGGCCGCCTTCGTCGAGCACGGAAAAGAGCGAGACTGGCGCGAGATCGAGAGCCGCCTCGAAGCCGACGGCGACGCCCTCGGCGACCTCGCCCGCGACCTGCGGCTGGCGGCCCGGCAGCCCGACGCCGTGGTGCTCCTGACCGTCGACCAGGCCGAGGAGCTGGTGGGCGGCGAGGCGTCGCGGGTCGAGCCCTTCCTCGGCCGGCTGCGCGCCGCCGTCGAGGCGCCGGGGAGCCCGCTGATGGTGATCTTCACGGTGCGCGCCGACCTGCTCGGGACGTTCCACAAGTACCCGGCGGTGCGCGGCTTCGAGATGGCGGACCTGCGCGTGGGGCCGGTGCCCAGGGAGCGCCTGCCGGAGATCGTCGAGGGACCGGCGCGGCTCGCCCGCCTCCAGCTCGAGGACGGCCTCGCCCGCGCCATGGTCGACGACACCGAGACCGACGACGCCCTGCCGCTGCTGGCCTTCGCCCTGCGCGAGCTCTACGACCGCCGCGTCGACGGCCGGCTGACGCTCGAGACCTACCGCGAGAAGCTGGGCGGTCTCGAGGGCTCGGTGGCCCGCGCCGCCGAGGCGGTCTGGGCCGCCCGTCCGCTCAGCGGCGAGCAGCAGCAGGCCCTGCGCCGGAGCTTCGTGTCGCTCGCCCGGATCGACGAGGGGGGCGATTACGCGCGGCGGGCGCTGCCCTGGTCCGCCGTGCCCGAGGACGTCCGCGAGGCCATGGAGCGCTTCGCCGGCGCGCGCCTGCTGGTGCGGCGGGGCGAGGGCGGCGAGCGCGTGGCGGAGGTGGCGCACGAGGCCCTCTTCCGCTCCTGGGACCGGTTGCGCACCTGGCTCGACGAGAACCGCGAGCTGTTGCTGTGGCGCAAGCGGGTCGAGCCGGCGCGCCTGGAATGGGAGCGCGGCGGACGCGATCCCGAGGCCCTGCTGCGCGGCCCGGCCCTCGGCGAAGGACGCCTGTGGCTCGAGCGCCACGGCGACCGGCTGCCCGGCGACGAGCGCGAGTTCGTCGCCGCCAGCGTCCGGGCCGAGGCGCGGCGACGGCGGCGCAAGGTGCTCTCGGCGGCGGCGGCGTTCGTCGTCCTGGCCCTCGCCGCCACGGCCATGTCCTTCCTCTACGCGCGCTCGGAGCGGCTGCGCGCGCTGGCCGAGGACCAGCGGCGCGTGGCCATCGCCGACGACCTGATCGCCCGCGATCCCACCCGCGCCGCCCTGGTGCTGCTCGACGTCCGCGATCCCGAGACCACGACGCGCGCCCTCGCCGCCATGAGCGAGACCCTGCAGCAGTCGCTCGCCTACGTCGAGCTCGAAGGCCACGACGGACGCCTGAGCTACGCTGCCTTCAGCCCCGACGGCCGGCGCGTCCTCACCGCCTCGAACGACGGCACCGCCCGCCTCTGGAGCGTCGACGGCACCCTCCTCTCGCCGATCGACGAGCGCGCCGAGGCGACGACGGCGGCGGCGTTCAGCCCCGACGGCCGGCTCGTCCTCACCGCCTACGAGGACGGGCTCGCCCGGCTCGTGAAGGTCGACGGCGGCGCCGTGGCCGCGACGCTGGGAGAGGCCGGCGGGCGGGCGGTGACGGCGGCGGCGTTCAGCTCCGACGGCGGCCGCGTCGTCGTCGCCTACGACGACGGCGTGGCCCGCGTGTGGAGCGCCGCCGGCGAGCTCGAGGCCGTCCTCGAGGGACACCGGAAGCCGCTCACAGCCGTCGACTTCAGCCCCGACGGCGGCCGCGTCGTCACCGCCTCGGAGGACGCGACCGCCCGCGTCTGGGACGTCGGCGGCGCGCTCGAGGCCGAGCTGGTGGGACACACGGAGCCGTTGACGGCCGCCGTCTTCAGTCCCGACGGCGTGCTCGTCGCCACCGCCTCTCGGGACGCGACCGTCCGCCTCCGGACGGTGGACGGCAAGCTCTCGGCGCTCCTCGAGGGCCACCAGGACGCGGTCGTGGCGGCGGCGTTCAGCCCCGACGGCACTCGCGTCGCCACGGCCTCGGAAGACGGCACCGCGCGCGTCTGGAGCGCCCAGGACGGGCGAGTCCTCGCCGTTCTCGAGGGGCACGAGGATTCCCTGACCGCGATCGCTTTCAGCGCCCGGGGCCGCCGCTTGGTCACGGCTTCGGAAGACCAGACCGCCCGCGTCTGGAACGACGACGGCGAGGGCGAGGTGGCGGTGCTGCGCGGGCACGCCAACGCCGTCAGCCACGCCGCGTTCAGCCCTGACGGGCGGCGCGTCGTCACCGCTTCGTGGGACGGCACGGCGCGGGTCTGGCTCACGGACGACCCGATGCTCGCGGTGGTCGTCGACGACGACGCCAACGAGATCACGGCGGCGGCGTTCAGCGCCGGCGGGCGGCGCCTGGTCACCGCTCACCAGGACCTGACCGTCCGCCTGTGGAAGGCCGACCCGGACACGGGAGCGTACGGCTGGCCGGTGGTCCTCGGCGAGCACGGCGACTCGGTCACCTCGGCGGCCATGAGCCCTGACGGCCGGCTCGCCGTCACCGGCTCGCAGGACGCCACCGCCCGGATCTGGGACGCCGACCGCCCGCCGGTCGTCCTCGGCGCTCACGCCGCCGCCGTCTCCGCGGTGGCCTTCAGCCCCGACGGCGCCCACGTCGTCACGGGTTCGGAGGACGCCACGGCGCGCGTCCGGAGCGTCGACGGCGGCGATGTGGCCGTCCTTTCGGGACACACGGGCGGCGTGACGGCGGTGGAGTTCAGCGCCGACGGCCGGCGCGTGATCACCGGCTCGGAGGACGCCACGGCCCGCGTCTGGGAGCTCGACGGCCGGCACCTGGAGACGCTCGAGGGCCACTTCGAGATGGTCACGGGCGTCGCGCTGCTCGCGACCGCCGCCGTGACCTGCTCGGCGGACCGCACCACCAAGGTGTGGCCCGGCGTTCCGGACTTCGGCGGCGCCGCTCCGCGCGCTCCTCTGAGCTTCCCCGAGCACAGCGTGAACTGCCGGTCGATCGCCTGGAGCGCCGACGGCGCGCAGGTCGCGACCGTCCGCGGCCGGGGCACGATCTGGGTGCGCCGGCTCCGGAGCCCGGCCGGGCGACCCCTGGTGCTCGAGGCCGACGCCGCGATCGTGGCGGCGGCGTTCACCGCCGAGGGCGACCGGCTGCTGACCGTGGCCGAGGACGGCGTGGTCCGCCGCTGGCACCTCTCGGCGGAGCGCCTGCGCCAGGAGATCGAGAGCGCGACGCGGGTGTGCCTCGAGCCCGAGGTCCGCGAGAGGATACTCGATGAGAGCTCGGAGGAAGCGCGCCGGATGCACGCGGCGTGCGTCGAGGCGCGGCCCCATTGACGTGATCGGCGACAAGCCTGGGAAACGGCAAGCCGATACTGAGCTTGCCTACACTTATCTTGATTGCTATCTCCCAAAGGCACGCAATGCTCAAGAGCCGCTCGTTATCCTGTGACTCGATCAGCTCACGAGCATGAGAGCCGAGCCGTGAGTCGCCGCTGATGAACCACAGAAACGCATGCGTATCCAAGAGAACCCTCATGGCTCATAGGCCTTGAAATCATCCAGCGGGTCGTCAGCGGACGCAGGAGATGGGCCTGCGCATGGCTCTGGGCGCGCGTCCCGCCGAGGTGCTGCGGCTGGTGCTGCGGCTAGACCAGGCCCTGGTCGAGCATCGCGTCGGCGACCTTGATGAAACCGGCGACGTTGGCGCCGACGACGTAGTTGATGAAATCGCCGTCGCGGCCGTACTTGACGCAGGTGCGGTGGATCTCCGTCATGATGAGGTGGAGGCGCTTGTCGACCTCGCCGCGCGTCCAGGCCATGCGCTGGGCGTTCTGCGTCATCTCGAGGCCGGAGACCGCCACGCCGCCGGCGTTGGCGGCCTTGCCCGGGCCGTAGAGGATGCCGGCGGCGTGGAAATGCTCCACGGCCTCGGGCGTGCAGGGCATGTTGGCGCCCTCGGCCACGCACCAGCAGCCGTTCTTGAGCAGGACCTTGGCGTCGTCGGCGTTGATCTCGTTCTCGGTGGCGCACGGCAGGGCGAGGTCGCACTCGACCGTCCACGGCCGCTGGCCTTCGAGGTAGGTCGCGCCGGGGTACCTCTCGACGTATTCCGCGATGCGCCCGCGGCGGTTGTTCTTGAGGTCCATGACGTACTTGAGCTTCTTGCGGTCGAGCCCCTCCTCGTCGACGACGGTGCCGTTCGAGTCGGACATGGTGAGCACCTTGGCCTTGAGCTCGAGCGCCTTCTCGGCGGCGTATTGGGCCACGTTGCCGGCGCCGGAGATGAGGACCCGCTTGCCCTCGAGGCTCTTGTCGCGGGTGGCGAGCATCTCGGTGGCGAAGTACACGGCGCCGTAGCCGGTGGCCTCCGGCCGGATGAGCGAGCCGCCCCAGTTGCGGCCCTTGCCGGTCAGGACGCCGGTGAACTCGTTGGCCAGCTTCTTGTACATGCCGAAAAGGTAGCCGATCTCGCGCCCGCCCACGCCGATGTCGCCGGCGGGCACGTCGGTGTTGGAGCCGATGTGGCGGAAGAGCTCGGCCATGAAGGCCTGGCAGAAGCGCATCACCTCGGCGTCGCTCTTGCCCTTGGGGTCGAAGTCGGAGCCGCCCTTGCCGCCGCCCATGGGCAGCGTGGTGAGGCTGTTCTTGAACACCTGCTCGAAGGCGAGGAACTTGAGGATGCCGAGGGTCACGCTGGGATGGAAGCGCAGGCCGCCCTTGTAAGGCCCCAGGGAGCTGTTCATCTCCACCCGGAAGCCGCGGTTGACGTGGATCTCGCCCCGGTCGTCCATCCACGGCACCCGGAAGAGGATCACCCGCTCGGGCTCGACGATGCGGTCGAGGATCTTGCCGCTCTTGTAGCGCGGTGTGCGCTCGATGACCCGCCAGATCGATTCCACGACCTCGTGGACCGCCTGGTGGAACTCCTTCTCGGAAGGATTCTTGGTCTGCACGCGTTGCATGAATCCGTCGATCGTCTCGGACACGTGGTGGCTCCTTGAAAAGTGGATGGAGGGTATCACTCGCCGGCATAGGAGACCAGGATGCGCCGCAGCGTCTCGACGCCGCGCAGGAAGGCCGCCACCGGCAGGTGCTCGTCGTCGGCATGGATGCCCCGGAGCTCTTCAGGGTTGAGGGCGAAGGGCTGGACGCCGTAGGCCGGGATGCCGCGCTCGCGGAAGTAACGCGAATCGGTGGTGCCGGCGATGAAGAGCGGCACCACCGGCGCGCGCACCGCGAGCACGCGCTCGACCGCCCGGTAGATCGGGTGGTCGGTGGGCGAGGCGGGCGCCGGCGGCGCCGCGAGCAGGACCTCGACCTCGAGCTCGCGGCCCAGCACCTCGCGCACCTCGCCCAGGAAGGCCTCGGCGTCGGTGTCCGGCAGCAGCCTGACGTCCACGTAGGCGCTCGCCTGAGCGGCGACGACGTTGGGCCCCTGGGCGCCGTTGTCGAGCTGGGTGACCTGCACGGTGTCGAGGAAATAGACGGGCAATCCGGGCGGCAGCGGCCGGGCGGGGCCCTCCTCGCGGATCACCTCGTCGAGGCGCTCGGCGAAGCGCACGGTGTTGCCGCCCTCGGCGGCGCCGAGGGCCGTGAAGAAGTGGCGCGCGGCGTCGGTCACGCGCAAGCGCGGCGGCCGCTCGAGGAGGCGGGCCAGGCCGCGTACGAGCTGGTGGGTGGGGCTCGCCGGGTGGAAGCCCGAGCCGTGGCCGCCGCGGCCGCTGGCGGCGATGCGCAGCCACAGCGGGCGCTTCTGGGTCACCTCGATGCCCCACCAGACGACCCGGTCGCCTATCGTACGGTTCGAGCCGCCTTCGCCGAGCACGGCTTCGAGGCCGGCGAAGAGCTCGGGATGGCGCTCGAGCAGCCAGCCCGTGCCCTGGCCGCCGCCGCGCTCCTCGTCGGCCACGGCGAGGTAGATCACGTCGCGGGTCAGCGCCGTCCCCTCGCGCCGGCACGCCACCAGCGCGGCGAGGTGGGCGATGCCGAGGCTCTTGTCGTCGACGGCGCCGCGGCCCCAGAGGCTGTCGCGGTAGGGACGCCCGGAGAACGGCGCCACGCGCCACTCCTCGCCCGCCGGCACCACGTCGATGTGGTGGACCAGCGCCAGGGCGCGCCCGCCGCTGGCCGGCGACGCCAGCCGCGCGTAGAGGCTGGTGCGCCCTTCCGGGCTCTCCAGCAGCCGCGCCGGGATGCCCTCGCGCGCGAGGATCGCCGCCAGGAGCTCGGCTCCCAGGTGCTCGTTGCCGGGGGGGTTGGTGGTGTCGATCTGGAGGTACTCGCGCAGCCACCGCACGGGCTCGGGCGGCGGCGCCTCGGCGCGGGCGGAGAGGGCGACGAGGACGACGGCGGCGAGGATCAGGCCGGCGAGACGCGGCGGCGACATCGCCGGCAGTCTAGCACCCTCACCTCCGGCCCCTCTCCCAGGGGGAGAGGGGAGCAGGCATCCGTAAACCGCAAGCCCCCTCTCCTCCTGGGAGAGGGGGTTGGGGGTGAGGGTTCCGGCGTCTTGACCCGGCGGCGCGGTCGTGGTAGGTTGCGCTTCCTGCCGTCCGGCTCCCCGGGCGGACGTCTTCGTCCGCCCACCGAACGCCGGCGCGCTTCTCCGCGGAGCTCAAGAGATGTATGCAGTGATCGAGACAGGTGGCAAGCAGTACCGCGTCGAGCCCGGCGACGTGATCGACGTGGAGCGGATCCCGGGCGTCTCGGAGGAGTCGTCGGACGTCGTCTTCGACCGCGTCCTGCTCCTCGGCGGCGGCGACGAGGTCCGCCTCGGCCGTCCCACGGTCGACGGCGCGCAGGTCAAGGCCGTCCGGCTGGCGGACGTGCGCGGTCCCAAGGTCGTGGTCTTCAAGAGGAAGAAGCGCAAGGGCTACCGGCGCAAGAACGGTCACCGGCAGGATCTGCTGCGCCTGCGCATCCAGGACGTCACGACCGCTTGAGAACGGAGGTCTTCTCCCATGGCACATAAGAAAGGACAGGGCTCGAGCCGCAACGGCCGGGACTCCAATCCGAGCAACCTCGGCGTCAAGCGCTTCGGCGGCCAGGCCGTCACCGGCGGCTCGATCCTGGTGCGCCAGCGCGGCACCCGGATCAAGCCGGGGCTCAACGTCGGCCGCGGCCGCGACGACACCCTCTTCGCCAAGTCCGACGGCACGGTGCGGTTCCAGGACCGCGGACGCCACGGCAAGTTCGTCCACGTGCTGCCGCCAGAGTAACGCCGTAAGCGTGAGGCCGCCCCGTGCCGTCGCCGGCGACGGCGCCCCGTGAGCCATGGTCTTCCTCGACGAAGCCGTCATCGAGGTGGCGGGAGGCCGCGGCGGCAACGGCTGCGTGGCCTTCCGGCGCGAGAAATACGTGCCGCGCGGCGGCCCCTCCGGGGGCGACGGCGGCCACGGCGGATCGGTCTTCCTGGTCGGCGACGGCGGCCTCAACACCTTGCAGCACCTGCGCTACAAGTCGCGGTTCGCCGCCGAGCGCGGACGCCACGGCGAGGGCTCCAACCGGACGGGCCGCAGCGGAAACGACCTCGAGGTGCCGGTGCCGCTGGGCACCCTGGTCTTCGACGCCGCGACCGGCGACGCCCTCGGCGAGGTGCTCGCCGAGGGCGCGCGGCTGGATGCCGCCCGCGGCGGCCGCGGCGGCCGCGGCAACGCCCGCTTCGCCTCGCCCACCCAGCGCACGCCGCGCCATTCGACGCCGGGGGAGGAGGGCGAGGAGCGCACGCTGCGCCTGGAGCTCAAGCTGCTCGCCGACGTCGGTCTGGTGGGTCTGCCCAACGCCGGCAAGTCGACGCTGATCTCGACGATCTCGGCGGCGCGGCCGAAGATCGCCGACTATCCCTTCACCACCCTGGTGCCGCAGCTCGGGGTGGTGGCCGAGGGGCCGCTCGCCGAGCCTTTCGTGGTCGCCGACCTGCCGGGCCTGATCGCCGGCGCCGCCCAGGGGGCGGGCCTCGGCTTCCAGTTCCTGCGCCACGTCGAGCGCTGCCGGGTGCTCGTTCACCTCGTGGACCTTTCGAGCCCCGACGGCGGGCCCGGCGACGTGACGGCCGACCTGGCGACGATCGAGCGCGAGCTCGCCGCCTTCGACCCCGAGCTCCTCGAGCGGTCGCGGCTCGTCGTAGGATCCAAGCGCGACGCGGCGGTGGCGGCGCGCCGCGACCGCCTGCGGCAGGCGGCGGCGGCCCGCGGCCTGCCCTATCTCGAGATCAGCTCGGCGACCCACGAGGGGCTCGACGACCTCTTGGCGGCGCTGCGCGGGCAGCTCCGCGAGGCCCGCGCACGCGAGGCGCTCGTCGGCGAGGGCGCGACGTGAAGATCGGACTCTTCGGCGGCAGCTTCGACCCCATCCACCGCGGCCACCTGGAGCCGGTGCGCCAGGCGCGCGCCGCCCTCGGCCTCGAGCGGGTGATCTACCTGCCCACCGCGAGGCCGCCCCACAAGGGCGAACGCCACGCCCCGGCCCTGGCCCGCTTCGCCATGGTCGAGCTGGCGCTGCTCGGCGAGGAAGGGCTCTACGCCTCTCCTTTCGAGATGCGCGACGCCGTCTGCTACACCGTCGACTCGGTGGAGCACTTCCGCCGCGAGCTGCCGGGGGCCGAGCTGGTGCTGCTGATCGGCGCCGACTCGTGGGCCTCGTTCACCACTTTTCGGTCCTGGGCGAGAATACTCGACCTGGCCGAGCTGGCGGTCATGGTGCGTCCGGGCTGGGAGAGCGGGGAGATGGCGCCGCGGCTGGCCGAGGAGCGTGCCCGCGGCGGTCTCCGCTTCGTGGCCAACGAGCCGTGCCCGGTGTCCTCGCGCGAGCTGCGAGAGCGCCTGCGGCGCGGCGAGGACGTGTCGCCCGACCAGGTGCCGCCGCTGGTGATAGACTACCTGCGAAAATACGGCCTCTATCGATCCTCATGAATCGTCCTCTCCGCACCACCCGACCGACCCCTACCCCTCCCAGATGAAGACGCTACCTGCCGAGCTCCCGGAGCCGCCGGAGCAGATCCGCCTGGCCGTCGACGCGGCCCTCGACCGCAAGGCCGAAGACGTCAAGGTGCTCCATCTCGCCCCGGTGAGCGACTTCACCGACCACTTCCTGATCATCAGCGGCACCAACGAGCGCCAGGTGCAGGCGATCGTCGACTCGATCCTCGAACGGCTGCGCGCCGCCGGCGTGCGGCCGCTGCACGTGGAGGGCTACGACCACGCCCACTGGGTCCTGCTCGACTTCGGCGGCGACATGGTGATCCACGTCTTCCTCGACGAGAGCCGCCGCTTCTACGGCCTGGAGGGCCTGTGGGCCGACGCGGCCGAGATCACGGCCGAGTTCGTGTGAGCTCCGACGCGCGGGCGACCGGCGAAGAGCCGGCCGAGCAGGAGGCGATCGCCGCGCTCGTCGCCGCGTCGCCCTCCCTGGCCTCCTGCCTCCACGGCATCGAGCGTGCCGCCGCCAGCGACTCGCCGGTGCTGCTGCTCGGCGAGGGGGGCACCGGCCGCAGCGCCCTGGCGCGGGCGCTCCACCGCGCCAGCCCGCGGCGCGCCGGGCCGCTGGTGGAGGTGGACCCGGGCGTGGTGCCGCCGACGCTCTTCGAGGGCGAGCTCTTCGGCTTCGCGGCCGGCGCCTTCACCGGCGCCGAGCGCCCCTCCGAGGGCCGGGTGGGCCGCGCCCGCGGCGGCACCCTGGTGCTCGACCACGTCGAGGAGCTGCCCCTCGAGGCCCAGCCCAAGCTGCTGCGCCTGGTGGCCGAGCGGCGCTACGCCCCCCTGGGCGGGCGCGAGCGCGCCGCCGACGTGCGCTTCGTGGCGCTCGGCGCCGCCGACCTGGCGCAGCGCGTCGCCCACGGCGCCTTCCGCGACGACCTCTACTACCGCCTCGACGTCCTCGCTTTCCGCCTGCCGCCGCTGCGCGAGCGCCGCGGCGACCTGGAGCCGATCTGCGCCTTCCTGCTCGCCGACCTGGCGCGCCGCTTCGGGCGTCCGCTGCCGCGGCTCGGCGAGCGGGCGCGGCGGTGGATGACCGACTACGCCTGGCCCGGCAACCTGCGCCAGGTGCGCAACGTGCTCGAGCGGGCGCTGATCCTGGCCGCGGGCGAGGAGCTCGATCCCGAGCCGCCGGAGGGCGCCGGGGAGCCGCGTCCGCGTCCGCTGCGCGAGGTCGAGCGCGAGCACGTCGTGCGCGCCCTCGCCTACGCCCGCGGCCACCAGGCACGCGCGGCGGCGATCCTCGGCATCAGCCGGAAGGCGCTGTGGGAGAAGCGCCGCCGTCTGGGGATTCCTTAGCGGGAGGTTCCGCGGCGCCTCGCTCGAGCTCCTCGTATTCGAGCGGGTGCTCGTGGCGCAGCCGCTCGGCGGTGATCTTGCCGGTGAAGATGCTGGCGTCGAAGGGGAAGGTCGTGGGATTCAGGTGGGCGTTGTACATGTGCCACACGATCACGATGAGGAACGCCAGCAGCGCCTCGTAGCTGTGCATCACCTTCGACGCCGGAATCAGCTCCGCCGGCAGCCAGCGGGCGAAGAAGATCGGGAAGTAAAGGATGAAGCCGGTCGCCACCATCACCGCGCTGCCGAAGATCATTCCCCAGTACTCGAACTTCTGGCGGTAGTCGAAGCGCCCGAAGCGCGGCTCCGACTCGGCGTAGCCGAGGTAATAGCGGATGTTGTCGACGGCGTCGCGGAAGTCCTTGCGGGTGATGAACATCGAGGGCTGGAAGCGCCGGGTCAGCACCCCCCAGAGCACCCGCGCGAGGTGGACGACGACGAGGGCGCTGAAGACGAGGCCGGCCATGCGGTGGATGAAACGCGTGGCGAAGATGCCGCCGAGCTGCTCGATCGTCCAGCGGCTGGCGTCGGCGTAGGGCCACTTCTGCGGCAGCCCGGTCACCAGCAGCGCCGCGAAGAGGACGATCACCAGCACGTGCTCGAAGCGTGCCCAGCGCGAGAAACGGACCACCGCCTCGGGAAGAGCCTCCGCCTCGGAGCGCGCCTCCGCCTCGGAGCGCGCCTCCGTCTCTGGAAGCGCCTCAGTCTCGGAGCGGACCACTGTCTCGAAGGTCGTATCGTTCATCGTGCTCCTCCTAGCGCCGGCTGCCGACCCGGTAGAGGTGCATCCCGACCTGGAGCAGCAGGCCCGCGACCATGAACGGGATGAACACGCGGTAGAAGAGCCGCACCAGGAAGACCAGGGGCGCGCGGTCGAGGTCGGGCGGGTAGTGCGAGAGCCAGGCGGCGGAGAAGTCGGGCGTGGCGTCCTCGTGGCAGCTCGCGCAGGCCGCCTCGACCCGCCGCGCCATCTCCTCCTTGCCCACCAGGCTCGGCGAGGCGATGTCGTGGTAGCCGTGGCAGTCGATGCAGACGACCACCAGTTGCTCGGGCTCGGCCGCGGACGCGGCCGCCAGCGACGCCGTCACGCCGTGAAAGTCGGCGAGGTAGGTCGTGGCCACGGTCGAGAGCATGCCGTACTTGGCGGTCAGCTCGCCGTCGCCGTGGCAGCGCATGCAGGTCTCCGGCGACACCAGGCGGAAGCGCACGCTGTCGGGATGGGCGATGACGTGGGCCGTGTGGCAGTCGGCGCAGCCCGGGATGTCCTGGTTGGTCTCGGACAGCGCCGCGCCGTGGACGCTGCGCTTGTAGACCTTGTAGACGTCCTCGTGGCAGGTGCCGCAACTGCGCGAGATCATGACCGACTTCTCGTGCGGGTCCTGGACGTCGTGGGCGCCGTGGCAGTCGGCGCACACCGGCACCACGTCGAGGCCTTCGCTGAGGTACTCGTAGTGCACGCTCTCGAGCGTGCGGGTGTAGGTGTCGAAGTGGCACTGCTTGCACAGGTCGTACGAGGCGATCACGTAGTCGCGGCGGCTCGCGATCTCGCGGCCGCCGGGATGGTCGTCCTCGTAGCCGTGGTGGCAGTCGGTGCACACGAGGGCCTCGCCGTGAACCGAGGCGAGGTAGGTCTCCTCGTCGACGAAGAGGCTCATCTCGTCCCCGTCGTCGAAGGTCATCGTCAGGGTCTCGTCGACGTGGCAGGCGAGACAGTCCTCGATGGGGACCTCGGCGGCGAGCCCGGCAGCCAGGAGCGCGGCGCCGAAGAACGCGCCGAGGGCGAGTGCGAGCTGGTGGTATCGGGAGCGCATCCATCGTCTCCTCGGCACCAGTCTCGCCGCCGCCCGCCGGCGGGCCAACGCCTGGAAGGTGAGTCTCGGGGGGTTTTCCGGGTAGGGTCCGCGGCTACCCTTTCGGGTAGCCGCGCGTGGGATTTCAGGCGGCGCTGCGGGAAGGAGCCGGGCCGCCGAGACCGGGAACGCTCTCGACGCGGATGCCGGCGTCTTCGAAGGAGACCGTCAGCGTGCGGACGACCTCGGTCTCGGAGCGCCGGGCCGCGGCCTCGCCGCGGCGCCGGCCCTTGCCGGAGAGCTTCTCCGCAACCGCTCCGAAGAGCATCACGAAGCCGATCACCGGCAGGAAGATCACGTAGGCGATGCTCAGGGGCAGGCCGATCAGCAGCAGGAAGAGGGCCGGCACCCGGAAGTAGGTGTCACCATCGCGGCCGGGAAGAACTCCGGGCTCTTCGAGCGACCGGAAGGCGAGGTGGCGAGGGTTGAAGTAGATGCCCTCTTGGGCGGTCTCGTTGGCGGTGTATCGCTTGGTCGTGTATCGCTTCATGGGGCACCTCCGTTGTTCGTCTACAAGGTTAGGGCCTGGAGACGTCGGCGTCTCTCGGGCAGGTGCCCGAGATCGGCGGAGATTGCGCCCGATCTTCAGCGGGGAGAGTGCCTGAGGACTCGGGGGCGCCGCCTCAGCCCAACCGGTTCAGCCGTTCGAGGTGCCCGTCCTCGCCCGCCGAGCTGGATCAGGAGCAGCAGGAAGGCCTGTCCCGCGGGCGTGAAGTACGTGGCCGTGTCCACGACGATGAGCCCGGTGACGCACACGGCGCTGGTGGCCGTGAACAGGGAATCGAGCCAGCCAGCACGTCTTCGGTGCTTCTTCGCGTCAGCTTCATGTTCGCTCCCGGAGCCGAGCTCTGAGGATCGCTCCTGCAGGAGCCGGGCCAGACCGCGGGGCTGCTCGCGACGACTCTGCGGCCGACGCGGTGTTGCACCTTGCAATCCGTCCTCGCCGCGGAACGTGTCCTCGATGTCTCGAGTCGAGCACCCCCGCGCATACATCTCCACCGCCAACTGCTCCAGGGCCTCGCTGCGGCCCTGGACCTGACGGCGAAAGGCCTTCAGCTCACCCCCATCGACTCCG
>DASWIG010000593.1:0-2964 GCA_036397835.1 Thermoanaerobaculia bacterium
GCCGAGCCCACCGAGCTCGCCCACCGCTACTTCGTGCTCGAGTGGGACTTCTCGGTGATCGCTCCGGAGCTGTCGGCCCATGGCCTCGGCTTCGTCATCAACAGCTACGTGAACCAGCAGATCCGGGGCTTCCTGTCGGACTACCGCGAGCACCTGCCGTCGCCGGGTCCGGGGGAAGCGCTGTCCTTGACCATGGGCGACGTCGCGGTCGACAACCTCGAAGGCCTCCTCGCCCTGATCCGCCAGACCCCTTACCGGCTTTGCCTCCTGGTCGACGAGTACGACAACTTCGCCAACGAAGTCATGATGGCCGATCCTGAGGCCTACCGGGGCCTGGTGCGGGCCGACGGGCCGCTGCGCGCGCTCATGAAGTGGGTCAAGCAGGCGAAGAAGGGCAGGGGGCTGGAGCGGCTCTACTTCACCGGGGTCTCGCCGATCGTCATGGCCGACGTCACCAGCGGGATGAACATCTTGAAGGACGTGTCGCAGCGGCCGCAGCTCGACGACCTCTGCGGTTTCCGGGAGGAAGAGATCCGCGACCTGCTGGTCCGTCTCGCCGCGGAGCAGCCAGCGGCCGACGGCTGGACCGTGGACGAAGCGCTGGGAATGATGCACACTTGGTACAACGGCTACCGCTTCGCGCCGGAAGCTGACGGCAAGGTCTACAACCCGACCCTCGTCCTCTACTTCCTCGACTGGCTCCAGAGCTACCGCGGCTACCCTCCCCAGATGCTGGACGCCAATCTGTCCATGGACGAGAGCAAGCTGACCTACCTTGCGCGCGAGATCCCCGGCCAGCAAGCCGTGATGGACGTCCTGCAAAAGGACGAGCCCATCGAAGTCGACCGGATCGTCGATCGATTCTCCCTCGAGGAGATGGTGACGTCGGAAGGTCACCACCGCACCTACCTGGGGTCCTTCCTCTACTACTTCGGAATGCTGACTCTGAAAGGGAATTGGACTTCCGGCGGCAAGTTGGAGCTGACTCCCCCCAACCTGGTGACGCGCAAGCTCTACATCGACCACGTCCGCCGGCTCCTGCTGGTCGGCGAGAAAGATCCCGATACTCCCGAGGACGTCCCCCACGCGTTGATGACGAAGGGCGACGTCAAGCCCCTGGCGGCCTACGTGGAGCAGCAGGTCTTCCGCCGCTTCAGTAATCTCGACTACCGCTGGATGAACGAGCTCGCCGTCAAGACGGCGTTCCTGGCGCTGCTCTTCAAGGACCGCAGCTACGTGATCTTCAGCGAGCCGGAGCTCGACCGGAGCCGTGCCGACCTCTGTCTGCTCCGGCGTCCGGACGCCCGCGAGGGCAGCCTCTGGGACCTCTTGCTGGAGTTCAAGTACGTCAAGCTCAGGGACCTCCCCGGACGTCCCTCCGGCGACGAGCTGCGGCAGAGGCCCGACGCCGAGCTCCTCGCCCTGAAGCCGGTCGCGGACGCGTTCGCCGCCGCCGAAGTCCAACTCGCCCGCTACCGCGGCGTGCTCGCGGAGCGCTTCGGCGTCGACCTGCGGCTGCGCTCGTACGCGGTCGTCGCCCTCGGCTTCGAGCGTCTTCTCGCCCGCGAGGCCCTGCCGGAGGCGCGATGACGTCCTCCGGTGCGCCGGACATCACCGGGCTGCTCCAGGAGTGGCGCGCGGGCGACGAGCGGGCCGCGGAGGCCCTGGTGCCGCTGGTCTACGCCGAGCTGCGCAAGATCGCCGCCGGCTACCTCTCGATCGAGCGGCCGGGCCACACCCTGCAGCCCACGGCCCTGGTCCACGAGGACCCTCTCCAGGTGACGGTCATCGAGCACCGCTTCTTCGGCGGGCTCACCGGCGAGCAGACGGCCGCGGTGCTCGGTCTGTCCCCGGCGACCGTCAAGCGCCGCTGGCGCCTGGCCAAGGCCTGGCTCTACCGCGAGCTGACCCGCGCGCAACCCTGAGCCACCGGCGGGTCGTATAAACCCCAGGATGGGTGTCCGCGAAGAAACTCGTAGCGAGCGCGGGCTCAAGGTGGCCGAGGTCTTCGCGGCCGCTGACGCCCAACTACGCCAGCCCCGAGCAGCTCCGCGGCCAGCCGGTCTCCACCGCCACCGACGTCTACTCCCTCGGCGTGTTGCTCTACCAACTGCTGACCGGCCGCCTGCCGCGCCTCTTCCGCGCCCTGACGCCTCCGGAGATCGAGAGCGCCCTGGCGCGGGAGGCGCCGCCGCCCCAGGTGGACCGCGACCTCGACGCGATCGTGCTCAAGGCGCTCGCCGTCGAGCCCGCCCGGCGCTACGCCTCGGTGGAGCAGCTCGCCGCCGACCTGCGGCGGTGGACCGAGGGCCGCCCGATCCTCGCCCGGCCGCACACCCTGCGCTACCGCGCCGCCAAGTTCCTGCGCCGCCACCTGGTGGCGGCCACGGCGGCCGCGGGTGTCGCCGCGATGCTGCTGGGATTCACCCTCGACAAGGCGCGCCAGGCGCAGCGTATCGCCCACGAGCGCGACCGCGCCCACCTGGAGGCCGACAAGGCGCGGGAGCTGGCGAGCTTCCTGGCCGACCTGCTCCGGAGCTCCGATCCCTGGCAGGCGGCGGGCCGCGAGGTGACGGTGCGCGAGGTCCTGGACCGCGGGGCCGAGGAGATCCGCCGGCTCGACGCCGGGCCCGAGCTGCGCGGCATGCTGCTCGACGCCATGGGCACGATCTACCTCGAGCTCGCGCGCTTCGACGAGGCCCGGCCGCTGCTCGAGGAAGCCCTGGCGGAGCGGCGGCGAGCGCTCCCGGCCGATCACCCCGAGGTCGCCGCCAGCCTCCATCACCTGGGTCTGCTGAGCCAGCGTACGGGCCGCTACGACGAGGCCGAGACCTTCTACCGCCAGGCCGTGGCGATCCGGCGCGCGCGGGCGCAGCCGCTGCCGCTCGCGGAGAGCCTGCACGGCCTGGGGCAGACGCTCTACGGCCAGGGCGCGTACGGCGAGGCCGAGGACGCCCACCGCGA
>DASWIG010000594.1:0-3899 GCA_036397835.1 Thermoanaerobaculia bacterium
GCGCACCGGCAGCTCCTCGCGCCGCGCCGCCGCTTCGCCCAGGTCGAGGTACTCCCGCCGCAGGTCGCTCGCCGTGATCGCGAGGGCGAGCCCTTCGGCGCGGGCGACGCGGGCCGCCGCGAGGGCGAAGCCGCCGTGGCCTGAGGCCAGGTCGAGGATCCGGGTGGGGGCGTCGTGGCGCAGCAGCGGGCGCAGCAGGTCGACGAAGATCTCGTAGCTGCCGAGCGCGGCGTTGAAGTGGTCGAGCGCGGCGAGGATCTCGGAGCGCCGCCGGGGGGCGAGTCCGGGGTCGTCCATGTGCTCGCGGGCGTCGGGGCGGCTCCACAGGCGGTCGAGGCCGGCCAGCGTGGCCTTGCCGGGCCCCGCCCGCCGGGCCTCCCGGCGCACCACCGCGCGCATGGCGGCGAGCGCGCTCTCAGCCGCCGCGGCGAGCTCGGCGCGCGCCCCCTCCTCGCCCGCGGCGAGCCCCGCGGCCAGGGCGCCGGTCTGAGGCCGGACCTCGGCGAGCACCTGGCTGACGGCGCGCGAGCGCAGCGCGCCGAGGCCGCGGGTCACCGCCCCGGGACGCGCGGCGACGCGGTGCGCCGTCGCCCGCCACCAGCGATCGACGTCGGAGGGACGATACGAGGTCATCGTGAAGCAGCGAGCTAAGGCGTCATGTCCGGCGGCTTCGGCACCTTTGGCGGACCGCCCGGGTTCTTCGCGAGCTCTTCGAGCAACATTTCCACCGCCTTCTCGATCGACGGGTCGCCGCCGCGGATCCGCGTCTCCGGCAGGTCGATGACCTCCACGTCGGGAGCGACGCCTTCGTTCTCCACCACCCAGTTGCCTTCGGTGTCGTAGATGCGGAAGGTGGGGGGCAGCACGGCTCCGCCGTCCACCAGCGGCGGGGCGCCGCTGATGCCGATCAGGCCGCCCCAGGTGCGGGTGCCTACGAGCGGACCGAGCCCGGCCTGGCGGAAGAAGTAGGGCAGCGCGTCGCCGCCGGAGGACGAGTAGCCGTTGATGAGCATCACCTTGGGGCCGTCGTGGGCGAAGGTCGGCGTGCGGGTGCTGCCGACGTCGCGCCGCGTCCAATAGGCCATCGTGGAACGGCGAAAGTATTCGATCATGCGGTCGGGTATGAAGCCGCCGCCGTTGTAGCGGTCGTCGACGATCAGGGCCGGCCTGGTCACCTGGGCGTAGAAGAGCTTCTGCAGCATGCGGTTGCCGTCAACCGCGGTGTCGGGCAGGTGGACGTAGCCGACGCGGCCGCCGGAGAGCCGCTCGGTGAGCTCCATGCGGCTCTTGACCCAATCGAGGTAACGCAGGTACTTCTCGTCGGCGATCGGCCGCACCGTGACCTTGCGGGCGCCGGCGGTCTCCGGCGTCGGCGCGACGGTGAGCTCGACCTGGGCGCCGGCCTTGCCCTCGAGCAGGCGATACGGGTTGTCGGGGTGGCGCAGCGGCTCGCCGTCGATGGCCAGCACGTAATCGCCCTCGGCGACGCCGACGCCGGGCTCGGTGAGCGGCGAGCGGTAAACGTCGTCCCAGTTCTCGCCGGCGTAGATGCGTGCCACGCGGAAGCGCCCGGAGCCCGGGTCGAGCTCGAGCTCGGCGCCGAGCTTGCCGCCCTCCACGCGCTCGGCGCGCGGCTCGTCGCCCGCGACGACGTAGGTATGTCCGGCCTCGAGCTCGCCCATCATCTCGCCGAAAACGAAATCGAGCTCCGAGCGGTGGCCGACGTGGGGCACCAGGGCGCCGTAGCGCTCGCGCATCGCCTCCCAGTCGACGCCGTGCATCTCCGGGTCGTAGAAGAAGTCGCGGGTGATGCGCCAGCCGTCGGCGAACATCTGTTGCCATTCCGCGCGCAGGTCGACCTTGAGCCGCAGACCTGAGAGATCGAGCTTGCCGTCCGTGGGCTTGAGCCCGGCCTTGACGTCGGCGATGCCCCAGCCCTCGCCGGTGGAATACAGGAGCCGCTTGCCGTCGGGCGTCAGGTCGAAGCCCTGCACGCCCTCGAGCACGGTTTCCTCCTCGCGTTTGCCGAGGTCATAACGCACCAGCGAAAAAGGCGGATTCCCGCTCAGGGAACGTACGTAGAACACCGCGCCGTCCACGGCCCGGAGCCCGAAATAATTCCCCGGCGCCACCCCCGGCAGCGCCACCGTGCGTCCGGTGAATCCCTCCGCCACCACCCGCAGCACTTTCTCCCCGCCGTCCTGGTCCCCGTCTTCATCTTCATCTTCATCTTCATCTTCATCTTCATCTTCATCTTTCTTCTCTTCTTTGCCTTTCTCCTCCTTCTTCCCTTCCTCCTCATCGCTGCGGAACGGGAAGAGAGCGGGGGCGTCCGGGTCGAGCGCGGCGGCGTAGACGCGGGTGGCGCGGTCGTAAAGGTAGTTGAACTCGAAGGCGCTGAACCGGAGCTGATAGTCGCGGTCGCTGAGGAAGAAAAGGTACTTGCCGTCGGCCGACCACGCGGGCTGGTAATCGTTGGTGAGACCGTCCCCCAACCGAGTCGCCGAGCGCGCATCCAGCGAGTAGACGGCGACGGCGGGCAGCTCGTTGTCGTGCCAGGACTGGTAGGCGAGCCAGCGGCCGTCGGGCGACCAGGAGTAGGAGTCGAGGTCGCCGCGGCTGCCGACGTCGACGTCGACGATCTCGCCGCTCGCGACTTCCACGAAGCGCAGGCGCCGGTCGCGGTCGTTCCAGGCGATGCGCTCGGAGTCGGGGCTCCACAGCGGAGAGTCGAGCCAGACGTCGCCGCCGGTGGTGAGCCGTCGCGGCTCGGCGTCGTTCTCGGGCGCGCGCACGTAGAGCTCGTACTCGCCGGTGGCGTCGGAGAAATAGGCGATCAGCTTGCCGTCGGGCGACCAGGCGGGATCGGTCTCGCGCACGCCCTGGGTGCGGGTGAGGTTGCGGGTCGCCCCGTGCTTCTCGGGCACCGTGAAGAGCTCGCCGCGGGCGGCGAAGGCCGCCCGTTTGCCGCTCGGCGACAGGGAGGCGCCCTGGACGTCGTCGGCGACGTCGATGAAGTGCGGCACCGCCGCCGGCAGCTCGGCGTGGACCGCGATGGGGATGGGCGCCGCCTCCTCGGTGGCGAGGTCGAAGCGCCACAAGTAGCCCTCGCGCATGAAAACGATGGCGCCGGGGCCGAGGCTGGGCCAGAGCACGTCACCCTGGTCGAAGTGGGTCACTTTGCGCTGCGTGCCGGCCGCGACGTCGTAGGCCCAGAGGTTGAGCACGTCGTCGCGGTCGGAGGTGAAGTAGACCGTGCCCTCCGTCCACATGGGGAAGTTGTCGGTGCCGGGATCGTCGGTCAGGCGCTGGGAGCGGTTCTCCACCAGGTCGTAGATCCACACGTCCTGGGCGCGTCCGCCGCGGGTGCGTTTCCAGGTGCGGAACTCGCGGTCGACGGGGGTGTAGGCGAGCTTGGTGCCGTCGGGCGAGAGCGAGGCGCTGCCGCCTTCGGGCAGGGGCAGGTAGGTCTCGAGGCCGCCCGCCGGGTCGACCACGCAATAGCGCCCCATACGTTCGAACCAGGGCGTGCGGTTGCAGCGCGTGAGGATCTTGCCCTCCGGCGTCCAGCCCTGGATCCAGTAGTCCCAGCCGCCGCGCGGCGGCATCAGACCAACATCGGCGTAGTAGGTGAGCTGGCGCGGCGTGCCGCCCTCGGCGGGCATCACGAAGACCTGGCGGGTGCCGCCGTGCTCGCCGCTGAAGGCCACCCAGCGGCCGTCGGGGGAGATCTGGGGAAAGAGCTCAAGGCCGTCGTGGGCAGTCAGCCGCCGCGCCTCGCCGCCGGCGGACGGCGCCCGCCAGAGGTCGCCGGCGTAGGCGAAAACCACGAAGTCGTGATGGACGTCGGGGAAGCGCAGCGGCCGCGGCGGCAGCTCGGAATCCTGGGCGCCGGCGGC
>DASWIG010000595.1:0-19130 GCA_036397835.1 Thermoanaerobaculia bacterium
CCGCGCCGCGCCGCCGCGCTCTGGTGGGTGCGCACGTCGATCACCCGCACGCCGCGGGCGTAGATGCGGTCGAGGGCGAGGAGCGGGCTGGTCGCCGGGAAGGTCGCCGGCCAGGCGCGGTTGTGGTGGCGCTCGTCGAGCTCGCGGTCGAGCTGACGCGTGGCGCGGCAACTGCGCCAGGCGTTCATGTCGCCGAAGAGCACCACCGGACCCTGGAGCTGCGGGTGCCCGAGGATCGCGTGTACCTGCTTGGTGCGGGTGCGGTCGACCAGGGCCAGGTGGGTGGCCACCATCGCCACCATTCCGGCGGCGCACTCGAGCTCGGCGGCGATCGCCGAGCGGCGCTCGAAGCGGCTGAAGTTGAGGTCGAGGGTGAGCACGCCCTTGAACGGCCAACGCGAGAGGATGGCGTTGCCGAGCTCGCCGTGGCGGTGGCGGCGCGAGCACACGAACGCGAGGTGGTAGCCGCACTCCTCGACGATCGCCGGCAGCGGGTCGCGGCGCCGGCCGTCGACCGGGCGAAGCACCTCCTGCAAGGCCACCACGTCAGCGTCGAGCTCGTCGAGCACGTCGCGGGCCAGCCGCGGGTTCCACCTGCCGCCGGTCCGGCCCACCCACCGGTGGACGTTGTAGGTCGCCACCCGGAAGCGGCCGTTGGGGCCCGCCTCCGCCATCGGGGACTCCGGGCTGCGGACGAGCGACAGGTAAGGCAACGCGGCGGGCGAGTCGCCGTCCTCGAGGAACGGTCTGCGGGCTCGGGGGCGGAGGCGTTCGGTACTTTCCTTCACCACGGCCTCAATCACCCGATCCCAGTCTACAGTCTACACGTCTCTCGGGTGGCGGTTGCGGGATCGCAGCCGCAGCCTCGGAAACCTGATCCCGGTCCGCCGCTCCACGCTGCGCCCCAGGCGCCGCGCCGTCTTGCGGAAACGCAGGAGCCAGCGCCGTGCCCACACGAACTCGTAGGCGAGGATCGCGAGGCCCGCCGGGATCACCAGCGTCGCCGGCCCGGGCAGCACGATCATGACGACCCCGATCAGCAGGACCGAAGAGCCCACGACCAGGATCACCACCCGCCGGGCGCCCCGCATCCCGATCTTGCGCAGGTTGTCGAGCTCCTCCATGAACGGCGAGGCCAGGGGCGCCGTGTCGCGGTCCGGGGCCGCGATCGAGGCGGCCACGCCGACGCCGAGGAGACCGCAGATGAAGGCCAACGAGGCCACGATGGGGATCGGATAAAGGTAGGTGAGGATCATCTTGACGCCGACGAAGGCGAGCACGAAGACGAGGCTCATCTTGAGGTAGCGGAAGCGGTGCAGCATCCCCGCCAGCGCGAAGTAGAGCGAGCGCAGCCCGAGGACGGCGAAGACGTTCGAGGTGAAGACCAGGAACGGGTCGCGGGTGACGGCGAAGATTGCCGGGATGGAGTCGATCGCGAAGAGCACGTCGCTCGACCCCACGACCAGCAGCGCGACCGCCAGGGGCGTCATCGCCCAACCGGCGGCGTCGCGCACCAGGAAGCGGTTCCCCCGGAAGCCCTCGGTCACCGGCAGGAAACGCCGCGCGAAGCGAACCAGCGGGACCTTGTCGGGCTCGAGGTTGTCGTGGCGGGCGACGAGGAGCTTGACGGCCGTCAGGAGCAGCAGCCCGCCGAAGACGTAGACCGTCCACTGGAAGCGCGCGATCAGGGCGGCGCCGGCCGCGATCATCAGCCCGCGCAGCGCCAGCGCCCCGAAGATCCCCCAGAAGAGCACCCGGTGCTGGAGCGCCAGCGGCACCCTGAAGTAGGCGAAGATCATCGCGATGACGAAGATGTTGTCCACCGAGAGCGACTTCTCGATGAGGAAGCCGGTGGAGAACTGGAGCGCCGCCTGGGAGGCGCTGAGCTCGTGGAGCAGACCGCGGCCGAAGCCGAGCCAGCGCTCGGCGTAGAGGTAGTAGACGACGACGTTGAAGCCGATCGCCAGGACGATCCAGAACCCCGTCCACGCCAGGGCCTCGCCGATCGAGATCACCCGGTCCCGGCGGTGGAAGACGCCCAGGTCGAGCGCCAGCATCAACAGCACGAAGCCCACAAAAGCGAGCCAGATCCAGATTTCCACGTCAGCATTCCCGCAGCGGTCCGCCGCCGCTCCCGCCGCCACGGGATTATGTCACGCCGCCCGCCCGCCTACGTCGCCGCGTAGGGCGGCGTCCGGTAGGGACGAGGGGCCAGGCGACGGCGCTTGCACGGCCGCAGGCTCGGACGAGTATGAGAGACTCGCGCCCCGTGAGCACGCCGCGCATCCCCGTCGAGCAGGTCGTGCGGCTCTGGCTCCACCGCCAGGGCCTGGCGACGCCCCGCGCCTCGGCGGAGCTGACCCCGGGCGCCCTCACCGAGCACCTGGAGCGCACCGGGGGGCTCCAGGTCGACACCATCAGCGTCCTCGACCGCGCCCATTACCTGACGCTGTGGAGCCGCTTCGGCAACTACGACCGCGAGCAGGTCGACGGCTGGATCTACGACGACCGTTTCGCCTACGAGTATTGGGGGCACGAAGCCTCGATCCTGCCGATCTCGCACCTGCCGCTCGGGCTGCGGCGCATGCGCGGCTTCCCGCCCAAGAAGTGGAGCGGCAAGGCGTGGTGGAGCGTCTACAGCACCTCGACGGCCTCCAAGCGCCGGGTGCTGAAGCGCTTGCGCGAGCAGGGCCCGCTCGAGAGCGCCGATTTCGAGGCGCACCCCGACGAATTCGGCCCCGAAGGCCCGCCGGGCGGCGGCATGCCGCTGCCGAAGGAGGACAAGCGCTCTTTGAAGCTCCTCTGGCACGACGGCCGGGTCGCGGTCGCCCGGCGGCGCCACTTCCGCTGCGTCTACGACCTCGCCGAGCGCGTCTACCCCGAGGCGTCTCCGGCGACGCCCGCCGAATACGAGGACAGTTGGCTCTTCGCCGGTCTTGCCGGCAACGGCATCGCCGGCGAGCGGCACCTCGCCAACTACTTCACCGCGCCTGACCTGCACGCCCCGGACCGCCGGCGCGTGATCGCGCGCAACCTGAGGCACGGGCGGATCGTCGAGGTGCGCGTCGACGGGCAGCGCGGGGCCTTCTATGCCCTTCCCGAGCAATTGGACTCGCTCGACACCCTCCCCGAGCCGCGGGGGACGACTCTCATCTGCCCCTTCGACTCGCTGCTGTGGCAGCGCCGGCGCGCCGAGGACCTGCTCGGTTTCCGTTACCGAATCGAGATCTACGTCCCCCCGAAGAAGCGCGAGTTCGGCTACTACGTGCTGCCGATCCTCCACGACGGGCGGCTGGTGGGCCGCCTCGACCCCAAGGTCCACCGCGACCGGGGGACGCTCGAGGTGAAGGCCGTCTACCTCGAGGCGGGCTTCCGCCGCGACCGCCGGTTCGAGGGCGAGCTGGCGGCGGCGCTCGACAGCCTGCGCGAGCACGTCGGGGCCGAGCGGCTCGAGCTGCCCGAGGGCTGGCGTCGGCTCGGCTGAGCCGCCGGAGCGTGTGATACGATTCACGGCATGGCAAGCGATGGGCCTCTTTCTACGGACCTTGACGACCCGTCGGCCGTCCCGTACTTCCTCTGGGACGAACCGATGACGGTCGCCGAGCTGCGCCGTCGCCTGGCGACGGCTTCGCGGCCGGAGAGAGCCCGCCTGCTGGGGAGGCTCCTCCGCGAGGCGCGGGATCCGGACGTCTGGAAGTTCACGACTCCCGAGGAGGTCGCCCACTCGTGGCCGGCGCTGGCCAAGCACCTGGGAAGGCGGCGCGCCTTCTGGGAGTTCCTGCTCACCCGCTGGAGCCAGCAAGGGCGTCTCGCGTTCGATGCCGCTCGATAGCTTTCAGCAGGCTGTTTTGGAGGGATTCTTCCGGCGCGAGGGCGGCTTCTTCCTGACCGGCGGCGCGGCCCTTGCCGGCTTCCACCTCGGCCACCGCGCGACCAAGGATCTCGATCTCTTCACCACCGAGGATCGCCTGGAGGATGGAGCGTCTGCGCTGATCGACATCTCGGATGAGCTCGGCGCGACCCTCGAAGAGCTCAGAACGGCCCCTACGTTCCGGCGTTTCCTGTTGCGTCGCGGTGACGAGTCCGTGATCGTCGATCTCGTTCACGATCTTGCGCCTCAGATCTTCCCAGACAAGCTCTCGATCGGACAGATCCGCGTCGATCCACCCGAGGAGATCCTCGCCAACAAGCTCTGCGCCCTTTTGGCCCGTGCCGAGATCCGGGACATCGTGGACGTGTTGACCTTGGAAAAGCATGGATTTTCGATCGAGGCAGCCATGGAGAATGCAGCCAAGAAGGACGGGGGGCTGACACCGGCCCAGTTGGCGTGGGTGCTTTCGGAGATGGAGATCGGCGGCGACGCAAGGCCGCCTGCTGGCGTCACCGTCGACCAGCTTCGCGAGTTCTTGAAGGATCTTCAGGGGAGACTGACCAAACTCGCGTTTCCGGAGTGATCCGTGCAGCCATCAGCGCGCCGGCTACTCCGGACACTCCGGCGTAGGGCGAGCCTCCGTGCTCGCCCTCCGGTCCGACGGGACCGGCATGTGAAGGCTATTGTACCCTCCGATGAGGCGGCGAGACGCCTCGCCGCAGACCTCAGGGTACCGAATCCGGCCAGTAAGGTGCCCGAGGTCCCGACGCCGAGCACGGCCCTGGGCTGGGAGGTGGGCGAGTGGCACGTACGGTGCTCCAGCTTCCGGGAGTAGGCCTTCTTGCGTCGTAGCCACGTTTCGTAGATACCCTTCCAGCGGCTGAAGTCGGCACGTGTCTCGTCAAAGGCGTCGAAGTGGGAGAGCTTGCCCGCCGTGAGCGCGGAGTAGAAGTCCTCGCTGAGAATGCCGTACTTCTCCTCGTAGAGCGTCAGCCGCCGCTCCAGCAGCGTCATCTCGATGACCAATTCGTGTATTCCCATGACGTCTGGCTCCCGCAACGGTCGCCTCGACAACTGGAGATCATAGCACGTTGCGGCCGTGGGAGTGTACTTCCGACCAGCCCAAGTCCCGCCGCGGCGCGGCCCGAAATCGGAGTGGGCGCGCAGCGCCGGCCCGAGCGCCGCGGCATCCTCGGCGTATGAGTCTGCCATGGCGAAGATCCTGCTCCTCGGCTGACCTCGCCACAGATGCTGGCGGCGGCTCGCCTGGTTTTGTCTTCGCGGCGGCGAGCGGTTAGAGTAGCGTCCCCGCCGGAGCTCGTACGCAAGCCCTCAGGAGAACCCATGCAGAAGAAGCTGGCCGTCGTCCTTGCCGTCCTCGCCGTCCTGCCCGTCGCGGTTTCCGCGCAACCGCAGCTCACCGACTACCTGCCCCCGGGCGTCGCCTACGACCCCGAGGTCCCGACGCCGGCCTCCGTCCTCGGCTGGGAGGTGGGCGACTGGCACGTGCGCCACGACCAGCTCGTGGCCTACATGCGGGCGCTGGCCGCGCACTCCGACCGCGTCGCGATCGAGGTCACCGGCAAGACGTACGAAGAGCGGCCGCTGCTGCTGCTGACGATCTCCTCGCCGCGGAACCTGGCGCGGCTCGACGCGATCCGCGACGAGCACCTGCGGCTCGGCGACCCCGCGGCGCCGCGGCCGGACACCGCCGGGATGCCGGTGGTCGTGTACCTGGGCTACAGCGTCCACGGCAACGAGGCCTCGGGCGCCAACGCCTCGCTGCTGGTGGCCTACCACCTGGCAGCGGCGCGCGGCGAGGAGATCGAGGAGCTGCTGGCCGGCGCGGTGATCCTGCTCGACCCGAGCCTCAACCCAGACGGCCTGGCGCGCTTCGCGCAGTGGGCCAACATGCACCGCGGGCGGGTGCTGGTGGGCGATCCGCGCCACCGCGAGCACGTCGAGGGCTGGCCGAACGGCCGCACCAACCACTACTGGTTCGACCTCAACCGCGACTGGCTGCCGCTGGTCCACCCCGAGAGCCGGGCGCGGCTGGCCACCTTCCACCGCTGGAAGCCCAACCTGCTCACCGACTTCCACGAGATGGGGTCGAACCAGACGTTTTTCTTCCAGCCCGGCATTCCGGTGCGCCAGAACCCGCTCACCCCGCAGCGCAACCTCGAGCTCACCCGCGAGATCGCGGGCTACCACGCCGCGGCCCTCGACGCCATCGGCAGCCTCTACTTCACCGAAGAGGTCTTCGACGACTTCTACTACGGCAAGGGCTCGACCTATCCCGACGTCAACGGCGCCGTGGGCATCCTCTTCGAGCAGGGGAGCGCCCGCGGCCACGTGCAGGAGACGATCAACGGCGACCTGCGCTTCCCCTTCGCCATCCGCAACCAGTTCACGACCTCGCTCTCGACCCTGCGCGCGGCCCTCGACAAGCGCCGGGACCTGCTCGCCTACCAGGCCGACTTCTACCGCGACGGGGCGGGGGAGAAGGAGGTCGGAGCCTACGTCGTCGGCGAGCCGGACGACGCCGTGCGCGCCCACCTCTTCGTCGACCTGCTGCGCCGCCACGCCGTGCGCGTCCACGCCCTGGCGCGTCCGGTCGAGCGCGGCGGCGTGCGCTACGAGCCGGGCTCGGCCTGGGCCGTGCCCCTCGCGCAGCCGCAGCGCCGGCTGATCCGGGCGATGTTCGAAAAGCCGGTCTCCTTCGCCGACTCGACGTTCTACGACGTCTCGGCCTGGACGCTGCCGCTCGCCTTCGGCCTGCCTTTCGACGCCCTCGACCGGGACGCTTTCGAGCCCGGTCTGCTGGGCGAGGAGGTCGGCGAGCCGGCGCCGCCGCGTGGACGCTTCGTAAGCGGCGACGGCCGGGTGGTGGCCTACGCCTTCGCCTGGGACGGCTATTTCGCGCCGCGGGCGCTCTACCGCCTGCTGGCGGCCGAGGTCCGCGCCCGCGTCGCCGTCGAGCCGTTCACCGCCGAGACCGCGGAGGGCCCGCGCGGCTTCGGCTACGGCACGATCGTCGTCCCCCTGGGCATCCAGGACGCCGGAGCGGACGTCGGCGCGCTGCTGCGCGCCGCGGCGGACGAGGACGCGGTCGACGTCTTCGCCCTGACCACCGGCCTGACGCCCGAGGGCATCGACGTCGGCAGCCCCAGCCTGCGGCCGCTGGCGCTGCCGGAGGCGGCGATCGTCGTCGGCGACGGCGTGTCGCCCTACGAGGTGGGGGAGATCTGGCACCTGCTCGACCAGCGCTTCCACGTCCCGGTGACGCTGCTCGAGCGCTCGTTGCTGAAGTCCGCGGACCTCGGCGAGTACAGCCACCTGATCTTCGTCGACGGCGACTACGGCGACGCCCCGCCGGAGCTGCGGGAGCGGCTGCGTGGCTGGGTGCGTCGAGGCGGCGTGCTGGTCGCCACCCAGGGCGCCGCGGTGGCGGCCCGCGGCCTCCTCCGGGAGGGGGACTCGGAGGCGGAGGGCGCCGCCAAGGCGCAGACCGGTGCGGAAGAGAAGCAGGAGGAGAAGGAGCAGGAGAAGGAGGAGGAGACGCCCCAGCGCCTGCCCTACGCCGAGCACCGCCAGCGGCGCGAGGCCGAGACGATCAGCGGCGCCATCTTCGCGGCCGAGCTCGACGTCACCCATCCCCTGGCCTACGGTTACCGCCGCGCGTCGCTGCCGGTGTTCCGCAGCAGCACGCTCGTCCTCGAGCCGCAGACGAACCCCTACGTCACGGTGGTGCGCTACGCCGAGGAGCCGCTGCTGGCGGGCTACGTCTCCGAGGCCAACCTGCGGAAGCTCAAAGGCGGGCCCGCGGTGGTGGCCGAGCGGCTGGGAGGCGGGCTGGTGGTGCGCATGGTGGACGACCCCAACTTCCGCGGCTTCTGGTACGGCACCAACAAGCTCTTCCTGAACGCGCTCTTCTTCGGCTCCGTGGTCGAGGCGACGCCGGCGCCGCGGTGATGAACGCTCCGTTCAGCCGTAGCGATGTTACGAGCATCACTACTCGACCTCTATTCCAGATAGGGCAAGTGGTCAAGGCCCCACTCATCGCACAGGCCATCGAGGGTGACCTCGGTTCCGTCGTCCAGGAGCACGTCTCCCCTTACGATGTACTGGAGGCCCCACGACATGGGCGGCTGGCGCAATTCCGGGTGTGCGGCGAGGTCGGCCAGCAGCGCCCGGTCCTCGTTCGTGGACCGCATTGCAAGGTGTCGGGCGAGGGCGGGCCAGACGGAGTCGCACAAAGGGCCGTATCGCCGGAGCGCTTTCTCGAAGAGAGCAGGGTCGGCGCCCGGATGTAGGGACAGATGGCAGGCAGGCTTCAGTACAGCGATGGGAGGCGAGGTAGAGGGCAGGTCCGCATAGGCCACAACGCTGCGCGCTACTGTCCGGCCCAGAGAAAGCAGATCCGCGTGGGCGAAAGCCTGGAGCCAAGGTGTGTCCTCTTCGAGCTGGAGCTCCTTCGCCAGCTCGGAAGCCAGACTGTCCGCCAATACGCCGGCGGGGGCGCTGTAGAGATTCCGGATCGCCTCAAGAGCAATGAGCCGCCCTGAGCAGGCGAAGAAGTCCCCGGCCAGCAACGGGGCCGCGATTTCTGCAAGCTCGTAACCACGATCGGAAGCGTCAGCGAGGCCGCCGTCGTCGTCTCCCGGGTCGATTGCGGCGAAGAGAAATCCGCCATAGTGATCATCTGCGTAGGAACCTGCACTGCGGGCAAGCTTTGCCGCAAATTCCCGAGGCAGCGTGCGGCTGAGCTCGTCCGCGAGATGGCGATAGAGAGTCGTCTGCCATTCAGAAATGGGCGTGTCGGGTTGAATCCCCCCCATCCGTCCGAAGCCACGACGCGACAAGGAAACCCGTGCAAGCTCAACCAGCTCAGGCTGCCCGGCTCCGGCAGACGCCGCGAGCTGCAGGCGGAGGCCTTCCAGGCGCCTCGCGCCCGGCCAGAGGTGGAGCATGCCCACGCAGGAACGATCGCGCGGCCATAGCGGCGCGCCCGCGTTCAAGATCCGGCCGGCGCCCAGGGTACGACCGCTTGCCACCGGGTTGCGAGGCGCATTGACGACGATCTCCGCCGCGAGAGAGCCCGAATTCGGCACCGGTAGCTCCGAGCTGAACGAACCCTCTCGTGCCGCCTGCTCCAAGCGATACCACGCGAGCCAGCTCGCCGCCAGCGCACGCTTGCGGAACCAGCCACCCACCAGCTCCCGCCGCTCCTCTTCGCTCGATACTGCCCAGGCACTGAGACAGGACTCGATCTCCCAGGGCCATCCCCTGTCCAGCTCCCGAAACAACAGCTCCGCCCACTCCTGGAGCTGCGCGTCTGAGCCAAGGCCGTCTGCGAACATCATTCCGGAGACCGACAGGCCTCCAGGCTTCGCATGGGGCAGATCACTCAACACCGCCTCCAGCCAACTCCTGTTCTGGCGGGCGATCAGTGCCCCCCAGAGCCGGAGCGTGTCCCACGAAGTGCGGTGCGTGAGCCGTCGGCGAAAGCCCTCGCTCCTGGCCGCCGTCCCCTCGGTGGTGGAGTGAAGGTTCCAGGCCGTGAGGTAGTCCTGGAAGATAAGGTGGGTGAAGCCCAGGGTGCGATCGG
Organism: Thermoanaerobaculia bacterium; assembly: GCA_036397835.1. Taxonomy (GTDB): domain Bacteria; phylum Acidobacteriota; class Thermoanaerobaculia; order Multivoradales; family J023; genus DASWIG01. Next base: position 9,480 of record DASWIG010000595.1, read on the forward strand.
CATTTTCGGTGAGAAGGGCGGCAGGGCCGGCGAGCCATGCGAGAAACCCCAGCCGCTCTTCCTCGGACCAGCTCTCCGGGAGCAGAGTGGCCAGCTTCTCCCAGGTGGCCACGACGGGGCCTTTTGGGGCCCACAATCTCGATGGTTCAAGCCCCGCCGCCAGAGCGGCGACTGCTCGTAGTCGCTCGTCGCTGTCGGAGGGCCGCCACTGGTCGCGACTGAGGATCGCTCCCTCCTGAGCCTTCCTTTCGGGAAGGGCTGTCAGAAGGTTCTCGATGCACGCCTGGTAGAGCTGATGCCTCTTGTCCGGTAGCGGCCCGGAGCGGCTGATGAGAAGCATCATGGTGAGCAGCAGAGCTGTACGGGCCAGAGGCCGAATCCCTTCCACCCGGGCCAGGGAAGCTTGGAACCGGTCGACCTCCGCCTCTGCGGCCTGGTCGTCTTGCCCGTAGCAATGGCGGAAGAAGCGATGTGCCAGGGCGGCAATCTCACCGTCGGAGAGGGGCTGAATGTCCAGGATCTCGAAGCCTTCGCTGTGAGAGGGCCGCCCCTCACCGTAGGGGCGACTGGTTACCACGACCAGAAGGCGCGGGTGCTCCTCCATGATGCCCAGGAGCTTCTCGCGCACCTCGCGCCCCAAGGGGCCGATCTCGTCCCAGCCATCCACCAGAAGCACGGGTCGGACGCCAGCAGTGCCAGCCAGCACCTTCGTCAGCTCGCCTTCACACCCCTTGCCAAGACGGTCGGCAATCCGGCTTTCGAGGAAGGCGTCGAGGGAGCGCGCGACGCCCTCGCATCCGGGCTGGGCCCAGTGCCGGGCCAGGTCCCGCAGCACAAGCATCAGAGGTAGGGCGCCAGGATGTTGCAGCACGCGCCTGAAGGTGTAGCGCATCCAGGTGGTCTTTCCAACCCCGGCTGGGCCGCGGATGACCAACGGTTTGTTCCTTCGGAGCAGCTCCTCCGCAGGCAACGGTTTACCTTCATCGGTGGCGGCGAGGTCAAACCCCTCTGCCAGCCGCAACGGAAGGTACATGGCGTCGAGCCCCGACGCGATGGGCCGGCCTACGCCACCAGGCTGGGCGACGCCCACGCTCCTCAAGTCCCAGTGGGAGAATGCGTGCGCATGACGCTGGCGATATGCGCGCACGAAAGCATCTGAGCGCCCGGCAGCTCCGGGCGCCCACGGCTCCTCCCCGCGGAGGAGATCGGCGATCTCCACGGCGATGGCGGAGAGGGCGGCGTCTGCCTTGGCACGCTTCATCAGTGCCAGGACCTGACCGTCCCGCGGCCGTCCCTGGATCGACGCCAGCCAGGGCACGTGCTGCCATGGACAGGAATTAACGATCACCGGAACGACTCGCAAGCCGGCCCCCCGCCTCTCCAGGATCCGCGGCACCTCTTCCTCACGGATGAACTTCGAGGTCAGGAAGTCCGCCGAGATCAGGAACACAGCCACCCACGCCTGCTCCATAGCATCTTCGATCGCCGGACGCCAGTCGTCGCCGACGGCGATCCGGCGGTCGTCCCAGACCTCAAGCACCCCCTCCAGCGCCAGCACCCGAAGCTGTTTGACGAGTCGATTCTTCCAGGACTCGTCGACATGGCTGTAGCTGATGAAGACGTTCGGTAGCACGCGGCCGCTCCTCGGAGATCACAGACGCCGCAGCCGCACGCTCTCCACCGAGTGGTCGGCGCCCTTCTCGAGCACGAGCTGGGCGCGGTCCCGGGTCGGCAGGATGTTCTCCAGGAGGTTGACGCCGTTGATGCCCTCCCAGATGCCGCGGGCGACCTGCCGCGCCTCGCCGTTGGAGAGGTCGGCGTAGCGGTGGAAGTAGGAATCCGGGTCGCGGAAGACCGAGTCGCGCAGGGTCAGGAAGCGGTCGACGTACCACTGCTCGATGTGGCGGGCGTCGGCGTCGACGTAGATCGAGAAGTCGAAGAAGTCCGACACGAAAAGCCGTGGCGGCCGCCCGTCGCCGCGGCCGTCGCCGGTCTGCAGCACGTTGAGGCCCTCGAGGATCACGATGTCGGGGTGGCGCAGCGTCTGGGTCTCGCCGGGCACGACGTCGTAGCTCTGGTGGGAGTAGACGGGAATCAGGATCTCCCCCTTGCCCGATTTGACGTCGGCGATCACCTCGACCAGGCGGCGCAGGTCGTAGCTCTCCGGGAAGCCCTTACGCTGCATCAGGCCGCGCTCCTCGAGCACCCGGTTGGGATAGAGGAAGCCGTCGGTGGTGACGATCTCGACCTTGGGGTGGTCGCCCCAGCGGGCGAGCAGCGCCCGCAGCACCCGCGCGGTGGTGCTCTTGCCCACCGCCACGCTGCCGCCCATGCCGATCACGTAGGGCACCTTGCCGGCCTTCTTGCCCAGGAAGGTGTCGCTCGCCTGGTGCAGCTTCTGGGTGGCCGCCACGTAGAGGTTGAGCAGCCGCGACAGCGGCAGGTAGATCTCGGCCACCTCGGCCAACGACACCTGCTCGTTGACGCCTCGCAGTTGGATCAGCTCGGGCTCGCTCAGGGTCAGGGGCGTGGAGGCGCGCAGCTCGGCCCACTCGGCGCGGGTGAAGTGGAGGTACGGCGAGAGCGTCTCGGCGGCGGCTTGCATGGCGGATCGACGTAGGGGCGCACGGCGTGCGCCCGGACCGTGGGCGCACGCCGAGCGCCCCTACCCTAGCTAGAATCATTCTATGCGGATCGCGGTGCTCCTCTCCGGCGGCGTCGACAGCTCAGTGGCTCTCAGGCTGCTCCACGCCGCGGGCCACGAGCTCACCGCCTTCTACCTCAAGGTCTGGCTCGAGGACGAGCTCGCCCACCTCGGCGCATGCCCCTGGGAGGACGACCTGCGCTACGCGCGGGCGGTGTGCGAGGCCGTGGACGTGCCGCTCGAGGTGGTGCCGCTGCAGCGCGAGTACCACGAGCGGGTGGTCGCCTGGACCGTGGCCGAGCTGCGCGCCGGACGCACCCCGAGCCCCGACGTCCTGTGCAACCGGAGCGTCAAGTTCGGCGCCTTCGTGGAGCGCCTCGGGGCCGCCCGGGCGGGGTTCGACAAGGTGGCCTCGGGCCACTACGCCCGCGTCGACCACGACGGCAGCCGCCGGCGTCTGCTGAGGGGCGTCGATCCGGTGAAGGACCAGACCTACTTCCTCTTCCAGCTCGACCAGGAGCAGCTCGCGCGCGCCGTCTTCCCGCTCGGCGGCCTCACCAAGGCGCAGGTGCGCGCCCTGGCGCGCGAGCTCGGCCTGCCCAACCACGACCGCCGCGACAGCCAGGGCATCTGCTTCCTCGGCAAGCTGCCCTACGAGGAGTTCGTGCGCGGCTACCTCGGCGAGCGGCCCGGCGAGATCCGCGAGATCGAGACCGGGCGCACCCTCGGCGAGCACCGCGGCGTGTGGTTCCACACCGTGGGACAGCGCAAGGGGCTGGGGCTCCACGGCGGCCCCTGGTACGTGGTGGCGAAAGACCTCGACCACGACGTCGTGCTCGTCTCGCACCGCGTCGACCTGGCGCGCCATCGGCGCGGCCGGTTCCGCGTCGCCGGCATGCACTGGATCGGCGAGCCGCCGGCGAAGGACTCTCTGGAGGTCAGAGTACGCCACTCGCCGAACACCTACGCATGCCGCCTCGAGGCGCTCGCCGACGGTGGCCTCGAGGTGACGCTCGACGCCGAGGACCCGGGGATCGCGGCAGGCCAGTGGGCGGTCTTCTACGACGGCGAGCAGTGCCTGGGCGGCGGCATGATCGTGACGGACCCTCACCCCCCCAACCCCCCTCTCCCAGAGGGCGAGGGGGGCTCGGATCTCGGAATCTGACTCCCCTCTCCCTCTGGGAGAGGGGCTGGGGGTGAGGGTTCACGAGTCGGGCTCGTCAGTATCCCATCCGGTAGAGCATCCAGTAGATCACCACGCCGGTGACCGCGACGTAGAGCCAGATCGGCAGGGTCACGCGGGCGATCCGGCGGTGGCGGGCGAAGTCGCCGCGGAAGGCGCGGTAGAGCGTCACCAGGGCGAGGACCGGCACCGCTGCCGCGAGCACCGTGTGGGTCGCCAGGATGCTCAGATAGACGAGCCGGATCGTCCCGGTGCCCGGGAAACGCACCGACCCCACCTGGTAGTGGTAGGCGAGATAGGAGACGAGGAAGGCGATCGAGCAGCCGAAGGCGGTGAGCATGGCGGCCCGATGGGCGGCGACGCGGCGCCGCCGGATCAGCAGGTAGCCGGCGACCAGACAGAGCGCCGCCAGGGCGTTGAGCGCGGCGTTGAGCGTCGGGAGGTCGTGGAGGTTCATGGCGGGCGACCGGAAGACGGCGCGACTCTATCGCAGCCGATGTCGACCTCGCGCTGGCGTCGGATCGGCAATCGTGGTACGATGGAGGCAGAGATCGGTCCGTGCGCGTCACCCGGCACGAGACCAAACTTTCGAATGATCCTCCGGAACGGTTCCGGGACGCTCCAAACCCGCCATAGCTTACCGGTCCCACAGACCGCTTTCGGGAGAAGAGGCGAAATGAAGAAGCTCATCCTCCTATCTGGCATCGTCCTCGGCTTGGTGCTGGCTCTTTGGGCCGCGGCCCAGTCCTCGGGATTCAAGGTCATCGTCCACCAGGACAACCCCACGGCCGGCCTCTCCGCGAAGGACGTGTCGAATCTCCTGCTCAAGAAGAAGACCAAGTGGGACGGCTCCGGCATCGCGGCCGACCCGATCGACCTCGACGGCGGCTCCACGATTCGCGAGGCCTTCTCCGAGAGGGTGCACGGCCGCTCCGCCTCGAGCATCAAGAGCTACTGGCAGCGCCAGATCTTCTCGGGCCGCGAGGTGCCGCCGCCCGAGGTCAGGAGCGACGCCGAGGTCATCGCCTTCGTCCGCAGAACGCCCGGAGCCATCGGCTACGTCTCCTCCGACGCCCGTCTCGACGGCGTCAAGGAGCTGCGGCTCGTCAACTAGCCGCTCGTCGTGCGCGCAAGGCGACCATGAGCGCACGCAAAGACAGCGCACGAAGAGACGGCGCCAAGGCCAGCATCCTGGCGATCGTGCGGGATCAACCCGACGACAGCTCCTATGACGACGTCTTGCGCGAGCTCGCGTTCGACCGCCTGGTCCGACGCGGTCTCGCCAGTCTCGAGGGACGACGCTTCACGACCGACGAGATGCGCCAACGAGTCAAATCATGGCACGGTTGACCTGGACCACCGAAGCCGCCAGCTCGATCCGCGACATCTACCAGTCCATCGCCCGCAACCGCCCCGAGACCGCGCAGCGCACGGTCGAGTCGATCCTCAACAAGGTCGACTCGCTCACCGAGTGCCCGGATCTCGGCCAGCTCTACCGCTACGATTCGGGCGGCGCGGTCCGCGTGCTCTCCTACGGCAACTTCCGGGTCGCCTACCTGGTCGAAGCGAGGAATGACGGGACCGGCGACGACGACGGCTGTGGCGAGGTGGTGGTCCTCGGGGTCTTCCACGGCCTTATCTTCCTGCCGCTGTGATGCTCGGCGGGCGCTCTCAGAGCAGGGCGTCGGGGTCGCGCACGGCGATGCGCGGCAGCTCCGGCGGCGTTCCGGAAGGGGCCGCGAGCCAGTCTTCCCAGACGGCGACCTCGGCGAGCAGGCGCGCGAGGTCGAGGCCGTGAGGCCGGTCGGCGACGCGCTCGAGGCGCCGCCGGCCCTTGGCCAGCACGCGCCGGGCGACCCGCGGGCGGGAGCGCACCGTGAAGTGGTAGAGGCCGACGGCGACCTGGATCAGCCCCTGGAAGAGGTCGCGAGGCTCCGGCGTGGTGGAGCGCCAGATCTCTTCCCAGGCCTCGTGGCAGGCGAAGAGCTCGCCGCGGTTGAAGAGCTCGGCGCCGCGGCGGAAGAGCCGCCGCCGCTCGGCCGGGGTGAGGTGGGGATGGAGCGCGGCTGCGGACATGGCGGACCTCAGAACCGCCGCGCCTTCTTCTCCGACTGGATCGCCCGGTAGAGCTTGCCGACCGTGCGCTGCTCGGCGCGCCGGGCGCGCTCGTCGCGGCGGGTCTCGAGGAAGCGCAGCTCGCGCTCGAGGGCGCGGAAGCTCTCGAGGCGCGCGGGGGCCAGGGTGCCGTCCTCGACCGCGGCGGCCACCGCGCAGCCCGGCTCGCCGTGGTGGGTGCAATCGCGGAAGCGGCAGCGCGCCGCCAGCGCCTCCACGTCCTCGAAGGCTTGCCCGAGACCGTCCTCGGTCGTCCAGAGCTGCAGCTCGCGGATTCCGGGGTTGTCGATCAGGAGCCCTCCGGAGGGCAGCGGCACGAGCTCGCGGTGCGTGGTGGTGTGGCGGCCGCGGTCGTCGCCGCGGCGCACGGCGCCGGTCGCCATCAGCTCGCGGCCCGCGAGGCGGTTGATCAGCGTCGACTTGCCGACGCCCGAGGAGCCGACGAGCGCGATCGTCACGCCGCCGCCCGCGAAGGCGCGCACGGCGTCGAGCCCACGCTCGTCGACGCAGCTCACCACCAGCACGTCGACGCCGGGCGCCGAGCGTTCGGTCTCCAGGCGCCGCGCTTCGGCGTCGCCGGCCACGTCGGCCTTGTTCAAGACCACCACGGGACGGGCGCCGCTGTCCCAGGCCATGACCAGGAGACGCTCGAGGCGCCGCGGGTTGAAGTCGCCGTCGAGCCCCATGACGAGGAAGACGACGTCGACGTTGGCGGCCACGAGCTGCTCGCGGGCGCCCGTTCCGGCGACCTTGCGCGAAAGCTTCGAGCGCCGCGGCAGCATCGCGTGGATGACGGCCACGCCGTCGTGCGGCGGCGTCACCACCCAGTCGCCGACCGCGGGCAGGTCTTCCGAGCCCTCGGCGAAATGGCGCAGGCGTCCGCTCAAGACGGCGTCGACCTCGCCGGCTTCGGTGTGGAGGCGGTAGAGCCCGCGGCGCTCTGAAACCACGCGACCCGGGGCGAGGCCGTCGGGGGCGTAGGATTCGTAGTGTCGGGCGAAGAAAGGCGTCCAGCCGTATGCTTGCAAGCTCATCTCAAGCTTCTCCGAGGTCCTTCCTGGTGGACGATTCCGGCGGGTGGGCCAAGGAACGGCACCACCCACCGCGTCTGCGATGTGGCGAATGGAAACCGGGAGAAGGAAGGGTCTCAGACAAGCATAGACAGGCTCAGTGTACCACAGTCGGTGGCCGGCGCTTCAGGTTATTCCCCGGACGGCGGCGCGAGCGCCGCGAGGATGAGGTCCCGCTGGCCGCGCCAGCTTCCCCACTCCGGCTGGCCGCGGACCTCGTCGACGCGCAGCTCGATGCCCTTGGCGCGCAGCGTCTCGATCAGCCACGGCGCGTCCTCGAGCGAGTTGTTGGGCGGCCGGTCGTAGTCGTAGGGGCTCTGCTCGAGCCAGACGAGGGCGGGCCTCGCGGTGCTCTCTTCGATCGTCTTCGCCGCCTGCTCCTGGATGGCATCGGGGAGGTAGAAGGTCTGGACGGCCGCCTTGCCGAAGGTCTCGGGCCGCACGAACGCGGCGTACAGGGCGGCGAAGCCGGCGCTGCCGACGCCCAGGATCGACCGCTTCCCGACCTCCTTCGCCACCCGGTAGTGCTTCTCGACATGGGGCACCAGCTCGTCGCCGAGGAAGCGCAGGTAGGCGTCGACCTGGGAGCTGGTGTATTCGCCGCCGCCGGAGCGCGGCACGAAGACGGCGACCGGCGGCTCGATCTTGCCGCCCGCCGTGAGGTTGTCGAGGACGTTGGCCATCTTCCCCGCCCGCAGCTCCCGGTCGCCGTAGGTGAAGACGATCAGCGGGTGCGTACCCTCGCCGCCCGCCCGGTAACCGGGCGGCAGCCAGACCTGGATCTCGCGGGTGTTCTCGAGCGCCTCGCTCTTGAACTGGAAGCGGTCGAGCTGGCCGCGGGGCGCCTCCGCCGGCGGGTCCGCGAGGACGGGATTGACCCGCCAGTCCGGCATCCGCAGCTCGGAGGTGACGATGAAGTCCTCCACGGAGTCGGGATTCGCGGAATCGGGAACGGGCTGCTGAGCGAAGTCGACGACGAAGGCGTACTCGTAGTGGCTTTGAGGGTCGAGCCCGTCGAGGCTGACGTAGTACACGTCGGTGCCCTCGATCCTGTCGAGCCCGAGGCTGCCGCCGCCGGCCACGCTGCCGAACACCCCGACGTCGTCGGCCTCGCCGCGCCAGATCAGGTGGACGATCCCGCCCGGCTCGACCAGAGGCCGGCTCTTGCCGGCGAGATAGGCGTCGAGCCTGGCCTGACGCTGCGCCGCCGGCACCGCCGCCAGCTCGGCGACGAAGCGGCCGAACTCTCCCTTGGGAGGCGCGACGGCCGGCGTGACCGCCGCGGCGCGGACGCCCGGATCGATCCGCACGCTCGCCATTTCGGTGAGGTTGCGCACGAGGATGCGGCCGCCGGCGATCGCGGGATTCGAGAAGGTGCCGCGCTCCAGGGCCGCCACCCGCGTGCGCTCGCGATAACCCTCCCGGCTCGCGGCGGCGACCACCACCGCGCCGTCGTTGTCGAGCACCACCAGTTGATCGCCGACCAGGCTCACGTTCTGGCCGGCCACCGCCCGGGTGCGCCAGAGGAGGTCGCCGGTCGCCGCGTCGACGGCGACCAGCACGTTGCCGGTGAAGCCGTAGAGGGTGCCGTCGCGATAGACGGGCAGGGCGAAGGTGTTGGCGAACGGCCGGCCGCGCCAGAGCTCCTCCGCCTCCAGGCGGCCGCCCTGGGCCGCCACTTCCAGCATCACGGCCTCGGCGTCGAGGTCGATCAGCACCCGGTCCTCGCCGGCCGGGGTCGGGTGCGCGGACTCGTTCCTGTCCTCGCCTTCGGTGTGGCGGAAGCTCCAGAGCTCGTCGCCGGTCTTGGGGTCGAGGCCGCGCGTCCACTGGTTGGTGACCGCCACGAGCTGCTGTCGGCCGCCGAGCTGGGCGATCACCGGCGTCTGATAGGCGACGGCGTCGTCGTGGCGGGACCACAGGACGTCGCCGGTGGCGCGGTCGAAAGCGGTCAGGGCGTGGCCCTCGCCGCCGGTCAGCACCACCAGGGCGTCTCCGGCCACGACCGGCACCGTGGTGTAGCCGTAGAAGGGCACGCTCGAGCGCGTCTCGTCGAGCTGCGTCCTCCACAGCTCGCGGCCGTCGGCGAGCGCCGCCGCCACGAGCTGGCCGCGAGGGCCGAGGGCGTACACCCGGTCGCCGTCGATGGTCGGGGTCGACACCGGGCCGTCGTCGGAGCCGGTGTGGCCGGCGTACTTCTCCGCCAGCCGCAGGCGCCAGAGCTCGCGGCCGCTGGCCAGGTCGAAGGCCGCCAGCACGTCGTCCTCGCCGCTGGTGAACATGGTCACCGCCCGGTCGTCGGCGGCCACGAAGCTCGAATAGCCCGAGCCGAGCGTCTGCTTCCACTCGACGACGAGCCCGAAGCTCTCCGGCAGGGCGCGCAGCGACGCGGCCTCCGGACCTCGGTAGGTCGGCCAGCTCTCGGTGACGGCGAGAGCCGCGGCCGGCAAGATGATCGACAGGACTGCGAGACGTAGGATCGAGCTCTTCACTTGGGGATCTCCTCGTGGACGTTTCTGCCGGGATTGCCGTTGCTGGGACTGTACTACGGCCGGCGGCCGGCGAGGTTATGGCGGAAGGGGACCAGGTTCGCCGTCTGGTGACGAGATGCCAGCTCAGGGGGATCAGTAGCGGATGCG
>DASWIG010000596.1:0-2439 GCA_036397835.1 Thermoanaerobaculia bacterium
GCGGGGATGGATCCGGGGGTCGCGTCGCCGCGGCATCGGCTCATGTAGTGGCCAGATCCGAGCTGATCGCGGAATCTGTAGGCAGTCGTGTTGACGGGGAAAAAACACAAGACCTCAAGGGGGGACCGCAACGCGCTGGCGTCGCCAGTGACGTTGAGCGCGCCGCCGGGCGAGATCTTGCTCTACCAGACGGAAGACGGGCGCACTCGGGTCGAGTGCCGTTTCGTCGATGAGTCGCTGTGGATGAGCCAGGCGCTGATCGCCGAGCTGTTTCAGGTGACGGTGCCCACGGTGAACGAGCACCTGAGGAACCTCTACCGCGAGGGCGAGTTGTTGCCCGAAGCAACTATTCGGAAATTCCGAATAGTTCGCCAGGAGGGGACTCGTCGAGGCGGGCGAGAAGGGTCTCGACCCCCCAGATCTCCACTCCGTGAGCCGCCATCTCCGAACGAAGCTGGTCGTCGGCCCGCAGATCCCCATCTCCCGAGACGATCGCATCGGCATCACCGTCGATGGCTGTCGCCAGGAAGGGGCCATCTTTCGGGTCACGACACTTCGGAGGGCTCGTGGTGAGCTCAACGAGGATGGCGGACCAGCGCAGTTGGTCAAGGAGATCGCGCGCGTCCTGGTGAGCGATGTGCTTTCTCAGACGCGGCCGCTGCCAGACCTCAACGAGCTCCGCGAGAAGCGGTTCACTGGCCACGACCTGGAACCGCCTCGCACGCCAGGCTTCAAGAATCGGGAGGGTCACCCGGCCTCCGAGCAGACAGCGGATCCAGATGTTGGTGTCGATGACGACCTTCAACACGGCGGGCGAAGGCGCGCGTGGCGGACGGCGTCGACCTCGGCTCGGATCTCGGCGTCGGAGATTTCGTCGACGGGCGGCTTCTTGGCCAGACTCAGGATGAGCCGCTCGAAACGGGCATCCATCTCGCTTTCCGCGAGCGCCTGAGCGACCCGCGAACGCGCTGCCGCATCGAGTCTCCGGATCACCTCAAGCACCTGCTCGAGGCTGGGCTCGGAACCGGCGGTGAGCTCGGTTCCGGTGCTGCTCCTGGCTGATTGCGGCATGGCGTCCTCCTTCGCCACGCGATGATAGCACGCAGGGCGCTCGACGACCGGCACCATGACCTCGAGCGCTCCGAAACGGTGCGTCGCCGCTTTCTACACTGTCGCCGCGCTGCGGGAGGCGGCGGGGATGGATCCGGGGGTCGCGTCGCCGCGGCATAGGCTGCTCTAGAGCTGCGAGCACGAGGTCACGCTCGAGCACGAGATCGTCGAGAAGTCGACCTGATCGTCCAGGTCGCCGAACGAGCGCGTGCCGCGGACGTGGACGGCCAGTTGGCCGGTCGGGGAGACGGCGCCTCGGCATGACTGCCCTTCTTCCTTCCCTGTCGTGTAACATACTGATTCTAATCAACCTAAGAGCTTCGAGCCTCTATAGACGGCGGCATCTTCGCGCGCTTCGACGGGGGAGGCGGTTAGTCACCGATTTTTTCGCCGGAATCTTTCGTCATGACCTGGGAAGGCGTCGATTCTCCACGGAGAGATGGGTTGGTACCGGGGAAGGCGTCGATTCTCCGCTGGAGGTCTTCGTCGTGACCTGGTGAGGTGGCGATTCCCACGAAAAATCTCGTGTACTTCCCCGGAAAAACCGCCGATATTCGTGCTAGATAGAGGGATCACCGGGGAAGGGCGCGATTCTCGGCCGAAGCTCCGCTGTTGTCCGCTCAGAAACGCGCCGATTCGCGAATCGAGCCCTTAGAAGAGGGCTTGAAACGCGTTACGTCACGTTCCGATCGCCTTGAAGAGCCCTTGCGGACGGCCGCGCCGGCGGCGGGGCGCGTCGAAGAGACCTTGCAGGGCGCCGCGACGCCGGCGCGACGCCTCGAAGAGGCCTTGAAACGGCCGCAGCAAGGCTCCGGCCCGGTTGTGAGCCACTTCGAAGGCGTCGGCGCTCAGTCGCGACCTCGCGATAGGATCCGGATCGGGGAGAGCTCGATGGCCTCTTTGCCCGCAATCGATCCGGCCGCGGCCCGCCCGCCGGCGACGGCTCAACCCGTCTACGTCGACGCGCCCGACGCCCTCGCCGACGCCTGTGCGCGATGGCGGGGCGCCGGCGTCCTCGGCATCGACACCGAGTTCGTGCGCGAGCGCACCTTCTACCCCGGCCTGGGGCTGATCCAGGTCACCGACGGCGACGCGGTCGCCCTCGTCGATCCCGTCGCCCTGGGCGAGCTCGGACCGCTCGAGCGCGTCTTCGCCGACGAGGGGACCGTCAAGGTGCTGCACTCGTGCAGCGAGGACATGGAGGTCTTCTTCCACGGCTACAGCGCCCTCGTCGAGGCGCTCTTCGGCGTCGAGATCCCCAAGCACCAGACCCGAGGACGACGGGATCGACTATCTCGCCAAGCGTCCGGACGAGCTGGTGACGGCCCT
>DASWIG010000597.1:0-25474 GCA_036397835.1 Thermoanaerobaculia bacterium
GCCGCTGATGCCGCGAGAGACGCGGAGCTGCTGCCCGCGATCGTGGACGTCGACGTGTCCGTGCCCCACAACACGCTGCTCGCGAACACGGTCCTGGTGAGCTACGCGGCCCTGCTCGTGACCGTGCTGGTGATCTACACGCGCCGGCTCGCCGCGCGCGAGGCGCTGCGTCTCGCGGCGCTCGGCAGTGCACGCGACGCGCTCGCGGAGCGCGCGGAGGCGATCGAGGGCGAGCTCGGGGCGGTGCGGGCGCGCCTCGCCGAGGTCGAGCCCGAGAGCGAGCTCCAGGCCGAGGAGATCGACTCGCTCCAACGCGAGCGCAGCGACCTGCAGGCGCGGCTGCTCGGGCTCGAACGGCGGGAGGCGGAGCTGCGCTCCGGCTCGGCGCGCGCGCAGAAGCTCGAGGAAGAGCGGCGCGCCCTCGAGGACCTGCTCGAGGAGGCGACCCGCGACCTGACCACCAAGGAGAGCGAGCTCACCGAGCTGCGCAGCCAGAGCCGCCGGGCGAGCCGAAGCAAAGCGCGCGACGAGGAGTCGATCGCGCGCCGCCTGCGCACGCTCTACAAGAACCTCGAGGTCGACGAGCGCGCGCTCTCGAATCTCGCCGATCTCGGCGACGAGTCCTCACGCCTCCGCGCGGAGGAAGCCCTCAAGCGGCTCTGCGACGAGCCCGACACCGCGATGGTGCGCCGCAAGGTGGGCGGCCTGCCGCCGCACCTCTCGATCTTCGAGCTGGGCTTCGCCGACAAGGGCCGCATCTACTACACGAGCGGCAAGACGCGGCGCTTCCGGGTGCTCGCGATCGGCGCCAAGAACAGCCAGAAGACGGACCTCGAGTACCTGAGCCGGCTCCCGAAGGGAACCTGACGCTCAGCGAGGAGAGCGCAGCTCCGCACGCTCGTCCGGGGCGGCGGGGGCCCGCCGCGTCACGGCGATGCCGTGGATCGCGAGCTTGCGGTAGAAGGTGGAGCGCCCGATCCCGAGCCGGCGCGCCGCGGCGCTGGCATCGCCGCCGCACTCGGCGAGCGCGCGCTCGAGCGCCGCGCGCTCGTAGGCGGCGAGCGAGAGCGGCAGCGCGCTCTTGGTCGGGGCGGTGAACGTGCCGCCCGGCCGGGAGGCCGGCAGCGCGAGGTCCGCCGGGCGCAGCCTTTCGCCGGGTGCGAGCGCGAGGGCCGACTCGATCACGTTCTCGAGCTCGCGGACGTTGCCCGGCCAGTGGTAGTCCATGAGCAGCTCCATGGCCCGCGGCGTGAACTCGTGGAGCGGCTTCTCGTTCTCGTGGGCGCATTGGGCGAGGAAATGGCGGGCGAGCAGGGGAATGTCCTCGGTGCGGTTGCCGAGCGGCGGCAGGTTGATGGTGATCACGTTGAGCCGGTAATAGAGGTCCTCGCGAAACCGTCCCTGCTGGACCAGGTGCTCGAGCTCGGCGTTGGTCGCGGCGATGATGCGGACCTCCGCCTTCAACGTCTCGACGCCGCCCAGGCGCATGAACTCTTTCTCCTGGATCAGCCGCAGCAGCTTGGCCTGGGTCTCGAGCGGTATGTTGCCGATCTCGTCGAAGAAGATCGAGCCGTCGTCGGCCAGCTCGAAGAGCCCCTTCTTGTTGGCGATGGCGCCGGTGAAGGCCCCTTTGACGTGGCCGAAGAGGTTCGACTCGAGCAGGTCGTGCGGCATCGAGCCCGAATTGACGGTGACGAACGGGCCCTCGGAGCGCCGCGAATGGTGGTGGATGGCCTTGGCGACCAGCTCCTTGCCGGTGCCGCTCTCGCCGAGGATCAGGATGTTCGACTTCGACGGCGCCGCGAGGCGGATGAGCTCGAAGACCCGGTGCATCTCTTTCGACTTGCCGATCAGGTTGTCGAAGGAATACCGCTGCCGGAGCTGCTCGCGCAGCTCCTTGTTCTCGCGCTCGAGCCGCCTCTGGTCGAGCCCCTTGCGGATGGTGAGCAGCACCTCCTCGTTCTTGAACGGCTTGGGGATGTAGTGGTAGGCGCCCTCCCGCATCGCCTCGATCGCCCCCTCGATCGACGAGAAGGCGGTGATGATCACCACTACCAGCTCCGGGTACTGGCGGCGGATCTGCTTCAAGACCTCCATGCCCGACATCGTCGGCAGCATCAGATCCAGCAGGACCAGGTCCGGCTCCTCCCGCTCGAGCATGTGCAGCGCTTCCTCGCCGCTGCGGGCGCTCCACGGCTTCCAGCCTTCACGCCGGATCAGCGACGCCAGGACGTCCTGGAGGACCTCCTCGTCGTCGACGATCAGGATATTGCTCATATCCGGATACTACACCGCGTCCGGAGACGTGCCAGGGCGCGCGGGCTCAGTGGACCGCGTGACGGGGCAGCTCGATGAGGAAAGTGCAGCCGCGGCCGCCCGGGTGGTTCTCCGCCCGGATCGTCCCCCGGTGACGATGGACGATGTGGTAGGTGATGGCGAGGCCCAGACCGGTGCCGCCCTTGCCCCACTTGCTGGAGAAGAACGGCTGGAAGACCCTCTCCAGGCGCTCGGGCGGGATGCCGGGGCCGGTATCGGTGATGCGGGCGACGATCCGATCGCCGTCCACCGCCAGGCCCACCGTGAGCCGGCCGCCGCCCCGGGGCGCCATGGCGTCGACGGCGTTGACCATCAGGTTGTTGAAGACCTGGCCCAGCTCGCCCTCGTTGCCCAGCACCCGGGGCGGCTCGGCGGGCGCCTGCCATTCGGCCTCCACGCCGGCTTCGCGCAGCCGTTCGGCGAGCAGCGCCAGGCATTCTTCGACGACGCTCGAGAGGCTCACCGGCGCCAGCTCGTCGTGGCGGTTGCGCGCGAACTCGAGCAGGTTGTTGACGATCTGCGCGGCGCGGAACGTCTGGCGCTCGAGCTTCTTCAATACCTCGTGGTGCGGGTGGCCCTCGCCGACGTCGGCGAGCAGGAGCTGGGCGTAGCTCGAAATCCCGGTCAGCGGCGTGTTGACCTCGTGGGCCACCCCGGCCGCCAGCAGGCCCAGCGCCGCCAGGCGCTCCTTCTCCTTGAGCGCGAGCTCCATGGCGATGAGCTCGCTGGTGTCCTGCACGATCAGGATGCGCAGGGCTTCGCCGCCGTCCCCGTGCGGCGCCACCGCGAGCTGCAGGTAGCGCTCGCGGCCCGACATATCGCTGTAGCTGACCTCCACCAGGCCGTCCCCGGGCTCCGGCAAGGGCCGCACCGGCAGCACCTCCTCGACCGCGCGGCCGCGCAGCTCGGCCACCGGCACGCCGACGAGGGCGCTGAAGGCCTGATTGGCCGAGACCACGCGGCCGTCGCGGTCGAGCTCCGCGATGCCGGCAGGCGAGGAGTCGATGATGCCCTGGTTGTGCTCCTCGAGGCGGCTGACCTCCTCGAGACGGCGGCGGACCTCTTCCAGCAGGTGGGCGTTCTCGATCGCCAGCGAAGCCCGGTTGAGCAGCCCGCGAGTGAGCTCGAGGTCCTCGCTGTTCAAGGGCTCGTCGTCGAACCGGTAGCTGACCAGCAGGATTCCCACCCGGTGCTCCCGCACCAGGAGGGGGAAGGCATAGCGGTAGCCGGCGGCGAACAGGCGCTCCTTGACCGTCGGCTCCTGGCCCGGCAGCGCCGCCGGCGACAGGCCGAGCACGTCGCGCCGCCACAGCTCGTCGCCGAGGGCGTCCGGAGCGATCCTCTCCGGGAGCTCGGCGCCGGCGAGCACCGGCACCAGCACGCCGCCGCTCTGCACCAGGTAGAGGTTGGCATAGGCCATCAGGCCGTCGGTGAGACGGTCGATCAGGGTCGTGCAGAGCCGCGTCAGGTCGCGTTCGTGGAGGAGGTCGTCGCCGAGCTGGTCGAGCGAGCGCCGCTGCGGCAGCCGGCGGCGATACTGCCAGCGCTCGAGGCCGGTCGAGATCGCGCTCTTGGTGGGCACCAGGACGCCGGCGATCGCCAGACCGGCGGCGAAGGTCAGGAAGTTGCGGGCCGTCGCCAGCTCGTCGCCGAGGCCGCGCTCGAGGGCCAGGTGGATCAGGGCGAAGCCGCACAGCCCCACGAGCACCGTCAGCGAGTAGGCGATCGAGTCGCGCAGGATCACGCCGATGTCCCACAGCTTGTACTTGAGGATGGCGTAGGCGAAGCCGAGGGGCACCAGGCCGAGGGCCAGGACCGCGACCGCCACCGTCCAATCCGGCCATTCGAGGCCGAGCGACCACGGCACGACGTAGAGCGCCAGGAACGGCGCGTAGCCGCCCACCATGCCGGCCAGGATCCAGTGCATCTGCCGCCGCTGCTCCCAGATCGGGCGCGCCGCCAGCCGCGCGAAGAGCACCAGCACCGCGACCATCGAGAACAGGACCAGGAGCCAGATCTCCAGGCGATCCACCCACGCCAGCGTGCGCCCGGTGGCCGGGCCGAAGAGGGCGCCGCCGCGAAAAATCTGGTCGGCGTGGAAGACGACGAGCACCGCCGCCGGCAGATAGATCCCCGGCAGGGCGAATCGTCCCGCCCGCGAGGTGACCAGCGGCGCCGGAAAGACCAGGAAGAGGTGGAGCGTCAGCGCCGGCAGGACGATGCGCGCAAATTGGTCGACGAGGAAGGTCAGCTCGTCGGTGCCGTCGCGGGGGATCACCGGCGGGCTCAGGATGTAGAAGGCCGCCGAGAGCAGGCACCAGAGGTAGAAGAGCCGGGCCGGAGCGCGGCTGTCCTTGAGCACCGTGTAGAGCCCGATGAGCAGGTAAAGGACGCCGATTGCCACCAGGATCAGGTAGGCGTAGTCGATCGCCAGGCCCGGCCGCTGGTAGAGCACGTTGACGACGCCGCCGTCGCGCCCGACCAGCAGCGGCGTCCGGGCCTGGCGGGCCAGGCGCTGGCGGAGCTGCGCCTCGCTCGCCACCGCCTCCTCGCGCAGGATCCCGTCGCCGGCGCGCAAGCCGGTCTCCGGCTCGGCGCGGGTGACCCGCCAGGTGCCCTGCTGCTCCTCGAACACGAAGCCCAGGGGCTGAAAGGTCTCGATCTTACGCTGGAAGCTGGTCCCGCCCAGCGCCGCCAGCAGGAGAGCCAAAAGCAGGGCCAGGCCGAGGAAGGGCAGGCGGGCGGCGGTGAGGGGCTTCGGCATGACCACAGTCGGCAAGCTTGGCGCGAATCCAAAGCTTCGCGTGTGAGGTAAGCACGATTCGTGCCACTGAGCTCAGTTTTTTGGATCCTGGCCGGCGTCCTCTCCAGCCCGCCGGCGGCGGACCGGATTCAGATAAATGGACGCGGATCCATTCATCCGGATCCAATTTTCTGGAAGAGCGGAGGGATCAGAAGCTGACCGAGATGCCGCCCATGAGCTTCTTGTGGAGCTCGTCGTCGGTGAGCGTGTACGGCGTCGCGCCGCGGCTCAGCTCCATGTTGAAGCGCACGGCCAGGTTGGGGAGGATGTCGGCGAGGGCGGAGAGGTCCTGGGTCAGCATCAGTTGCAGGCGCTGGATCTCGAGCTCGTTGGCCGCGTTGCTGCCGGCCTCGTCCATCACCGACTTGAAGGCCTGCTCGAGATAGTGGAAGGCCACGAAGACTCCGGTGGCCGTGTTCTGGAAGTGGGTGTCGAGGGACGTGACGAGATAGCGCACCCGGTTCTCGTACGCCATCTCGTCGGTGGCGTAGAAGATGCCGCCGCCGCCCGACGCGATATTGGACTCGAGCTTGGCGAGGACCTTGGGGGAGATGCGCCGCACCATGCGGAACTGGAGCTCGGGAAGCTCGTCGCCGGGCACCATCAGGAGACTCTCCAGGCGATTGAAGAAATCGTCGCTGAAGTAGAGCCGCAGAGGCTCGGCGAACTCGCGGTGGATGGCGCCGATCGACAGGTCCTCCTCGCCCTCGGCGCCGCGGGCGAACGTCACCTCGTAACAGGCCTCGCCGCTCTGTCGGCAGGAGGCCCTGTCGTCGAAGAAGGCGGCGTCGAAGCGGTTGTCGGCGCCCTCTTCGCGGCGGTGGTCGAAGCGCTGCGAAAACGACGTCCGCGCCTTCCAGTCCCCGCCCAGACTCACCACGATGCCGCCGTGGGGCATCAGCGAGAGCCCGCCCTCGCGCAGCGAGGAGAACAGTCCGTACTCGACCAGCACGCGCGGTCGGACCTGCGATCCGGCGACGCCGTAGGCGCCCACGACCTCGTCGTTGAGCGTGCCGTCGGGGCCGAGGAGCCGGGAGCCCTGGCGCTGGCTGTAGGAGAGGCCGGTGGTCAGCGAGGTGGCGCTCGTCAGGTCGCGGGAGTAGGAGCCCTCGAGGCTCAGGGTCCGCGAAGTTGCGGGAAGGTCGGGATAGAGGCCGGCGCCGCCGCCGTAGAAATTGCTCTCGTCGACGAGCTTGGCCGACATGTCGGAAGTGCCGCCGGCGGCCGCCCCGGACCAGCTCAAGCGGACGTGCTTGAGATCCACCGGCACCGTCTCCCCGCCGCGGACCTCGGCGGCCTCGCCGGCCGACGTCACGAGGCTCATGCGCCGGTCCTGGGAGTCCTCGAGCGAGACCGACACGCTCGTCACTTCGCCGCCGGGGACCGCGCCGGTCGGCGTCAGCTCGAGGAAGCGGCCGTCGAGGGCGAGGTCCATGCCGCCGACGCTGCCGTGCACGTCCACCGCGGCGCCGGTCAGCCGCGCCTGGCCGTAGCCTTCGCCGAGATCGGCGACGCCGCCCTGCGCCGCCAGCCGGGTCTGCAAGCCGGTGGCGCCGGCGATCAGCAGGCCCGGCTCGGCGCTCGCCTGGCGCAAGCCGAGCTGCCGGATCTGCCGCATCACGTCCGCCGGAATGCTGGCCCGCGTTTCCCAGTAGCTCTCGCCGGCGCGCACGTCGCCCACCGCCTCTTCGACCAGGTGCAGCACCAGGAACTGGCTGGCGTCCGCCCGGCGGCGCAGGAGCAGCTCCACGGCCGGCACGAAGCCTTCCTTGTGGGCGATGATCTTGTAGAGGCCGGCGGGCAAGGACTGGAAGAGGAACTGGCCCTTCTGGTCCGTGGTCACCTGGTTGAGCGCGTAGGTCGCGACGTCGTAGGCATAGACCTCGGCGGCGGAGACCGGCTGGGCCTCGCCGACCTGCTGGGCCTCGACGACCGGCTCCCCGAGAACCCGGCCCGAAACCATGGGCGCCGCCGCCTCCTCCGCCCTCAGCGGCGGGCTGAGGACACCGCACGGGACGACGCAGCACAGGAGCAAGAAAGCCGTGACCGGCAGCCGGTCCTGTCGCGTTCTGTCCGGCCCCGTCTCGCGGTACGGCACGGCGTCGATCTCAGGTTCCGGGAAGCTGTTCTCGTTCATGGTGCAACTCTCGTGTCGGCTCTCGATGGCGGATGGTGCGCTCGAGTTGTGCGTCGGAGCGGCTCGGACCTCAACGATAACCGGAACGGCCCGTCGCCGCAAGCGGCCTGCCGCCAGCCGCCGGATTTCAGGTTCCGATCGCGGAGCCTGTCGATGTCGACGAGGACCATGGCACGAAGTTCAGTGCAAGAATCGGACCATGACACGCTCCCATCCGCCGCCGCGACGCCGCTGTGGCCGGCGCATCGCAAACCTCCATCAAGGCTCGAAGAAGTCCGCGGCCGGGTCGCCGGTCGGTCCGTTCGGCAGCGTGGCGATTGTACACTCAAGTGCGTCATTCATGCAACAGGGCCGGGGTCCGCGCCGCCGTGAGGGCGACGACCCGGCCGGCACCCGCCTCTTTCAGGCAGGCGGCGGCCGCCTCCAGGGTGGCGCCGGTGGTCGTCACGTCGTCAACCAGGAGCACGCATCGCGCGGCGAGGGCGCGGGCGACGTCTTTCCGCGTCGGAGGGGTCAGCACGCCGCCGCGGCGCACGGCGAAGGCCCGGTCGAGGTTGCGCCGCCGCTGGCGTCGTCCCAGGCGGCTCTGGTGCGGCGTCGGACGGCGGCGTACCAGCGCCGCGACGAGCGGGAGCTCCAGGGCGCGGGCGAGCGGCCGGGCGATGAGCGCCGCCTGGTTGAAGCCGCGCCGCAGGTGGCGCGTCCAGTAGAGGGGCACGGGAACGACCACGCCGCACTCGCCGAGCTCGTCGCGGTGGATCCGGGCGAGAGCGCGGCCGAGCTGGGTGCCGAGGTAGTCGAGGCGGCGGAACTTGAAGCCGGTCAGCACCTCGTCGAGGGGAGGCTGGTAGCGCCAGGTGCTCACCAGCCGGTCGTAGGGCGGCGGCCGCTCGCGGCAGCGGCCGCAGCGGTAGCCCGGCGGCGGATGGGCGGCGTCGAGGCAACGGCCGCAGGCGGCGCAACCGTCCCGCGGCCAGCGCACGAGCCGCCGGCGGCAGCGGCGGCACAGCCCGAGCGAGTCCGCGCTCTCCCAGACGGTCTCGTGGCAGCCCAGGCAGGGAGAGGGCAAGAGGAACTGCAGCAGGTGCCGCCACGCCGTCTCCAGGGCGGCAGGAGGACGGCGGCGGCGTGTGACGCCGGAGGAAGGTCGTCCGTAGAACATGACAAGCTGATCGTCTCCGGCGTCGATTCTAACCTCGGCGCGACCGGAATCTGGCAGAATCTCCCCGACGCACCGCGGCCCGCCGCCGCGTCATTGAAGGAGGACACCTTGCGGCATCTACGTCCCCGGCTGACGACACCCCTATTCGCGCTCCTGGCGCTGGCGCTCGTGCCGGCCGCCGGCCTGGCCCAGAGCGCGTACACCTACACCGTCGGCCTGCAGGCCGGTCTCGGCGGCTCGATCGAGGACCAGCCCGACGTGGGCCTCGACAACTTCGGCTGGCAGGCTCTCTTCTCGATGAAGATCGACAACAGCACCCAGTGGGGCGTCCGCGTCGGCGAGCTCGCCCTCGACGGCGGCGGATTCGACGCCGACCTTCGCTACCTCACCGCGGCCGGCGAGTACCTCTTCGCGGACCGTCTGCTCGATTCGGGCCTCTATATCGGGCTCGGCTTCTACGACCTCGACGCCTTCGGCGCCGGCGACACCGCGCTCGGGGTGGTGCTGGGCGTGACCGGAGACGTCCACCTGACGGAGCGCTTCAGCCTGCTGCTCGAGCTCTCGGGCCACTACGCCGACCTCGACGCCGTCCAGTTCTTCGCCATGGCCCACGTCGGCCTGGGCTACCGCTTCTAGCGGCCTCCGGCCCCGCCTCTGCGGCATTGACAGAACGGAGGGGGGACGTCTATACTCCGCTTCCCCGTGGGGCCGTAGCTCAGTTGGGAGAGCGCTTGAATGGCATTCAAGAGGTCGAGGGTTCGATTCCCTTCGGCTCCACCAGATCCTCTCTCGCCGATGGACCGCCTGGCCTGATGAAATCCGGCTCCCAAGCTGGCGGACAGGACTCTCCTCCCGACAACTCGGCGGAGCCGAGTTGGCGCCGTCTGCTGCGCCGTCTCGCCGCCGCCCCCGAGCCCGCTCTGGTCGACGCCGGCCTGCGCGGCGAGTGGCTGGTGGCCGGCATCCGGCTGCTGATGGTCATCGTCGTCCTCTACGTTCCGCTGCGCCAGTACCTGATCTCCCCCGGCCAGGGCCAGACCATGGTGCTGTGGATGGGCATCGCCGCCCTGGCCGAGGCCCTGGTCGTCTATTCGGCGGTGATGCGCAGTTGGGGCCGGAGCTGGATCGGCTTCTTCAGCGGCGTGCTCGACGTCACCCTGGTCAGCCTCTGCCTGTGGATGCTCGTCCACCTCGGCGCCGCCGAGCGGACGATCGGGGACCTGGTGCTCTTCCCGGTGTATTTCCTGGCGATCGGCGCCACCAGCCTGCGCTACGACTGGCGCATCTGCGTCCTGACCGGGCTCGCGGCGGTGGCGCAGTACCTGGGCCTGGTCTACCTCACGACCCTGGTGTCGGACGTCGAGGTCGCCTGGCCCGCGCAGCTCGGACGCCTGGCGCTCCTCGCCGTCGCCACGGTGCTGGCGGTGACGCTCGTGGTCCGCGCCCTCGAGCAGCGCAGCCTGTCGAACCGCGACCGCCTCACCACGCTGGCCAACCGCGGCTTCTTCGACGAGAGCCTGATGCGCATCGGAGCCCTCGCGGCGCGCAGCGGCGAGCCGGTGGCGGTGGCCATGATCGACGTCGATCACTTCAAGCGCTTCAACGACACCTACGGCCACCTGGTAGGCGACGAGGCCCTGCGCACGGTCGCCCGCCTCCTCGCCCAATCATTCCGCACCACCGATCTGCTGGCCCGCTACGGCGGCGAGGAGTTCGCGGCGCTGTTCCCCGGGATGAAGAACGAGGACGCCTTCAGCCGTCTCGACGGCCTGCGCTCGGAGATCGAGCGCGCCGCCGTCGCCGTCGATCAGCGCGGCGGCACCACCCGCGTCACCGTTTCCATCGGCGTCGCCGTGTGGCCCACCGACGGGGTCAACATCAAGCAGACGCTGGCCATCGCCGACCAGCGTCTCTACCAGGCCAAGCTGGCCGGCCGCAACCGCGTGGTCACCGCGAGCGGAAATCCCCCCTCAGTCCCCTCTTTTTCAAAGCGGGGAGGCTGACTCCTCGCTGACGCCTCGGCTCGGCGGCTTGACCAGGACCGCCAGCAGGTGGGTACGCAGGAAGGGGAGCGCGGCCAGCAGCTCGGCGGCGAGGTGGCTGCGGGGCGCCACCCGCCGCGCCAGCGGCGGCGCCAGGGTGAGGGAGCGGATCTCTCCCGTGAGCGGCGCGACGAGCTCCCGGAGCTGCCGGCGGCCGATGCCGCGGACCGCGCGGTTGCGCGGGTTGTCGACGCGCAAGTCGTACCACAGCAGGGCGCCGCCGGGCCGCAGCACGCGGACGATCTCGGCCGCCATCCGCCGCCGCGTCGCCGGGGCCAGCACCGAGGTGAAGACCGTGGACGCCACCACCAGGCCGAAGGACGCCTCCGGCCACGGCAGCTCGGCGGCGTCGCCCACCCGCAGATCGGCGGCCGGCAGGACCTCGCGGGCGCGCGCCGCCCTCTCGGCGTCGAGCTCCATGCCGTGCAGCCGGCGCTCGGCGACGCCCCAGGCGACGAGCTCGCCGAGCCAGCCGAGGGCGCCGTAACCCACCTCCAGGCAAGGCGTGCCCACGCCGGGAAAGGCGCCGGCGCGGTGCAGCATGCGCCCCGCCAGACGCCGGCGCTCCAGGCGCATCGACGTCTCGGCCGGGTCCCACGCGGCGTAGCGCTCGGCCGGGACCTCGGCGTCGCGGCGCCGGTTCTCG
Organism: Thermoanaerobaculia bacterium; assembly: GCA_036397835.1. Taxonomy (GTDB): domain Bacteria; phylum Acidobacteriota; class Thermoanaerobaculia; order Multivoradales; family J023; genus DASWIG01. Next base: position 11,107 of record DASWIG010000597.1, read on the forward strand.
GCCAGCATCCGTTGCCGCTCGCCAACCTCGACGCTAGCGGTCTCCTTCACTCCGTGTCGCCTCCGGGGCCAGAATACAAAAAGAGGCGACCCGAAGGTCGCCTGGACGCCAAATGATCGCCGTCGCCGGCTTTCAGCGGCATCGCCGCCGGCCGCCGGCGGGGCCTGCTCGGCTGTCTGTGGCAAACTCGTCCGTGGTGAGCTCGTCCGTGGGACAGTCATCAAGATCGGAGCGGCGGTCTGGAGTCAAAGCCGACCGGTCGCGGCCGGCGCCGCCCGAAACGGCGGCGCCGGCCACGAGGTGGGAGGAGGCTCGGGCGTGGAACAGCGGGGTGGAGGGTGGCCCGGCGGCGCCGAGCCGCGGACGTGGTAGCGGTCGCGGTTGCGGTTGCGGTTGCGGAAGGGAGCTGGCTGGGTGCATGGCGAGACCTCCTCGCGGTCTGGCTCGAATCTCGGAATCTCGGAAGGCGGCCGTCCTTGCAGCGGCGCGGCAGCGACCGCTCACGTTTCGACCGACCGGTAGGAATTCTACCGAGAGTGCATTCGGATGTCAAGCCCTACGACGAAGATATGCGAGTTTTTTCCTGACGGGTCCGGGTCCGGTCCCTCGGCCGCAGCCGCAGAAGCCCGCCAGGCCTCGTTCTTGCGGCGCTCGGTGCCCGCGCGCCGTCGCCGCGCCTCCGCCGTCAGGGAAGGTCGGTCAGGCCGGCGTTCCGCCTGACAAATCGCCGAATTGCAATATGTGATTGCGCGGGTCGACCCGGTCGGCCGCGAGGGTGTTGGATAATCCGGCGCGCACCACGCGGCCGGGGCGCGGGGTGCGCCGGTGAAGAGCGCCGGAAGAGGAGCCCCCGGAGGAGATGACGTCCTCCGGGGGCTTGGAGAAGGAGAGGAAGTTGTACGCACTCCTAGATACGTCTCGAGCGGGCAGAGGGTTTTACCTCGCCGCGCTGCTCGGCTTCCTGGTGACGGCCGTGCCGGCGCCGGCGGGGGCCGCCGAATCGCCGCACGAGGACTGGTACGCGCTCGAGCTCGGCGGGCAGCGGGCCGGCTGGGCCGTAGAGCGCGAGGAGCGCCGCGGCGACGAGATCGTCAGCGAGTTGACGCTGCGGCTCGAGCTGCGCCGTGGCACCACCGTGGTCTCCGTCGAGCTGGAGAGCCGCTTCGTCGAGACCCGCGGCGGGCGGCCCCTGCGCGCGTCGGTCGTGCAGCGGCTCGGCGCGCTGCCGGTCGAGGCCGCCTACCGCTTCACCGAGGACGGCGTCGTGGTCGGGCAGGAGGAGGCCATCGAGCCCCTGCCGGCGGGCGACTGGCTCACGCCCGCCCGGCTGCGCCGGCGGATCCGCGAGGAAGTGGCCGCGGGAGCCGAGGACTTCTCGCTCAGGACCGTCGACCCCCAGCTCGGCCTCGAGCCGATCACCCTGCGCTGGGTCCTGGAGGCTCGCGGCGAGGAGGTGACGGCCGGCGGCGCGACCCGGCGTACCAGCCGCTGGCGCCACACGACGAGCGCCCAGCCCCAACTGGCGAGCGTCGTCCACCTCGACGCCGAAGGGCGCACGGTGCGCAGCGCGACCTCGCTGCTGGGCATGGACGTGGTCCAGGTCCTGTGTACCCGCGCCGAGGCCCTGGGACGCCCGCTCGAAGCGCCCGAGCTGCTGGTGAGCCTGTTCGTCCACCCCGAGGGCGCGATCGAGCGTCCGCGGCGGCTGCGCCGCGCCGTCTACGAAGTCCGCGTCGACGGCGGCGAGGCGCCCGAGCTGCCGAGCGTGGGCGCCCAGCGGGCGGCGCCTCACGGCGACGCCGCGCGCGTCACCGTCGAGCTCGGCGCGACCACGCCGGCGGCGGACGCCGACCGCGCCGAGCTGCTGCGGCCGACGACCTTCGTGCCCCACGACGATCCCGGCGTCCGCGAGCTGCTCGCCCGGGCCTGGCGGCGCGGCGAGCCGGCGGGCGACGCGGCCCGCGCCGAGCGCCTGCGCGCCTTCGTCGCCGGCTACGTGACCGAGAAGGACCTCGACACCGGGCTCGCCACCGCCGCCGAGGTGGCGGCGACGCGCTCGGGCGACTGCACCGAGCACGCGGTGCTCCTCGGCGCCCTGCTGCGGGCCGCCGGCGTTCCTTCGCGCGGGGTCTTCGGGCTGATCTACGCCGACGATTTCGCCGGCGACTCGGCGATCTTCGGCTACCACATGTGGACGCAGGCGCTCGTCGACGGCCGCTGGATCGACCTCGACGCGACCCTCGACGCGCCCTTCGACGCCGCCCACGTGGCCCTCGGCACCTGGTCTTTCGAGGACGGCGCCGGAGTCCGCGAGCTGGGACGCCTGGCCGAGCTCATGGGGCGGCTGCGCATCCGCGTGCTCGAGACCGGCCATTGATCCGCGCTGATCGCGCGATTCACCGCCATCGCGGCGAAATCCGCCGCCGCCTATATTTTTCGCCGGCCCCCGCCACCCTATAGGTAGAGAACGGCGCGTGATGCACGCCGTTCAGCCACCTGCCCGCGGCCGGCTCCGGCCGCGCGGACCAGGCAAGCCCGGCGCCAAGACCCGCAAACGGCTCTTGGCCGCCTCCGACAAGAGAGAGAGCATCTGGGATTGTGGGGAGCGGCCTCGCTCCCCATTTTTTGTGCCTCGGCGCCCCGCTCACAGACCGTACTTCTCGAGCCGGCGGTAGAGGGCGCTGCGCGAGAGCCCAAGGGCCTTGGCGCCCTCGCTCACGTTGCCGGCGTAGCGCTCGAGGGCCTTGCGGATGAGCAGGCGCTCGGCGTCCTCGAGAGTCATCTCGTCGAGACGCGCGGCGCGCGCGGCCTCGCCCGTGATCCCCAGGTCGGGCGCCTTGACGACCTCGCCGTCGGCCATCAGCACCGCGCGCTCCACCACGTGGCTGAGCTCGCGCACGTTGCCGGGCCAGCCGTGGTCGAGGAGGGCCTTCATGGCGTCCTTGCCGATCTCGTGCGGCGGCTTGCGGTAGCGCCGGCAGTGCTCGGCCAGGAAGTGGCGGGCCAGCCGCGGAATGTCCTCCCGGCGCTCGCGCAGCGGCGGCAGCCGCACCTCCACCGTGTTGAGGCGGAAAAGCAGGTCGCGGCGGAAGCGCCCCTCCTCCACCTCCGCGGCGAGATCGGCGTTGGTCGCCGAGACGACCCGCACGTCCACCCGCCGGGTCTTCGACGAGCCCACGCGCTCGAACTCGCCGGTCTCCAGCACCCGCAGCAGCTTCTGCTGCAGCGGCGAAGGCATGTTGGCGATCTCGTCCATGAACAGGGTGCCGCGGTCGGCGAGCTCGAAGCGGCCCACCCGGTCGGTCTTGGCGTCGGTGAAGGCGCCGCGCACGTGGCCGAAGAGCTCCGACTCGAAGATCGTCTCCGACAGCCCGCCGATGTTGACGGTAACGAGCGGCTCGGCGGCGCGGTGCGACACCGCGTGCAGCACCTGCGCCACCAGGCCCTTGCCGGTGCCGTTCTCGCCGGTGATCAGCACGTTGGCCTCGGAGGGTCCGACGCGCCTGACGATCTCGAGGACCGGCCGCATGGCGGCCGACTCGGCGATCAGCTTCGGGAGCTCGCCGCCGCGCAGCAGCTCGTTGGCGGCTTCCAGACGCTGGCCGCGGCGCAGGGCGCGGCCGAGCTCGGTCTGGGTGCGCAGGATGGCGAGCAGGCGGTTGTTGTCCCACGGCTTCTCGACGAAGTCGCGGGCGCCGCGCCGCATCGCCTCCACCGCCAGCTCGACGCTCGCCCACGCCGTCATCACCACCACCGGCAGCGCGTCGTCGAGGCCCTGGATCTCGCCCAGCAGGTCGAGGCCCTCCTGGCCCGAAGTGGTGTCGCGGGCGTAGTTCAAGTCCATCAGGACGACGTCGAAGTCCTGCTTCGACAGGCGGTCGAGCAGCACCCGCGGCGAGGTCGTGGTCTCGACCTCGAAGCCCTCGGTCTTGAGCAGGAACTCGAGCGACTCCAGCACGTCGCGCTGGTCGTCGGCGACCAGCACGCGTCCGGGCCGGACGGCGGGGGGGGCGACGGCAGTCTCTTCCATCACTTGCGGCAGCGTCATCGGACATCCCTTCCTCCGCGGGATGGAGCAAACGGGATGCCACGTGTCTCGCGCGGCCGGCGGCGCGTCCCGGAGCCTTCGGAGGACGGCGGACGCTCCGCTCGTGGGATCGGATGATCCCAGAATCGGACACCCGCGGCAACCGTGTCGGGTGCCCCTTCTTTAGCCCGCAGGGCGACAGCCGGTAGCCGGGGGTTTCAACCCCCGGCTGCTGGCGCCGACCGCCGCCGGGGGTTGTAACCCCCGGCTACCGGCTGTCGCCCTGCGGGCTCGAAGGCCAGACTGCCTGCAAGCTCTTTACCTCAGCAGGTTGTGTAATATCCGAGACGTAGGTTAGGCTCTCGGACGCAGGAGGGATGCCATGAGCCCGCTCTGGATAGCCGTTGTCGCCAAGCTCACGGCGGACTTGATCGGCGCCGCGGCCCGTGGCGTCCGCCGCAAGCTCGCGACGCCCGAGATCGGGAAGGACCTGATCGCGGCCCGGGCAGCGGCAAGACCACGCTGCTCCACTTACCTCGCGCTCGTCTACGCTCGCGGCGCCGAGACCGCGTCCGAACGCCTCGGCATGCGGCTGGCGCCGTCCTGCGGACGGTCGGGTAGGCACGGGGGCCTACCCCCCGAGGCGCCGCAGTCCCGGACGCGCCTGCCCCGCCGCCTCCCGGCGGTCGACCTTGCCCGACGGCAGCCGCGCCAGCTCCGGCAGGTAGGCGATCCGCCGCGGGACCTTGAACGGCGCGAGACGCTCCCGCAGGTGACGCTCGAGCTCGCCGTCGGAGGGCGGCTCGCGGGCCGCGAGCGCCGCCGCCACGACCTCGCCCCACTCGTCGTCGGCGACGCCGAACACGCAGGCGGCGTCGATCGCCGGATGCTCTTCGAGGACGCGTTCCACCTCCTCCGCGTGGACGTTCTCGCCGCCGCTGACGATGACCGCGTCGCGGCGGCCGGCCACGTGCAGGCGTCCGGCGTCGTCGAGACGGCCGAGGTCGCCGGTCATCAGCCAGCCGTCGGCGGTGAAGGGCTCGCCGCCGGGCGGCAGGTAGCCGCTCATGAGCTGCGGGCCGCGGACCTCGATGACGCCGTCGCGGATCCGCACCTCGACCCCCGGCAGCGGCGGCCCGCAGCCCGTCTCGGCGCCGTATCGGGTGCCGTAGGGCGCCGTGGCGACCTGGGAGCAGGCCTCGGTGAGGCCGTAGGTGGCGAGCACCGGCCAGCCGCTGCCGGCGGCCGACGCCAGCAGCGCCGGCGACGCCGCCGCGCCGCCGACGAGCACCGCGCGCAGCCGCGCCGGCGGCGCGAGCTCCGATTCGAGCAGACGCCGCAGCGCCGTCGGCACCAGGGACATCAGGGTGACCCGCCGGCGGCGGGCGAGCGCGGCAACCTCGGCGGCGTCGAAGTGCGGCGAGGGATGGACCACCATCGGGCGTCGCGCGAGCAGGCAGCGGGTGATCACGGAGAGCCCGCCGACGTGGGCGATGGGCAGGTTGAGCAGCCAGCGGTCGTCGTCGCGCCAGCCGAGGTTGGCGGCGCTGGCCGCCGCCGCCGCCGCGAAGGCGCGGCGGGAAAGCACCACGCCCTTGGGCTCGCCGCTCGTGCCCGAGGTGGGGACGACGGCGAGCGGCCGTTCGTCGTCGGGCAAGGAGGGGTCGGGCTCGATCTCGCCGCAGGCGCCGAGGAAGCGCGCGCGTTCGCCCGCCGTCCAGCGCGGGTGCACGAGCACGGCCGGACGCCCGCGCTCGATCAGCGCGTAGAGCCGCGTCAGCGTGTCGAGGTCGGCGTGGCCGACGAGCACCGGGCGAGGAGCCGGGATCCGTTCGACGCGCGCCGCCAGCTCGGCGAAAGAGATCTCCCGGCCCTCGACGACGAGCGCCGTCCGCTCGGGGACCTCGGCGGCGGCGGCGAAAACGGAGAGGCTCACGGCCGGGAGACCGCGAGCCCGGCGGCGAAGAGCACCCCGAAGAGCACCAGCAGCCGGGCGGTGCCCACCAGGGTCGCGTTCAAGGGACGTCCCTCGCGCCGGACGAGCTGCGCGGTGAGCGCGGCGGCCAGCGGCAGGGTGGCCAGCGGCGCCAGCGCCCACGGCGACGCCAGGCCGCGCAGCCACAGCGCCGGCGGCACCGCGTAGGCCACGGCGGCCATCGTTACGTACTCGGCGACGCCAGCGGCGCGGCCGAAGCGCACGACGAGAGTCCGCTTGCCGGCGGCGTCGTCGCCGGCGCGGTCGCGCACGTTGTTGACCACCAGGATGTTGGTGGCCAGCGCGCCCGGCGCCGCCGCGGCCCACCAGGCCAGCTCCGGCACCGCGCGCAGGCTGGCGTAGGCGGTGCCGCAGACCGCCACGAAGCCGAAGAAGACGAAGACGAAGACGTCGCCGAGTCCGTTGTAGCCGAGCGGGAAGGGGCCGCCGGTGTAGGCGATGCCGGCGAGGATCGAGACGACGCCGATCGCCGCCAGCGGCCAGCCGGCGGCCCACGTGAGGTAGACGCCGCCGACACCGGCGATGGCGAAAGCCGTCCACATGCCGCGGCGCATCTGGCGCTCGTCGAGGAGGCCGGCCTGCACGGCGCGGGTGGGTCCCAGGCGCTGCCCGGTGTCGGCGCCCTTCTCGTAGTCGAAGACGTCGTTGGCGAAGTTGGTGCCGATCTGGATCCACAGCGCCGCGGCGAGCGCCACCAGCGTGGGGACGATGCGCAGGCCGCCGGCGGCGGCGGCGCAGGCGGCCCCCACCGCCACCGGCACGAACGCCGCCGCCAGCGTCGGCGGCCGGCTGGCCAGCACCCAGGCGCCGAAGGATCCGGGGGCGGGCAGCTCCGAGCTCATGGAGCGCAGCTTACTATTCCGTGGCCCCGCCCTCGCCCGCGGACGCCAGGGCGGCCTCCACCGGGACGTTCAGGAACGAACCGGCGGCGCCGACCTCGTCCCAGATGCCCACGCCGAGCTGGTAGGTCCCGGGCATCAGCTCGACGTTGACGCCGAAGCGCCAGACGTCGTCCTCGGCCGGCGTGGCCCCGAGCGCCAGGCTCACCGGGATGTCCTTGCGGCGGATCGCGATCTCGTCGTTCTTCTCGTCGGGGGCGGCCACGACCACGGTCATGCGGCCGCGGCGGGCGTCCGCGTGCGGCAGCAGGACCAGCCGGGCCAGGGGCACCGCGATCTCGAGCGGCACCACCACTCGACCCGCTTCGCCCGGGCGCGTCGTCCGCACCTCCACGGTGGCTGAGAGGGGATTGGCGCCGGCCCCGAAGAACACCGCGCCGAGCGCCCGGTCGGCGAGCTGCTGGTCGGGCTTCTTGTGCAGGAAGGTGCGGCGGTAACGCACCTCGGCGTTCTTCTTGGGCACCTTCACTCTCACGTAGTGGCTGCGGCCGCGGCCGGGATGCTCGGGCTGGTAGCCCAGCGAGTAGTAGGTGCGCAGCTCGCCCGCCAGCTTGTCGAGGTCGGCGGCGTACGCGCTGGCGTTGAGGATCGCCTTGCCCCCGGTCTCCGCGGAAAGGTAGTGCAGGGTGCTCTGGAGGTTGGCGATGCGGATCATGTCGTTTTCGCCCGAAGGCTTGAAGAAGTGGTCGCCGTACTCCGCCGACGCCGAGGAGAAGTTGCGCACGCCCGCCGCTTCCAGGGCGTAGAACGTCACCCGGCTGGCATTGGCCCGCGCCACGACGTCTTTGAGGTCCTCGACGTCCTGGTGCAGGTAGTACTCGGTGAGATCTCCGCGCCGCTGGGGGCAGAGCTGCTCGCCGATGTAGTGGAAGAAGTCGATTCCGGGGTGCTGCTGGATGCCGTCGCTGACGTGGAGCACGCTCTTGCGCCCCTCGAGCACGCTGAGGGCGTTGACGACGTCGTTGAGTGCCGCCACCGCTCCCCGCCGTTCGGCCAGCGCTCCCGCGCCGAAGGAGCGGGCGAGCCCGACCATCTGCTCGAAACAGTCGAGGCACGGCTCGAGGATGGGACTGTCTTCACAGACCTTGTAGATGTCGCGGAGGCCGTCCAGCGTCAGGCGATGACCCGTGGTCTGCTGCAGGCCCGCGGCGGGGGCCTCGGCGATCCTCGCCAGGGCGCTCCGCAGCTCGTCGAGGTCGTCGGTGAACTCCGACATCACCTTGAGGTCCTGCAAGTGGACGGCGAGCAGGATCCGGGCGCCGTCGGCGATCTGCCGCTCGAAGAAGGCCGGCAGGTCTTCGAGCACCCGTTTGCGGCTGATCGGCGTCAGGTAGAAGCTGTCGAAGTAGACGACCACGTGGACCGGATCGCGCGGCGCGGCGGCGTCCGGCGGCGCCGCGTCCTCCTCCACGGCCGGCGCCGGCGCCGGCGTCGCCTCGGCGCCGGTCACGGCGTAGAAGTTGGCGATCTCGACCAGGCGGCCGTCGATGCGCAGCTCGAAGTCCTCGCGCGTGAGACCCTCCACGGCGCGGCCCTTCTTGTCGGTCACCACGACGTCGACGTTGACGACCTCGATGCCGATCTGCTCCTGGAAGACCTCGTCGGTCACCGGACCTTCGGCCTCCTCCTGGGCCGGGCTCGGCTGGGCAAGACATGTGAGGACGATCAGGGCCGCCCCCAGGGAACGGCGGTTCATCTCACGCGTGCACGTCATGGCTGTCCTCCTCGGTCTGCACGCCGCTTTCAGTGTGCAACCTCTAGTATGCACGAAACCGTGACGGCGGTTCATTCCGGCTCGGGACGATATGATCCGCGGATCGTGCGCGAGGCGCGGCCAGAGCGAGAGCGAGACGGGTGGCGCAAGACCACGACCGCGATCCTGTCGCTGCGCGCGCTGCGGGAGAGCCCGGTCGCCGAGCAGATCGAGCTCGACCCGGAGGAGGCCGAGCGCCAGAAGCAGCGCCGCCTCCTCCACCTCAACACCGTCCGCATCCCCGTCCTCCGGGTCGTCGGCTGGGTCGAGCTCGCGGCCAGCGCCTGATCCGGCGGGGCCCCTACCCCATCGCGCCGTCCGACCCACACCAACGGGTATCGCCGGCCGCCGGCGGCGGCCGGAATAATCGTGCTCTGGGAACCGGGCCGACAAGGAGACTTCGCATGAGCCTCTTCGACAAGATGGACGTCTCTGGCCACGAAGAAGTGGTTTTTTGCCACAACCAGGACGCCGGCCTGCGCGCCATCGTCGCCATCCACGACACCTCTCTGGGGCCGGCGCTCGGCGGCCTGCGCATGTGGCCCTACAAGAGCGAGGCCGAGGCGCTCGAGGACGTCCTGCGCCTGTCGCGCGGGATGACCTACAAGGCCGCGGTCGCCGGCCTCAACCTGGGCGGCGGCAAGGCGGTGGTGCTCGGCGATCCGAAGACCGACAAGACCGAGGTGCTCTTCCGCGCCCTCGGCCGCTTCGTGCAGTCCCTGAACGGGCGCTACATCACCGCCGAGGACGTGGGCACCGACGTCAACGACATGGAGATCGTCTTCCAGGAGACCGACTACTGCGTCGGCGTCCACCAGGTCCACGGCGGCAGCGGCGACCCCTCGCCGTTCACCGCCAACGGCGTGCTGCAGGCCATCCGCGCCTGCCTGCGGCGGCGCTTCGACGACGAGGACGTGGGCCGCTACAGCTACGCCGTCCAGGGCGTCGGCCACGTCGGCCTCCACCTCGTCAGGCTGCTGCGCGAGGCCGACGCCAAGGTCCTCGTCAGCGACGTCGACGAGGAGGCCGTGCGGCAGGCGCTGGAGCTCGGCTGCGAGAGGGTCGGCGTCGACGAGATCTACGACGTCGCCGCCGACGTCTTCAGCCCCACGGCCCTGGGGGCGACGCTCAACGCCGAGACCATCCCGCGCCTCAAGTGCTCGATCGTGGCCGGCGCCGCCAACAACCAGCTCGCCGACGACGCCAGCGGCGACGAGCTCGAGCGCCGCGGCATCCTCTACGCGCCCGACTACGCGGCCAACGCCGGCGGGCTGATGAACGTGTCGATCGAGCTCGAGGGCTACAACCGCGAGCGGGCGATCCGCATGACGCGCACCATCTACTACAACGTCAGCCGTATCTTCGCCATCGCCGAACGCGACGGCATCCCGACCTGGAAGGCGGCCGACCGCATGGCCGAGGAGCGCATCGCGGCGGTCGCCAGGCTCAAGGTGCCGTTCCTCGGCCAGAAGCCGGTGCGGTTCGAAGGACGCCACGGAAACCACCATCCCGGATAGGGGGCCTCAGGGCCGGGGCCGGGGGGCCGGGGCCCGGGGCCCGGGGCCGGGGCCGGGGACCGGGGTGCGCGGACTTACCCCGGGCTTTGGGGGTTCGGGGCTTGTATAATCCGAAGATGACCGTCGACGTGGAAGAGCTCAAGGTGCTGCGCCGGGCGGTCGTGGCCGCCCCCGGCGACGTCGACCTGAGGCTGCGGTTGATCGCCCGGTTCCTGGAGGCGGAGCGGCCCCAGGACGCCTGGCACCAGTGCATCCGCGTCCTCAACCAGGAGCCGCTCAACGTCGAGGCCCTGCGGCTGGCGCACCAGGCGGCCACCGAGGCCGGCTCGCCGCGCCGCGCCGAAGAATACGCCGAGCGGCTGGCCGAGCTCGCCGTCGCGCCGCGGCCGGAGCGGACGCCGCTGCGCCTCATCCGCGGCGGACGGAAGGGCAGCGGCGATTCCTCCCCGCCGGTGCGCTGAGGGTCAGGTAGTGGTGCTATTCGCCGGCATCGCCCGCTCGACGATCGCGTCGACGTCCACCCCCGGCGGCAGGGTGCCGTACTCGTGGCCGCCGGCGCCGGCCAGCCGCGCCGCCAGGAACGCCTCGGCGACGAACGGCGGCGCGTGCTCGAGCAGGAGCGAGGCCTGGAGCGCCAGCGCCAGCCGCTCCACCACCCGCCGCGCCCGTGCCTCGAGCTTCATCTCGTCCGCCAGCTCCTTCTCGATCTCCTCGAGCCAGGCGTCGTAACGCGGATCGGCGCCGCGCGAGCGGGCAAGCTCCTGGCGCAGGGCCGGCAGCGTCTCGCCCTCGCGCGCCAGGGCGCGCAGCACGTCGAGGCAGATGACGTTGCCCGAGCCTTCCCAGATCGACGACAGCGGGATCTCGCGGTAGATCCGCGGCAGGATCGACTCCTCCACGTAGCCGTTGCCGCCGAGGCACTCCAGGGCCTCGCCCACCATGGCCGGACCGCGCTTGCACACCCAGTACTTGGCGATCGCCGTCAGGATCCGCCGCAGGCGCCGCGCCTGGTCGTCCCCGGCCCCGTCGTAGGCGCGCGCCACCCGCCCCACGAGCGTCGCCGCCGCCTCCGATTCGAGGGCCAGGTCGGCGAGGACGTTCTTCATCAGCGGCTGATCGACGAGCAGGCGGGAGAAGGCGCGGCGGTGGGAGGCGTGGTGGAGGGCCTGGGTCAGGGCCTGGCGCATCAGCGCCGCCGAGCCGATCGTGCAGTCGAGCCGCGTGTGGTTGACCATTTCGATGATCGTCGGCACGCCGCGGCCCTCCTCGCCCACCCGGCGCGCCCAGGTGTCGAGGTATTCGACCTCGCCCGAAGCGTTCGAGCGGTTGCCGAGCTTGTTCTTGAGCCGCTGGATCCGGATGCGGTTGCGCTCGCCGTCGTCCGTCCAGCGCGGCACCAGGAAGCAGGTCAGGCCGCGCTCGGTCTGGGCCAGGGTCAGGAAGGCGTCGCACGTCGGCGCCGAGCAGAACCACTTGTGGCCGGTCAGCAGGTAGACGCCGCCGCCGGCCGGCCGCGCCCGGGTGGTGTTGGCGCGCACGTCCGAGCCGCCCTGCTTCTCGGTCATCGCCATGCCCACCAGGCAGCCCACCTTCTCGCTCGCCGGACGCAGGCGCGGGTCGTAACGCGCCGAGGTGACCCGCGGCACCCACTCGCCGGCCACCGCGGGCTCGGCGCCGAGCGCCGGCACCGCCGCGAAGGTCATGGTCAGCGGGCAGAGCACGCCGGCCTCGACCTGGGTCAGCAGGTAGTGCTTGACGGCGCGGGCCACGTGCGCGCCGGGCCGCCGCCGGTTCCAGGGCAGGGCGTGGACCTCGGCCTCGACGCCGAGACGCATCAATTCGTGCCAGGCGGGATGGAACTCGACCTCGTCGATGCGGTAGCCGAAGCGGTCGTGGGTCCTGAGCTCGGGCACGAAGCGGTTGGCGAGCTCGCCCAGGGCGAGGACGTCGGCGCGGCCCAGGTGCTGGCCGAAGAGGCGGAGCTCGTCGGCGGCCCAGGCGGCGCCTTCGCGCGCCACGAGCTCGCCGAGCACCGAGTCGGTGGTATAGAGGTTGTAGTCCGCCAGCGCCGGCGGCTGGTTGAGCACCTCGTGGGTGGACGTGGACGTGGACAGGTCGATGGCCGTCATGGGTCTATCGAGAATAGCAGCCTTCCGATACAGTACCGCCGCGAGAGATGAGCCGAGACCAGCGCCGCCGCGACCGCATCGCCCAATGGGCGTTCGACACCCGTCCGGTGCTCGGACGCTTCCATCTCTGGCTCGCGGACGTCGAGACCCGCCGCGTCTCCGGGCCCGACGCCGAGGGCCCCGACTCGTTCGTGGGCGGCGCCCTCGAGCGCGCCTTCGTGACCGCCACCGCCGTCACCGCCCTGGGCACCCGCCTCTTCGGCCGCTACGGCGAGGGCGTCGGGCTCGACCAGGCCGCGCTCAACCGCGTCAAGAAAGACTCCGACGCCATCTCCGCCTACGCCCTTTCCGAGGGCCTGTGGTACCTGACGCGCAACCTGCCCGAGAACCACGCCGTGATGGTCTGCCTCGGCGAGGGCCTGATGCCCAAGGCCGGCGAGGCGCCCGAGATGGGCTCCAACCCGCTGCTCGGGTTCGGCCGCGTCTACGCGCGCCCCGAGGTCGCCCGCTTCCTCGACCGCCGCGTCCACCGGCTGCTCAACGACGCGTCCTACGGCTGGAACGACTTCTGGCGCGAGGTGGAGGAGCACGGCGTGACCGTGTGGGGCGCCGCCGTCGACACCCTCGAGTGTACCAAGCGCTTCGCCCAGGGCGAGACCAGCGGCCCGATGACGCTGCTCCACCTCTTCGACCAGCCGCTGCGCGTCACCTGCCCCTACGAGGGCTACGTCGGCACCCTGATGCTGCCGCGCGAGGTCGTCGAGCGGGCGGCGCTGGACTCGCGGCTCCTGACCTACCGCACGCCGCGGCGGATGGTCCTCGAGGAGATCCGCCGCGCCTTCCCCGACGTCGAGCCCGAGCGCGTCCACGTCTGGACCCTGGGCGGCCCGCAGCGCCGGCCGCGCCTCGGCGATCTGTGGAACGAGTGGTCGCAGCTCGGGGCCCACGTGGTGGAGAACGGCTGGACCATTCCCGGCGGCGGCGCGGTGTTCACGGATTCGGGGACCTACGCTCCGGTCTTCCGGGTCGGCGCCTTCCGCGACGGCGAGGGCCGGCGCCACGTCTTCCTGATCGACGGCTACGCCGCCTCGGCCGAGGCCATCCAGGCGGCGAGCCTGGACCCGATCCTGGGGACGTCGACGTCGATGACGCTGTTCTCGTCGCAGTTCAAGGCGCCGCACCACCGCGAGGCGGGCGTGATGCAGCTCGACACCGAGGCGGACGACTTCGACGCGCGTCTGGCCGCCCACCTCGGCCGCGACGTGGGCGAGGACGTCGCCGGGGCCTACCGCGACTCGATCCGCGCCGCCCGCGACGCCGACATGCCTGGCCACAAGCCCTTCGTGGCGATCGACGACTTCCTGCCCAAGAAGTCGTGGCGGCTGCTGGCGCTCTCGGGCTTCATGCTGCCCGATCCGTACTCCGGCGCGCCCGGGGTGGAGAAGGTGGACGACGGGATCTACCGGGTGACCGTGCGCGCCGCGACCCAGCGCCGCATCGACGAGGTGACGCTGACCCTGCGGCTGATGGAGAGCCCCGACGAGAGCCGGCTCGTGTTCTCGCCGCTGCTCGACCGCTTCTACGCCACCAGGGGGAAGCGGGAGTACCGCGAGCGCGCGGTCAAGGTCTCGGACTCGGGCCGTATCCGCAACGAGCTCCAGACGCTGTGCCTCGAGGCCCTGGACTTCCCCGGCAACGACCGCATCCGCGTCGACCTGTCCCGAGTGGACGACGCGGTGCTGCCGGCGGACAAGAAGCAGCTCATCCGCGAGGTGCTCGCCTGGTACAAGGAGCACCACCCGATCTGGTTCTGGTGGCTGGAGCTGGCGTAGCCGTGCGCCCGGCGCGGGAAGCGGCGTCACGCTGGGTCTTTGTCCGAGGATTCCGGGGCGTTGTCGCCGACGTTCCTCGCGACGCTACAGCAGTAGTCCATGGTTTCACCTCCGTTTCTTCGTTGGCCCGGCCAGAATCGTCCTCCGGAGCCCGTCCGGCCAGGGCCGCTCGGTGAGCTGATCTGGATGCGAAGGACATACGTCCCTGGTACTAT
>DASWIG010000598.1:0-5881 GCA_036397835.1 Thermoanaerobaculia bacterium
TCCTCGAGCACCACGGCCGGCGCCGAGATGCCGCCGAGGGGCGTGGTGGCGGTGGCCAGCACCACCGGACTCTCGCCGATCGCGCGCAGGCGGGCGAGGGCCGCGAGCAGGCTCTCGTGCCACACGAAGTCGGCGACCGGCTCGGCGAGCTCGCCGCCGGCGATCCGGCGTACGCCCCGCGCCACCATGCGGACCCTGAGGTGGGCGGGATCGTAGCACTGCGCCCTGTCCACCCAACCCACGAAGAGACCGCCGTCGGCGGCGGCCAAGAGCTCGGCCTCGGCGCTCTCGCCCGGCAGCAGGAAGAGATGGCTGAAGAGCGCCTCCTGGCCGCCGACCGCCTGCGCCGTCGGCGCCAGGCCGGCCTGCTGGCTCTGGGCGTGGCTGAGCGCCGGCGTCGACGGCGTGCCTTCCACGATGAGGTCCAGGCAGCGCTTCTGCGACCCCTCGAAGTCGAAAGGGAAGGACAGGCCCGGGGCGGTGCCGTCGTCGCGCAGGTTGAACTTGCGGTCGAAGACCTGGACGTTGCGGTGCCGGGCGAGCAGCGAGGTGCCGTCGAGGAACGAACGCCCGGAGAACGCGAAGGCGTTGAGCACGCTGAGCCATTGCACCGTGGCCTCGCCCGCCAGCGCCACGGGCACCGGCGCCGCGGGCGGCGCCGCCGGCGTGCCGTGGCCGCGCAGACGGCGGGCGCGGTCGCGGACCGCCTCAGGCTCGAGATCGGCGAGGCGGCGAGCGGAGGCGGCCGCGAAGCCGCTGCCGGCGCCCCGGCCCGCCGCGACGTAGAGCGTCGCTTCCGTCGACGCGGCGCTGCGGCGCAGGCCGTGGCTGTTGCAGATCACCAGGCGGGTGTCGCTCCAGGCGAGCCGCGCCGCCTCCTCGTCGGCGCAGAGGACGCCGAGCAGGTCCTGTGCCGCCTTCGGCGTGAGGTGGGAGATCTCGCGGTCGAGCAGGCGGCGCGGAGCGCGATACTCCTCGCCGTCGGTGGGCATGACCGGCCGCCGCTTGAGCTTCTCGCGCACCTTGGCCATGGCCAGGGCCTGGCGCACGCCGCTCTCGAGCAGGTTGGCGTCGGGCGTGTCGGTGCGGTACCAGCCCTGGCGGCCGGCCTCGACGACGCGCACCAGCACGGTGAGCCGCGGGTCTTCGATCAAGGGGGCCTCGTCGGCGCGTGAGGAGGCACGGCCGCGCCGCCGCTCGAGCCACACGACCTCGGTCTCGTCGGCCACGGAGGTGGCGAGCACCCGGTCGAGGCAGGACCGGACGTCGTCGAAGCGGTGGAAGCCCCTCTTCTTGCCGTTCACGGCTAGCGGTTGCGCCCGTAGCGCTCGTGGCTCGACACCCAGTCGAGCGAGGAGATCGCCGAGGCGAGGGAGATCTCGCCGGCGAGCGCCACGCCGGCCACGATCTCGGCCAGTTTCCGAACCTTGCCGCGGCCCCAGCAGCCGAGGACCTCCAGGCACTCGCGCTGCGTCGCCAGGGCGGTGCCGCCGCCGTGGGTGGCCACGATCAGCGACGGGATGGTGATCGAGATGTAGAGGTCGCGGTCCGGCGTGAGCTCGGAATAGAGGATGCCGGCCGACGACTCGGCGACGTTGGCCACGTCCTGGCCGGTGGCGATGAACATCGCGGTGACCGCGTTGGGCGAGTGGCAGCCGTTGTTGTTGGCGCCGGAGAGGAAGGCGCCCACGTTGGCCACGCCGGCGTGGTAGGAGAGGGCCTCGGGCTCGACCCGCATGTGCTGGATCAGCACGTCGCGGGGAATGGTCGCTTCCGCCGTCACCCGCTTGCCGCGGGTGCGCATCAGGTTGACCTGCGAGGCCTTCTTGTCGGTGGCGAGGTTCGATTCGAGGAAGAAGCGCTTGATCGTCGGCACCTGCTCGAGGATCCAGGAACAGGCGGCGAAGGTGGCGCGGCCCACCATGTTCTGGCCGGCGGCGTCGCCGGTCGAGAAGTTGAACCTCAGGTAGGCGAACTTGTTCGCCAGGTAGGGGTCGATGTAGAGCAGCTTGGCGACGCTCGAGGTCTCTTCGGCCTTGCCGGCGATCACCTTCAGGTTCTCCTCGACCCAGAGGCGGAAGTCGCGTGCTTCGCGCGCCGACTCGAAGACGAAGACCGGCGCCCGTTGCATGCAGTCGTCGACCACGGTCGAGAGCACGCCGCCCGAGAGGTTCAAGACCTTGATGCCGCGGTTGTACGAGGCGACGAGGGTGCCCTCGGTGGTGGCCAGCGGGATCAGGAACTCCCCCTGCGCGTGCTCGCCGCGCACGTTGAGCGGGCCGGCGAAGCCGATCGGCACCTGGGCCACGCCGGTGAAGTTCTCGACGTTGCCGGCGGTGGTCCGCGGGTCGAAGGAGTACTTGTAGAGGTGCTTCGGTTTGACGCCGGCGCGCTTCTCGATGAAGCGCTGGCGCTGGCGGATGATCCGTGGGGTGTAGTTGGTCTCCTTGTCGCAAGGGATCGCCGGCGCCGTCGCCTGCCGGTCGGCGATCGCGTCGGTGACCTTGAGCCGCAGCTCGCCGAAGGGCTCGGCGCTGAACGCCAGCGACACGTCGTGCTTGCCCTCGCCGAGCTTCGGGCCGCCGGCGTGGAGGTGGACGACCTTGCGCAGCGGGAAGGCTACCGTGCGCTCCTTGGTGATGGCGTCGCCGCGCAGCTTCTCGCCGTTGCCGGCCTCCAGGGTGATCCTGGCGAGCGGGATCTCCTCGCCGTCGATCTTCACGTGCCGCACGCCTGTCAGGGTGGCGTCGCTCAGGCGGTTCTTCAGCGTGAGCTTGACGCCGCCCCGCACGTTCTCGAGGCTGCCGAAGGTGTAGAGCTGCTTGAGGATGAGGGAAGGGATCTTCATGGTTCCTGCTCCTCGGGTCGGGAGGCCAGCATACCAAATCGGCGTAGGGGCGCACGGCGTGCGCCCGGTGGCGGCGAACCGCGCGTCCGGACGACCCCCGCGATAAGCTGGCGGCCGATGGCGGAAGTGACCCCCGAGTTCCTGGCCATGGGCCTGGTGTGGTTCGTGGCTTTCCTGTTCTCGACCACGGTCCACGAGGCGGCCCACGCCCTCGCGGCCTGGAGGCTCGGCGACCCGACCGCCTACCTCGGCGGCCAGGTGACGCTCAACCCGCTGCCCCACGTCCAGCGCGAGCCGATCGGCACGGTGGCGGTGCCGATCGTCAGCTACCTCTTCGCGGGCTGGATGATGGGGTGGGCGAGCGCGCCCTACGACCCGTGGTGGGCCGACCGCCACCCGCGACGCGCGGCGTGGATGGCGCTGGCCGGTCCGGCGGCGAACCTGCTGTTGCTGGTGGGGACGGGGCTGCTGATCCGTCTGGGGACGGCGGCGGAAGTCCTGGCGCCGCCCGCAACGGTGACCTTCACCCACGTCGTCGAGGCGACGGCCGACGGCGGTCTGGGAGCGCTGGCGCCGGTGCTCTCGATCCTCTTCACGTTGAACCTGCTGCTGCTGGTCTTCAACCTGCTGCCGCTGCCGCCGCTTGACGGCAGCGGCGTGCTGCCGCTGGTGCTGCCCGAGCGGGTGGCCCTGCGCTACCAGGAGTTCATGCGCCAGCCGACCTGGAGCCTGCTCGGCATCTTCGTGGCCTGGAAGGTGATCGGCGAGATCTTCTGGCCGGTCTTCGTCTTCGCCTTGAACCTGCTCTACCCCGGGCTGCGGTACGGGTAGAGCTCGAGCTTCGACGCTGAGGAAGGGCCATGGCGTCTCACGTCCGCTCCGGAATCCTGCCCGCGGTGCTCTTCGCACTGCTCGGATGCGGCGAGCCCGACCTCCGGTTCGATCCCGCGCGCTTCCCCTACGTCCTCGACCTGGCGGCCCACGCCGAGATCGCCGCCGTGCGCACCGAGACGCGCCTGGTCGACCTCGGCACGCCGGAGAGCCACGAGCTCCAGGTCGAGGGTTGGACCGACGACGGCGTCTTCGCCGACGACGGCTCGACCTTCGCCTGGAGCTTGGGCGCCGGCTCCACCCTGCAGCTCATGGTCCTCGATCCCCGCCACCTCCGGATTCAGGCTCGCCTGAGGCCCTATCGCATCGACGGGCCGCGCCAGAAGGTCGCGGTGGCGCTCAACGGACGGCCGGTGCGCGTCCTGACGCTCAAGGGCGGCATGCGCACCTACCGCTTCGAGCTCCCGGCCCACGCCGTCGTGCGCGGACCCAACGAGCTCGGCCTCGTCAACGTCTACCCTGAGAAGATCGGACCGGGTCCCCCCGACCTCGGCCCACCCGGCACCGCCTGGGACTACCTCTGCGTCGACGGCTGCGAGCCGGTGGCCGTGCCCGAAGCGCGCGGCGGCGATCTTCACCTCCCCTTCGGCAGCGACCTCGCTTTCTACCTCGAGGCGGCCGACGCCGGCCTGTTCGTGATCGACGCCCTCGAATCGTCCCATCGCCGCGGTCGGCTCGAGGTCCGGGTGCGGCTCGCGGGCGAGAGCGGGCCGGCCGCGCCGCGCCGATTGCGGGCGAGCCGGCGCCCGGCGGGGCTCGGGGTCGACGTGCCCGGGCCGACGCTCGTGGGCCTCACGCTGTCGGCCGTCGGGACGCCGGCGTCCGGCGGGCTGCTGTTGCGTCGGCCGCGGCTCCTGTCGGCCGCCGCCGTGACCACCGAGCGCCGCGGGCTCGGCGTCCCGGAGCCGCCCGCCGAGGACGCCGCGTCGCGCCGTCCCGCGTCACGCCGCAACAACGTCCTCGTCTACCTCGTCGACACCCTGCGCGCCGATCACCTCGGCTGCTACGGCTACGAGCGCGACACCTCGCCGCGGCTCGACGCCTTCGCCGCCGACGCCGTCCTGTTCGAAGACGCCCTTGCCCAGTCGTCGTGGACGCGCAGCAGCGTCGCCTCGCTCTTCACCGGCCGCCAGCCGCCGTCCCACGGCGTCCACGGCCGCGAGGACGCCCTCTCGGAGGAGGCCGTCACCCTGGCCGAGGTGCTGGGCGACGCCGGATACGCCACCGCGGCCTTCGTGACCAACGGCAACGCCAGCCGCCCCTTCGGTTTCGCCCAGGGCTTCGACGTTTTCGAGCTGCTCGGCGAGGACCGGACCACCGCCGCCCTCCACGCCCTCTCCGACGACGTCCACCGCGCGGTCTCCGCCTGGCTCGACCGCCTTCCCGCCGGGCACCCGTTCTTCGTCTACGCCCACACCATGGAGCCCCACGCCCCCTACGCGCCGCCGGCCGAGGCGGTGCGGCGGCTCGGTGTCCGGCCGTCCGCTCCCGACGTTCCGCCGACGGCGGCGCTGGCGGAGCTCCGGGAAAGGCTGCGCCACCGCTTCGGCGCCGCGGCCGCGCGGCTCGAGCTCGGCTCCATGGCCTTGCTGCAGGGCCTGCGGCAAGGCGTGCTCGCCGCCGATCCTGAAATGACCGCGAGCCTGGCGGCGCTCTATGACGCCGAGATCTCGTCCAACGACCGTCACTTCGGCGCCTTGCTCGACGAGCTGCGCCGCCGGGGTCTTTACGACGAGACCGTGGTGGTCTTCGTCTCGGACCACGGCGAGGAGATCCACGACCATGGCGGCTGGGAGCACGGCACGACGCTCTTCCAGGAGCAATTGCGGGTGCCGTTGATCGTGCGCTTTCCCGACGCCGGCCTGCCGCGCGGCGTGCGCTTGCCGGGCCCGGCGCGGCAGATCGACGTGCTGCCCACCCTCGCCGATTACCTAGCGCTGCCGCTGCCGGAGGGCGTCGAGGGCGCCAGCCTGTTGCCCGAGATCAGCGGGCGCGGCGGCTCGCCGCGGCCCGCCTACTCCCACCTCGACCTCGACGGCCGCTTCGCCGAGAGCCTCGTAGAAGGGCGGTTCAAGATCCTCTGCGAAGACCGCCGCGTGATCGCCTGCCGGCTCTTCGACCTCGCCGCGGACCCGGGGGAGC
>DASWIG010000599.1:0-18537 GCA_036397835.1 Thermoanaerobaculia bacterium
GTCTTCCACGGTGCTTGGCGCTTGTTGCACGCGTCAACAAGCGTCAGCCACGGTGTCGGACGGGTGTGGACAAGCTCCACGAGCGTCCGCCACGCCCGCCGACGGCTGTCGGCGGGCGCGACGAACGCGGACGATCGCGGTTCGCACTGCTGGCGTTGGGTGACGGTTTTGAGCTTCACGGCGTGCGCCCGCGGCCCCGGCCCCGGCGTCCTGACGGATCAGGCGTAGGGGCGCACGGCGTGCGCCCGCGTCCCCGGACCGGGAGAGCCTGCCCCGGAGCAGAGTCACCGCAGCTCGAGGTCGACGCGCCCGAGCGCCTCGTCCGTCGACGCGACCCGCACCTCGACCGCCTCGCCGATCATGTAGCGCCGCTGGTTCGACACCAGGGAGTAGGTGGTCTTGTCGATCTCCCAGGGTCCCTTGCCCAGCGTCTCGGTCGCCACGGTGCCGGTGACGCCGAGCTCGTCGAGCTGGACGACCAGGCCGAAGCTCTTGACCGCGACGATGCGGCCGCGGTGCTTCTGGCCGACGCGGCTGTTGAAGTAGCGGGCCACCAGCATGCGCGTGCGGTCACGCTCGGCCTTCTGGGCGCGATAGGCGGCGTCGTTGACCTCGCCGGCGATCGTGGCGAGCTCGTCGACGCCCAGGTGGACGTCGCGCTTGCCCGCCAGGTGCGCCTTGACGACGCGGTGCACCACCAGGTCGGGATAGCGGCGGATGGGTGAGGTGAAGTGCAGGTAGGCCGGCGCCGCCAGGGCGTAGTGGGGCGACGGCGGCGCCTGGTAGCGCGCCCGGCCGAGCACCCAGTACATGACGGTGCGCAGCGACGGCGCCACCTGCGCGGCGCGGAACTGCTCCTCGAACGCCGCCAGGGCGCGGGCCGTGATCTTGCCGCCGAACGCCGTCTTGAAGCCGAAGTTGGCGGCGAACTCGGCGAGACGCTCGACCTGCTCGTCCTCCGGCGGGTCCTGCACCCGGAACAGGCCCGGCAGGCCGCGGTCGATGAGCCAGCGCGCCACCGCCTCGTTGGCGGCGACCATCAGCCGCTCGACGAGGAGGTGGGCGCTGGTCGGCTCGCGGACGTCGAGCGACATCGGCTCGCCGGTCTCCTCGTCGAGGTCGACGGTGACCTCGTCGGGCTCGATGGTGACGCCGCCGCGCGCCTTGCGCACCGCCGACAGGCGCGACGCCGCGGCGTGCAGCCAGCCCACGGTGTCGCGCACCTCTTCGGGCACGCCTTCGGTCTCGCCGCGGTCGAGGAACGCGGCCACGGCGACGTAGGTCAGCCGCGCCGCCGAGCGGATCACGCTGGTCGACAGGTCGGCCGCCGTCACCTCGCCCTCGCGGTCGATGCGCAGCTCCACGGTGAGCGCCGCCCGGTCGACGCCGGGGCGCAGGGTGATGGCGTCCTCGCTGAGCTCCGGCGGCAGCATGTTGACGACCAGGTCGGGCAGGTAGACGCTGGTGCCGCGGCGCCGGGCCTCGGCGTCGAGGCGCGAGCCGGTCGGCACCGCGGCGTCGACGTCGGCGATCGAGACGAGCACGCGGATGGCGCCGTCGGCCTGGACGGGGAACACGGCCAGCGCGTCGTCGAGGTCGCGCGAGTGCGCGGCGTCGATCGTCACCGTCGGCAGCTTGCGCAGGTCGCGGCGGCCCTCCAGGCGCACCCGCACGCCCTTGGCCTCGGCGCGGGTGGCCTCGTCGATCTCGGTGCGGATGCGGTGGAGCACCAGGACGGTGGTGCGGTCGACGTCGTCGTCCTCGACGCTGCGCAGGTAGCGGATCCGGTTCTGGTCGTCGGGCGCGCCGACCACGGAAGCCCCGGGGCGCAGGCCCTTGGGCGTCGCGAGGAGCGGCCAGGCCGTGTTGCCGATGCGTGGGTCGATCGCCAGCCGCCAGGCCGATTGGCCGGCGCGCTCGACGGTGCCGATGACCTCGGAGCGCGGGCGGCGGGCGAGCTTCAGGTCGACGGCCTGGTAGCGGCCTTCTCCCGAGGACTCGAGCGTCACGTCGACGACGTCGTCGGCGAGGAAGGAGTTGAGGTCCGGCGGCGCCACGAAAGCGCTGTCGGCGGGGGCGCCGGCGTCGTCGAGGTCGACGAAGCCGAAGCCGCGGAGGTGGACGCTGATCGTTCCGCGCCAGCGGTCTTGACGTTTTCCTCTTGTTGTCATGTTGGGTGGGACCTTTTCCGTCCGCCCGCCGGGGTGCGCGGACATAACCCGGCCTTTGGGGTTCGGGGCGGGGAGTGGTCCACTGTATCAGGGCCTGGTCCGGTCTGGCGGGCCGGGGTGCGCGTGACCGGGGTGCGCGGGACCGGGGTGCCGCCGCCGGGGTGCGCGGACTTACCCCGGCCTTTGGGGTCTCGGTGGTGGATTCACCGGAGACGGGTCAGTCCAGCCGGGCACGAGCCCCATCACTCGGGGCCGCCCTCTGCTCATTGCCTGGCGAAGGAGGACACCAACAGGTCGCTAGAAATCCACGTAACCGCCGCGCGCCCGGACCTTCATCCCCGCCCGCTCGACGCGGACGTTGACGTGGTGCCACGAGCCGTCGTTCCTGACCGAGCTCGGGTAGAAGCCGAGCACGTATTGCTCGCGCAGCTCGAGGAGGATCTCGCGGAAGGCGGGCTCGATCGCGTTCACCGAGGTCAGGGTGGCGATGCGGCCGCCGCTCTGGATCACCGACTCCTCGAGCATCTCGAGCTCGGCGCGGTTGGCCGGGGCGTCGCGCCAGGCGGTGGCGAAGGAGGTGTAGCGGCTGCCCCCCTCGTCGAGGCGCAGCCAGTAGATCAGGGCCTGGCTGCGCCGGGCCTTCCACAGCACTTCCTCCATGCCCAGCACGCTGTGCAGGTCGGCGCCGTCGGTGAAGAGCACCACCACCCGGCGGCCCTGGCGCGCGTCGAGCAGCTTCAGGGCCAGGTAGACGTGGTCGTTGATCGCGGTGTTGCCGTCCGCCTCGAGCCCGGCGAGCGGCTCGAGCAGGGCGTCGGTCTGCTGGGTGAAGGCGGTGGCGTGCAGGATCTGATCGGAGAAGAGCAGCAGCATCGCCTCGTCGAGCGGCTTCATGCTCGCCACGAAGGCCTCGGCGCCGCGCAGGCCCGAGGCCAGGCGCTCGCCCTTCATGCTCACGCTCGAGTCGACGAGCAGCACTGCCGTCAACGGCACGTCGCCGCGGGCGAAGGTCACGAGCGGCTCCCGGCGGCCGTTGTCGAACACCCGGAAGTCGTGCTCGGAGAGGTCGAGCACGCGGCTGTCGCTGCGCGTCACCGTCACGTAGAGCTGCTGGAGCTGAACGTTGACCTCCTCGTCGACCCGGATGCGCGGCGTGACGATGGTCGAGGTGCCGGTGGTGCCGAGCTCGCCACGAGCCTCGACCCGGAACCGGTGCTCGACGTTCTCCTGGCCCACGTCCACCCGCCAGCGGTAGGGCGGGCCGTCGAGCAGGCCGCGGGAGCGGTCGTCCACGAAGAGCTCGACTTCCAGGATCTTGCGGTCGGCGTGGACCTGGGCTTCCACGTCGACGTCGCCGAACGCCGCCTGGAGCGTCGACGGCTGGAGGATCGCGACCTCGATCTTGGCCTCCAGGTTGGTCTGGGGCATGGCGAGGAGCAGCAGGGCGACGAGCGCGCTCACGGGTTGACCTCCGGTCCCGCCGCGCGGCCGAGCACGCGGGCCAGGAGCTGGACGCGGCTCTCGGCGAGCCGGCGCAGCTCCTCGCGGTCGTGGTCGAGGGCCTCGTGGGGCCAGCCGTTGTAGCGGCCGCGCGGCGCCTCGGCGGCGGGCTCGCCGCCGCGCGCCAGCTCGGCCAGGCGGTGGGCGTCGAAGGACTGGCGGTTGCGGTCGTAGAGAAACGCCAGTTGAATGCACAGCTTCTGGTCGCCGCCGGCGCGCTCCAGGGCCTTCTCGAGCAGCGCGATCGCTTTCTCGATGCGTCCCCGGCGGGCGTGCAGGCGGGCCGCCTCCTGGGCCGCCAGCCGATAGACCCAATCGCTGCCGGGCTCCTCGAGCAGGGCCGCGAAGAGCGCCGCGGCCTCGTCGGCCTTGCCCAGCCGCAGCTTGTTCACCGCCAGACGGAGACGGCCCTCGCGGTGCTCGGGATAGACCTCGAGGAGCCGCTTGAGCCAGACCACCACCTGCTCCGCGGGCCCGCCGCGTTTCTCGTAATGGGCGGCGATGCCGAGATAGGCCGACTCGTTGCTCGGATCGAGCGCCAGGACCTCCTCGAAGAGCTTCACGCTGGCGGGCTGCTGGCCCGCCTGCAGATGGCCCGCGAGGCTCGCCAGGATCCGCGCCGCGTTCATCTTGGCGCCGGTGCCGGCCGCCTCCTTCACGTAGAGGGCCGCCAGCTCGCGCACCATCGAGACCGAGTGCAGCAGCAGATACCACTGCCGCGACGAGCGGTGCTGGAGGTAGAGGTCGTGGTGGAGCTGGAAGACCGGCACCAGGATCTCCGGATCGTGCCGCGCCAGCTCCCGGGCCACGTCGAGCTGGAGCTCGGCGAGCCGCGGCATGCGGCGCTCGGGCTGATCGGCGATGGCCACCACCTCGAGGTCGGCGACCACCTTGAGCAGGGCGCCGCGGTCGTCCTTGCCGAGCCGCTCGAGGGATTGCCGGTAGGTCTCGCCCAGCGCCTTCCACTCGCCGCTGGCCTCGATGAGCTCCTGGGTCCGCACCCAGGGCGGAGGAGGCGCCTCCGGCGGCGGCCGGTAGGTGCCGTCGAGGATCGCCCACGGGTCGGACGACGTGCGGCTCTCCTGCGCCGCGAGCGGAAGCGCGGCGAGGGCCGGCAACAGTGAGACAAGGAGCGGGCGCGCCCAGGTACGTCGCATCAAGAAACCTCCTCAGCGGTTAGAGGGGTCGGGATCCTGCGATCCTTCTCTTCTCTCACATCTCCGCCCGCATGGCCATCATACAGGGATGAAACGTCTTACTCCAGTGTCGGCCCGCGATCCGTCCGGCATGGCCTTACGAGGAGCGGCGCCGCGCCGCCCGCAGCGGGATCCCCACCAGCGCGTACCCCACCGCCGCGAAGACGGCGAGCGCCAACACCCCGCCGAGCGGCCCTTCGGCCACGGCGAGCTCCTCGATGCCGAAGACGAGCTCCGTGAGCGAGCCCACTTCGGGCATGGACTGCACGAAGTAGAGGACGAGGGCGGCCAGGCCCACGCCGGCCAAAGCCTCACCGGCAATGAAGCCGCTCGCCAGGAGAATCCCCGCGTTCTCGAAGCTCCCCCGGCCGTCCTCGCCGGCCCGGCGGCGCGCCACCCAGTCGGCCAACGCCTTGATCATGCCGCCGGCGAAAATGGCGAAGGTGGTCTCCAGCGGCAGGTACATGCCGACGGCGATGAGCATCGGCGCCGGCGCCTTGATCAGGATGAGGGCGACCGCGAGGCCGATGCCGATCAGGATCAGCCCCCACGGCATCTCGCCGCCGACGATGCCGGTGGCGAGCTGCGCCATCAGCCCGGCCTGCGGCGCCGGCAGCTCGGTGTCGCCGATGCCGATGCCGCCGGCGGCCACGTTGCCCTCGTGCAAGACGATGATGGGGAAGACCAGCACGAACGAGACGATGAGGGTGCTGACGATCTCGGCGATCTCCATCTTCCTCGGCGTGCCGCCGAGGAGCTGGCCGACCTTCAGGTCCTGGATCATGTCGCCGGCCATGGCCGAGGCGCAGCACACCACCGCCGACACCGCCAGCACCGCGCCCACGCCGGCCAGGCCGGTGACGCCGATGGCCACCATGGTCAGCGCCGCGACGATGAGGGTCGACAGCGTGAGCCCCGAGATGGGCTGGTTGGAGCCGCCTACGAGGCCCACCAGCCAGCCGCCCACGGCCGAGAACAGGAAGCCCGTGACCATCATGATCACCGCGGTCACCACCGCGCCGAGCACGCTGCGGGTGAAGTAGTAGTAGATCAGCGTCATCGGCACGATCAGCAGCGCCGCGGCGATCAGGATCGACCGCAGGTCGAGGTCGCGCTCGAGCCGCGTGGCGCCCTCGCCCGCCGTCCCTGTGTCGGCCGCTCCTGGGGTGGGCGCGTGGCGGCTCAGCGCTCCCTGGAAAGCCCGCTTGAGCGAGTCGCGCAGGCCCCACAACGTGTAGAGCGCCCCGACCAGCATGGCGCCCACCGCGATCGGCCGCACGACGTTGTACCAGACGGTGAAGCTCAGGTCCCCCCACTCCGGCGTGCCGCTCTGGTCGAGTTGGGAGGCCATGTCCGGGCTGAGGAAGAGCGCCAACGGGATGAAGACGAGCCAGGCGAGGGCGCCGCCGGCGAAGTTGATGGCGGCCAGCCGCGGGCCGATGATGTAGCCCACCCCAAGCAGCGCCGGGCTCGCCGCCGGAGACACCAGGGCGATGCCGCCGGTGTGGGCGACGTCGCCCATGGGCTCGCGGTTCGGGAAGAAGTGATGGACCACCGAGCGCGGGAACTCGAAGAACCGCTCGGAGCTCTCGCGGATCACCGCGAATCCCGCCGAGTTCTTGAACAGCTCGATGAGGGCGCCGAGACCCAGGGCGCCGAAGACGTAGCCGGCGCCGGTCTCGCCCTTCTGGCCCGCCTTGACGATCTCGTAGCAAGCGTACGACTCGGGGAACGGGAGCTGCGCGTCGACGACCAGGGTCCGCCGCAGCAGGATCACGAAGAGGATCCCCAGGGTGCCGCCGATCAAGAGCAGAAGCGACGTCTCCCAGTAGTTGAAGCTCGTCCACAGCCGCTCGCCGCCCACCTCCACCATCACGAAGGCCGGAATGGTGAAGATGGCCCCCGCCACCAGGGCCTCGCCGACGCTGGCCGTGGTGCGCGCGATGTTCTGCTCGAGCACGCCGCCGCGCATGAACGGCAGCCGGAACGCCGCGATCGCCAGCACCGCCGCCGGAAACGTCGCCGAGACCGTCAACCCCGCCCGCAGGCCCAGGTAGGCGTTGGCCGCGCCGAGGACGACCGCCATCAGGAGCCCCAGGATCAGGGCGCGCGCGGTCAGCTCCGGGAGGTCGGTCTGGGCGGGGACGTAGGGCTTCTCCACACAAGCTGGGGGCTCGCTCATCGCGTCTCCTTCCGGTCGGGGCCGAGGTTCGTTTCGGCCGGGATCATACACCGGCACACGAAGATGGTCCGATCGGCGCCCGTTTGGGACGTTATTATTGGAAGGAGTCTTCGCAGGAGAAGCCATGAGCGCAGCACAGATCCTGCTCGCGGGCGTCTTCGTGGTGATCTGCCCGGCCTCCGCCCAGTTGGAGATCCCGGAGGAGGCGATTCCCGCCGAGGTCACGCACCGGGACGTCGAGAAAACGCAAACGCCCAGCCCTTTCGACAACACGGTCGTGAAGGCAGGCCACCTCGGCCTGCCGCCCGGCGAGTGCGCGCCCGGCCCCCAGCCCTTCGTCGAGAAGGTCGACGCCGACGGCACGCGCCTGTGGATTCGCACCGCCGACGCCGATTCCGACTGCGGCGGTGACGAGGATCCCCTCTTCGCCGGCATGACGAGCCTCGATCCGGCCTACGTCCAGGCCGGCACGGTGCAAGGCGTCGCGGTGGCCGAGGGCGGCGACGTCTACGTCACCGGGCAGATCCTGATCGCCTGGCAGAGCGCGTCGCCGATCGGCGCCGATTCCACCTGGGGCGCCTTCGTGCTGCGCCTGGCGCCGGACGACGGGCGCCTCCTGGGCGACGCATACGTGGGGGTCGAGCCGCCGGCGCCGCCGGCCACGGTCGAGAACTGCGCCGCCCTCTGTGCCACGCTCGCCGGCACCGCCTACGAGCAGTTCGCCGGCCGCGGCGTCGCCGTCGACGCCGCGGCCGGCGTGGCGGTCACCGGATGGTGGCGCGCGGCGAGCGCCGGCGGCGTGAGCGACCAGGAGCTCTTCGCGGCCCGGTTCGCCCTCGACCTGACGGATCGCAAGTTCCTCCGCAAACGTGTCTACCCGGGCGACGACGCCGGGCTCGGCGCCGCCTTCGACGAGCAGAAGCACGTCCTGGTCACGGGCTACTACGGCCTTCTGCGCGACGTGTTCGCGGCCCGCTTCCACGCCGAGACCGGCGAGCTCCTCCACGTCTTCACGGCCGGCGGACCGTGGGACGACGAGGGACGCAAGATCGCGTCCGGGGACGAGGAGGTGACGGTCCGCGGCTGCTTCACCGAGGAGCTCCATCTTGGCGGCGCGCCGCTCTACGGGGAGGGCTGGACGGCTTTCGCCGCGCGCCTGACGCCGGAGCTCGAGCTCAA
Organism: Thermoanaerobaculia bacterium; assembly: GCA_036397835.1. Taxonomy (GTDB): domain Bacteria; phylum Acidobacteriota; class Thermoanaerobaculia; order Multivoradales; family J023; genus DASWIG01. The sequence goes on from DASWIG010000599.1 coordinate 8,229, forward strand.
GTCGGCGGCTGCCGACGGGCCGTGTGCCGACGACGAGGAGGAGAGCTCGTCCCTCATGTCGCCGCTCTTCAAGGCGCGCGTCACCGGGGGCGTCGGCACGTTGCCGCCTCCGCCGCCTCCGCCGCCGCCGCCACCGCCGCCCTTGGGGGATAAGGTGGACAACCCGCCCCGGGCCATGGCCGTGGTTGTCGGCGACCCGGGCAATTGCGCGTGCGAGGAGAGCCCGCCGGGTGGCGTCTGTGCCTATCCGCTCGTCCCCGGCGGCACGGGCGATCCATGCCTGGGCCAGGTCACGCATTCGGACGACGAGTACTTCCACGTCGTCGGCGAATTCTTGCCGGGAGAAGGCCCGCTGTCGTCGGCGATCGAGATCGATTTCGACTTCGAGGTCGACAGCGAGGCCAACGTGCTGGATTCGATCAGCCTGGAGCTCAATAGCGAGTACTGCGCGACGATCACGGTTTCGCTCGGCGGCGGCGACGCCGCCCCGGGAGAGCTCTACGAGCTCGGCTGGACCGAGGTCTGCCCGCTCGACGAGCCGGTCGTCACCTTGACGATTCCGGGCGCGATCGCGGCCGCATTGGGATTCGCGGACGGCAACCTGCCCGTCGCTCCGCTCACGGCACGGGTCAACCTGGTGCTCGTCGGGCAGGAATGCGACGGCTGCGTCGGCGGCGGCCAGGATTCGGACATCGATTCCATCATGCTGACGACGGGATATCCTTGAGCGAGATGCGCGTCGCGTCCGCGGGCCGGTTGGTCTTTTCGAAGAGGTCGATCAGCCACCGGCGGACTTCTTCGGTATAGCGATGCCGCTCTCCGAACGTCCGCCGCAGGACGTCGAGGCTGGACTCGAGCAACGTCTCCGCCTCGCCGAGGTTCCCCGTCGCGACCAGGCAGCCGCCCAACAGACCCTGCGTGATCGCGAGGTCCGGCTGGCGTTGATCGGACGGATAGTCGTCCCAGATCGCCAGGGCCTCACGCAGGACCGGCTCGGCTTCGTTCGGACGCTCTTGCTCCAACAGCAGCCTGCCCAGGGTCACCGTCGACATGCCGTAAAGCCGGTCCTTGGCGCCGGAGAGCCTGCGCCGCAGCTTCGCCGCCGCGCGGATCTCCGACTCCGCCTCGGGCAGGCGTCCCATCCTGTAGAGGAGAACTCCGAGGCTGTGCAGCACTTCGGCGACCGCCGCGTGCTCGTCGCCGAGGATCTGCCGATACAGAGTGAGCGCTTCCCGGAAGGGCTCTTCCGCCTCCGACAGCCTTCCTTGACGCATCAGGACGGTGGCAAGGTTGTGCTGGTTTCTGGCGATCCGTACGTGCCGCTCGCCGAATCGCTGACGATACGTCGCGAGCGTCTCGCGATATAGCTCCTCCGCCTCACCGAGCTCACCTCGTTGGCTCAGGACCGCCGCGAGGCTGCTGAGGGCCTCGGTCACGTCAGGGTGCGGGCCATACGAGGAATCGTTGAAGATGTCCAGGGCCTGGCGGAACAGCTCTTCGGCCGTCTGCAGGTCGCCGCGCTCGAACGAGAGCAAGCCCAGGTTGTTCAGGCTGTCGGCCACCTCCGGATGATCCGGCCCGAGGACCGTTCGGCGCAGCTCGAGGGCTTTCCTGTAGAGGTTGTCGGCCTCGTCGAGGTCGCCCATGGTTCTCTTGCAGTTGGCGAGATTGTTCCACGTCGTCGCCACGGTCCAGTGGTCCAGGCCCAGCACCTTGCGTTCGAGGGCTTCCGCCTCGGCAAAAAGCGTCAGGGCTTCCTCGTGCTCGCCGAGCTCGCACAACACGGTGGCCAGGTTCTTGAGCCCGCCGGCGAGGTCGGGATGTCCGTCACCGATCAGCTCGCGGTTCATCTCGAGAGCGCGGCGGTACAACGCGGCGGCTTCCCGATCCTCGCGGCCTCGCAGCACCAACGCCAGGTTGTTGATCGTCAACGCGACTTCCTCGTGCGCGCCCAGGACGCGGCTCTGGCGCTCGAGGGCCGTTCTGAGAATCGCTTCGGCCTCCCCGGGCCGACCGAGGGCATTGAGCGCCAGGGCCAGGGCGTTCTCGCTCTGAGCCAGTCTTTCGTCCTCCTCTACAAGGTGTCGGCGACGCATCGCCAGCGCTTTGCGGTGGAGCTCCTCGGCCTCGGCATACCGGCCACGTGCCACCTTCAGCTCGGCGACGTTGAACAGGCTGTCGGCAAGCGCGGGAGCGCTGACGCGGCGGCTCCGGCGCCGGACGTCGAGTGCCCGATCGAGCAACGGCTCCGCGTCCTCCAGCAGCCCGAGCTGGAGATGGACGCGCCCGACCGTGTCCATGACCGCGGCCTGCACCTCCGGCTGGCCCGCCAACGCGTCGAGCGCGCCGACCGACTTGGCGAGCAGCTCCCGCGCCGTGATCTCGCGCCCGCGCGCCCGCTCGGGATCGGAGACCTCGAAGAGGTCGATGAGGAAGTCGGAGACCGTCTGCGCGGTGAGCCGCTCGCGCTGCGCCACCCGCATCTGCCAGGTCGTCGCGGCGACCGCGCCGACGAGCGCGAGGAAGACGATGGCCGCCGCCGCCACGCCCAGGCGATGACGGCGCACGAACTTGCCGGCGCGGTAGGCCATCGTGTCGTCGCGGGCGATCACCGGCAGGCCGTCGAGATAGCGGCGCACGTCCTCCGCCAGTTGCTCGGCCGAGCCGTAGCGCCGCTCCGGCTCCTTGCGCAGGGCCTTCATCGCGATGTTGTCGAGGTCGCCGCGCAGCGTCCGGCGCAGCTCGCGCCGCGCCGGCAGCGCGGCGGCGACCTCGCCCTCCCGCTCGACCGCGGTGCTCGGGCGCTCGGGCTCCTTCTCGCAGACGACGTATTCGATTTCCTGGCGCGACAGGAAGCGGAGCTGGTAAGGGCGCCTGCCGGTGAGCAGGCGATAGAGCAGCACCCCGAGGGCGTAGACGTCGCTCGCCGTGGTCACCGGGCGCCCCTGGAGCTGCTCGGGGCTCGCGTACTCCGGCGTCATCGGCCGCGGCCCCTCGGCGGTCAGCTCCGGCGCCGCTTCGTCCTGCTCGGGCTCGAGCAGCTTGGCGATGCCGAAATCGAGGAGCTTGGGCACGCCGCCCTCGGCGACCAGGATGTTCGAGGGCTTGAGGTCGCGGTGCACCACCAGGTTCTGGTGGGCTGAGTGCACCGCCGCGCACACGGTGCGGAAGAGCTCCAGCCGCTGCCGCAGGGCGAGCCGCCGGCGGTCGCAGTAGACGTCGATCGGCTCGCCGTCGATGCGCTCCATCACCAGGTAGGGCAGGCCGTCCTCGGTGACCCCGCCGTCGTATAGACGCGCGATGTTGGGGTGGCTCAAGTGGGCGAGGATCTGCCGCTCCTGGCGGAAGCGGGCGATCATCGGGGCGGTGTCCATGCCGCGCCGGATGAGCTTGACCGCCACCTCCTGGTGGAACTCCTCGTCGGAGCGCACCGCGGTATAGACCACCGCCATGCCGCCGCGCCCGATCTCCTCGCCCAGCCGATAGCGGCCCACCTGGGGAGCGGCGCCGTCGCCGGCGGCGAGCAGCCGCCCGAAGAGGTGGAAGAGGTCGCCGTCGACGACCTCGACCTCGCGCTCCTCCGACGCGAGCAGGCTCTCCACCTCGGCGCGCAGCTCGCCGTCGCCGGCGCAGGCGCGGTCGAGGAAGCCCGAGCGCTCTTCCGGAGCTCGGCCGGCGGCTTCGGCGAAGACGTCCTTGACCTGCTGCCAGCGCTCGGGGGTCATGAACCCTCACCCCCCAACCCCCCTCTCCCAGGGGGAGAGGGGGGCTCGAGGCTCGGTGTCCTACTCCCCTCTCCCTCTGGGAGAGGGGCCGGGGGTGAGGGTTCCGCGGCGAGCTCGCGTTTGAGCCAGGCGTGGGCGAGGCGCGTCTCGCGTTTCACCGTGGTCGGCGAGACCTCGAGGCATTCGGCGGTCTCCTCGATGGTGAGGCCGCCGAAGTGGCGCAGCTCGAGGATCTTGGCCTGCTGCGCGTCGAGCGCGGCCAGCCGGTCGAGGGCCTCGTCGAGGGCGATGAGCTCGGTGGCGGTCTGGCCGACGGTGGCGGCGCCGTCGTCGAGCGGCACCTTCCGCGCCCGGCCGCCGCGCTTCTCCGTGTTGTGGCTGCGGGCGTGCTTGAGCACGATGCGCCGCATGAGCGACGCCGCCACGTTGAAGAACTGCGCCCGGTTCTGCCACCGGACGCGGTTCTGGTCGACGAGCTGGAGATAGGTCTCGTGGACGAGGGCAGTCGCCTGGAGCGTGTGGTCGTGACGCTCCCGGCGCATGTAGCGCTCGGCGCGGCGGTGGAGCTCGTCATAGACCAGCGGCATCAGCCTGGCGAGCGCGTCCTGGTCCCCGTCGCACCAATCGATCAGCAGTTGGGTGACTTCCTGAGATGGGCGCTGCGCCATCGATCCCCTCGCTGGCCGGGCCGCGACTGTCCATGTCGGCGTCGAGCTCGATCCCGGAGCCTCCCGCCACGTTGCCCGCTCGACCTTGGCCGCATCATACCACCCGCCCGGCCGTCTCGCCCGCGGACGTCACGGTGGTATCATTCCGTCTCGTTCCGTCTCACTTCGTCTCACCCCGAGCCACGGCGCCGGCATCCGGAGCCGTGAAACGGCGGCGTCGGCCCTGGCATGACGCTTGCCTCGAGGGTCGTGGAACGAAACCTCGAACCCCCGGTGTTCCGGGAAAGGAGCCCAAGACATGCGCGCAAGACGTCCTGTCCTGTCACCGTTCGCCCTGATCCTTGCCCTGGTCTTACCCCTCGCGGCGGCGGCCTCCGCCCACGAGGACGAGAAGACGCTCTACCAGCGCCTCGGCGGCTACGACGCCCTCGCCGCGGTGACCGACGACTTCCTCGGCCGGTTCCTCGGGGACGAAGCCCTCAAGCGCTTCTTCGTCGGGTTCTCGACCGATTCCTTGAACAGGATCCGCCAGCACGTGGTCGACCAGCTCTGCCAGGTCACCGGCGGTCCCTGCGTCTACACCGGCCGCGACACGAAGACGTCGCACGCCGGCATCGGCATCACCGAGGCGGACTGGGACGCCACGGTCGCCCACCTGGTGGCGACGCTCGACAAGTTCAAGGTGCCGCACAAGGAGAAGGACGAGCTGCTGGCCCTGGTGTCGACGCTCAAGGCGGACATCGTCGAGAAGTAGCGCGGCGCTAGTGGACGCGGCCCGAGGGCTCGGTGTCGTCCTCGTAGCCGTGGGCGAGCACGAAGAAGTAGACCACCGTGCGGTCGGTCTCGGTCTCCGAGATGAGCTCGAACTCGTGCTCGCCGTCGGCCTCGCCGGGCACGCCCTGGACGTAGGCGACCTGCTCCGGGTCGAGGTAGATCTCGCCCGCGTAGCGCTTGCCACGCAGCACCTGGACGCCGAAGGTGCCGCCGTCGTAGGAGGCGAAGTGCCAGTGCAGGTCGTCGTCGTCGTAGAGGACGGCCTCGGGGGTGCCCGCCCGCAAGATGCAGTTCGGGTGGCTCACCAGCCATTGCCAGAAGCTGTCGAAGGGGAGGGTGAAGGGAGGTTCCATCGCAGGCGGCTCCGGAGCGTTCGACCCTATCTTATCCGGCGCTTGACGGGTCGATCTCCAGGATCCGCGCCCTGAGCGCCTCCGGCAGCGGGATCGACGATCTCACTCACACACTTCCCTTGCCCAGCCACGGCAGACGCTCGAGGTCGACGTTGCCGCCCGAGACGATGATCCCGACCCGCTTGCCCGCGAGGTCGAGCTTGCCCGCCAGCAAGGCGGCGAGCGGCACCGCCGCCGACGGCTCGATGACGATCTTCATGCGCTCCCACACCCGGCGCATGGCCTCGACGGTCGCGTCGTCGTCGACCGTGACGATGGCCTCGACGAGACGGCGGATGACGGCAAAGGTGTGCTCGCCGAGCGAGGTCAGCAGCCCGTCGGCGATCGTCCGCGGCTCGACGGAGGGCTCGATGCGGCCGCTCGCCAGCGACCGGGCGGCGTCGTCGGCGCCGCTCGGCTCGGCGCCGAAGACCCGAACGCCGGGGGCGAAGTAGGCGGCGGCGAGCGCCGTGCCGGAGAGCAGGCCGCCGCCGCCGACCGGCGTCACGATCGCGTCGAGCCGCGGGACGTCTTGCAGCAGCTCACGCCCCGCCGTGGCCTGGCCGGCGATGATGCGCAGGTCGTTGTAGGGATGGACGAGCACCGCCCCGGTCTCGTGGATCACCTCCTGGATGCCGCTCTCCCGCGCCACCTGGCTCGGCTCGCAGAGGATCACCCGGGCGCCGTAGCCGCGCACCGCCTCTACCTTGACCTGGGGCGCGTTCTCCGGCATCACGATGGTCGCCCGGGTGCCCTTGAGGCGGGCCGCCAGCGCCACCGCCTGGGCATGGTTGCCCGAGGAGTGGGTAACCACGCCGCGGGCCAGCTCTTCGGCGCCGAGCGAGGAGACGGCGTTGTAGGCGCCGCGAAACTTGAAGGCGCCCACCTTCTGGAAGCTCTCGCACTTGAAGAAGAGCCGGGCGCCCGCGCGCGCGTCGAAGTAGGCCGAGGTCAGCACGGGGGTGCGGTGGGCCACCCCCGCGAGACGCTGGTGGGCCGTCTCGATCTCGGCGCGGCTCGGGGCGAGGTCCGCCGCCATCTCAGGCGCCCGCCGCGATCAGGGACACGTGGCGAAGGCCGACGTGTCGGTGAGCGCCGGCGACGCGGTGCCCGCCATGTGATCGTACGTCTTGGTCACGTCGGCCTCGGTGTCGGTCACGGTGATCGTCCACTCGACGGCGGAGGCGGTGGCGGCGAAGACCCAGTAGCGGTTGTTGATCGAGCAGCCGTTGAGCACCTTGAGCAGCATCTCCCAGTTCTCCGGGCCGAAGAACCAGAAGATGCCCGACTCGTCGTTGCCCGCCCCGACCACCGTCGCCGGTCCCGGGCCGCCGGCTCCGGTGCGGCTCACCTCTACCCTGAAGCGGCCGTCGCGCAGGCACAGCGTGGTGGCGCTCGGCGCGCAGGCGCCTTGCGGCGGCGGGGGCGGCGGCGGCGCGTCCCCCGGATCGCGGCCCTCCAGCGTCGTCACCCCCAGGCCCAGGGGATCGAGCCAGTCGCGCAGCCGGCTCGCGGCCGTGGGGCCCACGTCCCAGGCCTCGACGAGCTTGCCGTAGATGTCGAGGTCGATCACGCTGCACGAGGCGAGGCCGCCGGTCAGGGTCCCCACGCACAGCTTGTTCGCCGGGTCCCACAGGCAGGAGCCCGAAGAGCCGCCCTCGGTGGTGCCGTCCTCCCAGTTGTCGACGAGCCAGTGGGTGTTGGGCACGATCCACTCGGTCGTCCCGAGGACGTCGTCGTTGAAGCTGATCGACTTCTCGTCGCCCGAGGGGTGATGGATGCCCACCGATCCCATCGGGGGGATGCCGCTGACGTCCCAACCGGTGAAGAAGACGTCGAAGTCCGGATCGGGATCCTGGTTGAGCTCCACCAGAAGGAAGTCGGTGTTCTCCTCGCTGGCACGGAACGTCGCGCCGGTCTGGTTGAGGGCCAGGCTGCCGCCGTCCTGTTGGCCGCAGACCGGAGACTCGAACTTCCAGTAGAACACCAGGGTGTCGTCGTTCTGCGGCGTGACGCCGCAGTGGAAGGCGCTCAGGAAGTAGGGGGTGTCGTCGTTGGCGGTGTTGTTGACGAGCTGGCCGCTGCACAGCGTCGTGCCCGCGATCACGTAGCGGGCCACCGAGCGGATCTGGTCGCGCCACGGATCGCCCTCGGGGCAGATCACGTCGTTGTTGCACGCGCCGGCCTTGGCGAAGCCGCGGAAGTCGTGGTGTACCCGTTCGATGCGCAGCGCCGGCGCCGCCACGGCGGCCGGCACCCAGAGCTCGACGACGACCTCGTTGCCCGGCACGACCGGCGTGTAGAGCCGCCCGCGGGGCGAGGCGTGCCGCGCCGTGTACGGCCCCTCCACCACCTCTCCCCGCGGCGAGTAGATCCACAGCCCCGCGCCTTCCGGAAGGTCGAGACGCGAGAAGGCCAGGCTCAGCGACATCGCGGTGGGCGAGGCGATCCGCAGGCGCCACAGACGCGAGCCGTCCCCGAGGTCCTCCCAGGTGCCTGAGGACTCCAGGTCGAGGTCGACCTCGAGCGCGTGCGCGAACACGTAAGGCACGGCGACGCGCGCCGACTCGGCGCTCTTCGCCGCGGCCAGCAGCGTAGCGTTGTCCACCGGCAGCATCACGTGCCGGTCGACGGCGGCGAGATCCGCCACCGCGGCGCTGAAGCTGACCGGCGGGCGGTACGTCCTGGAAGCCGCCATGGCGGCGGACAGGAGGAGCAAGGCTCCCGTCAAGCTGATGATCTTGGTTGGGCGCATGAGGCCTCCGTGAGGGTTGCGAGCATCCGAAGCCCGATCGCAGCGGGCTGAGCACGCTAGACTAGCATCCTGTTCCTTCGTTGACCAGACCTGATCACGAGTCCGCGCGGACCGGCCCCGCGATGGCGCCGCGAGTCTATCTCAATCCGAGCCTGCCGCCGCCGATCCTACCGGCAGGGTCTGCCCCAGCAGCTCCTCGGTCCGGGCGTCGTCGCCCGGCGCGGCGAACAGATAGCCCTGGGCGTAGGCGCAGCCGAGCGCGCACAGGGCGCGGCGTTGCCCCTCGGTCTCGACGCCTTCGGCGACGCTCGTCAGCCGGCGGCCGTGATCGGCGGCGAGGACGCTCTTGACGAGGTCGTCGCTCGCCCGGCTCTCGCCCACGTTGCGGATGAAGACCTGGTCGATCTTGACCATCTCGAAGGGGAAGCGCCGGAGCACGGAGAGCGAGGAGGGACCGGTGCCGAAGTCGTCGAGCGAGAGGCGGACGCCGAGCGCGCGCAGGCGCTCCAGCGCCGGCAGCACGGCGGCGTCGCGGCCGGTGACGACGCTCTCGCTGACCTCCAGGACCAGGCCGGCGGCGTCGAGGCCGCTCTCGGCCAGCACCCGCTCGACGAGCTGGGCGAGGTCGGGCTGGGCGAGCTGGCGGCTCGACAGGTTGACGCTCACGAACCAGGCCCCCGGCCGCCCGAGCCGGTCCTGCCAGTCCTTCATCTGCAGGCAAGCCTCGGCCAGCACCCGGCCGCCGAGGGTGGTGATCAACCCGGTCTCCTCGGCGAGGTTGATGAACTCCTGGGGCAACACCAGGCCGCGCTCGGGGTGGAGCCAGCGCACCAGCGCCTCGACGCCGGCGATCCGCCCGCTCGCGAGCTCGACGATCGGCTGGTAGACCACGCCGAACTGCCACTGGTCGACGGCGCGGCGCAGGGCCGTCTCGTCGCTGTGCTGGTGGACGTCCGCCCTCGCGAGCATCCTCTCGAGCAGGTGCCGGCGCTCGCTGACGTCGCTGATCACGGCGAAGGAGCCCTGGAACGTCCCTTCCTTGCCGTGAATCGCGCGGCCGGAGTGCAGCGTGGGAATGCGCACGCCGCTCTTGTGTACCATCGTCAGCTCGTAGCAGCTCGCGTGCGAGGCCGGCCGGCGGCGCATCTCTTCGGCGAAGACGGCGGCCGACGCCGGGTCGAGGAAGTCGGCGACCTGGCGGCCGAGCATCTCGCCGCGCGAATAGCCCAGCATGCGGCAGAATCGGTCGTTCACGTAGACCACCCGGCCGGCCGCGTCGCGCACTCCGAGGCCCTCGTTCATGGTGTCGGCGAGCAGGCGGAAGAAGCCGGAACGCTGGTAGAAGGGGGGCTCCTGCGCCGGCGCCAGCTTGCGCTCGGCCAGCCGCAGGCGCAGGTCGAGCAGCCGCGGCTCCAGGGGCAGGATCACCACGTCGTCGGCGCCGGCGTCCACGAACTGACCGCCGGCGCCCTCGTGCCGGCGATCGAGGCAGGCCAGGATCCGGACGGTGCCGCCGAGCCGCGTGCGGGCGACGCGGCCGCACAGCTCGAGACCGGAGGCGGCGGTGATGACCACGAGCGGGAGCACGCCGGAGCTCCAGGCGTTCCACGCCTGCTCGGCCCGCGCGTGGACCTCGACGCGGTAACCGCGCGCCGCGAACGCCTCCTGCAGCGCCTCGCGGTGGACGCCTTCAGGATCGAAGAGCAGGACGTTCAGGCGGCGGACCGCCGGGTGCGTCGTCGTCGCGACGGCCTCTTCCGCGCTGGGCTTGGGAGAGGTGGACATGTTGGCGCGCGATCATAGCACGCGCCCGAGTGGAGGGGCCTGGAGGCGACGGCCGGATTCGAACCGGCGAATGAGGGTTTTGCAGACCCTTGCCTTACCACTTGGCTACGTCGCCCGGACGAATCTGCATGGAGCGGGAAACGGGACTTGAACCCGCGACCCCAACCTTGGCAAGGTTGTGCTCTACCACTGAGCTATTCCCGCCCAGGG
>DASWIG010000600.1:0-3176 GCA_036397835.1 Thermoanaerobaculia bacterium
GTCCATCCGACCGTCAAAGACTGGCAGCGAATCCAGGACAAGTCAAGTGTGGAATGCGCAAAAACACCGGAGAATCAGGGCTTTGTCACTCTCAGGCCGCCTGGGAAGGATGGGCTCCTCTCCCAGGGGGAGAGGGGAGTCGAGTCAGCGGATCGTTCCGGCTCCCCCTCTCCTCCTGGGAGAGGGGGTTGGGGGGTGAGGGTTCTGCTGACCCTCCTCGTCGCCTGCGCCGACGATCCCGCCGTCCCCCTGACGGACGCCACCCGCCTCGAACGCCCGCTCGCCGCCGGCGACGCCCACGTCTACTCCGTCGTCCTCCGGCGCGACGACTTCTTCTTCGTCACGGTGACCCAGCAGGGCGTCGACGTGGCCGTCGAGCTCCTGGGTCCGCGGGACCGGCGCCTCCTCCTCGCCGACGGTCCCAACGGCCCCGACGGCCCCGAGGACGTCGCCGTGGTGGCGGGGGCGGCGGGCGTCCACCGGCTGGAGGTGCGGGCCGCGTCCGCGGGCAGCTACCGTCTCGACGTGCGGGCGCTGCGGCCCGCGGACGACCGCGACCGCGGCCACGCCGAGGCCCTGCGTCTCTACGCCGAGGCCGAGGAGCTGCGGGCGACGCAGGACGCGGACTCGCGTCGACGGGCGCGCGTCCTGTACGAGGAGCTGCTCGAGCGTACGCGCGACGTCGAGGCGCCGCTGCTGCGGGCGCGCGCCGAGCGTCGACGGGGCCAAGTTCTGGACGACCTGGGCGCGACGCGGGAGGCCCTGGCGTCGTTCGAGAGCGCCCTGGCCCTCTATGACGGCGTGGGCAACGGCTGGGAGGTCGCGCCGCTGCTCAACGAGACCGGCAGCCTCCACCGCCAGATGGGGGAGCCCGAGAAGGCCCGCGAGAGCTTCGAACGGGCGCTCGGGATGTCCCGCGAGCTGGACAACCGCGTCGGCGTCGCGGCCGCGCTCAACAACCTGGGCGTGCTGCACGAGTCGCTGGGCGAGCACCAGGAGGCGCTCGGCTCCTACGACCGGGCGCTCTCCGAATGGGAAGCGGTGGGGAATCGGTCCCGCGCAGCGAATACCCTCCACAACCTCGGCATCAATTGCATGACGCTGGGACGCACGGACGAAGCGCTCGACTTCCTGCGACAGGCGCTCGAGATCTACCGTGCCCGCGACGACCGTCACGGTCAGGCGGTCACGCTCTCCGCGACCGGCTGGACGCACGCCCTCGACGGCGACTTCGAAGGCGCCCTGGCGGCTCTCGACGAGGCTCTCGAGCTGCGGCGCTCGGTGGGCGACCGGCAAGGCGAGGCGGTCACCCAGGACCTGCGCGGCGACACCTACCGCGAGATGGGCGATTGGGCGGCGGCGTCCGCGTCGTATCGGCGTTCCCTGGAGCTGGTGCGGGAGACCGGCCACCGCCAGAACGAGGCCCATGCGTTGACGAACCTCGGCCGCGCGGCCGCCGCGAACGGCGAGCCGGAAGCAGCGCTGGAGCTGCTTCGCGAGTCGCTGGGGATGTTCCGCGGCCTGGGCGACCTGACCGGCGAGTCGACGACGCTGGTGGCGATCGCCGAGGCGGAGCGTCGCCGCGGCAACCTGGCGGCGGCCCGGGCGCGGCTGGAGGAAGCGATCACGATCGTCGAGTCGATGCGCCGGCGTCTTCAGAGTCCGTCGTTTCGGACGTCCTACTTCGCCACCCGGTACGACGACTACGGCTTGTACGTCGACGTGCTCATGGATCTCGGCGAGCCCGAGGCGGCGTTCGAGGCCGCGGAGCGAGCGCGGGCCCGTACCTTGCTCGAGAGTCTCGCCGAAGTGAGTCGCCGTCCGCCGCCGGAGCTCGAGGCCCGCGAGCGCGCCTTGCGGGCGAAGATCAACGCCAAGGAGGCACGACGCCTTCGTCTCCTCAGCGAAACAGAGACCGCGGCGGCCGGCGAGGCCGTCGCGCTCGAGCAGGAGGCGCGGACGCTGCTCCGCGACTACGAGAAGCTTCAGGGCGAGATCCGCGCCGTCCGGGGGCCGGAGCTCGTCCGGCCCCTGAGCCTGCGCGAGATCCGGCGCGAGCTTCTCGACGACGACACCCGGCTCCTGGCCTATTCCCTCGGAGCGGCCCGCAGCTTCCTCTGGGTGGTGAGCCCGAGCGCCTTCGAGACCTACGAGCTGGCGCCGCGGGACGAGATCGAGGAGCTGGCCCGCCGCGTCCACGAGCTGCTGCCGCGGGGCCACGAGCGCGGCTTCCGGCGTCAGGTGGAGCTGGCCACGGCGGCGTTGAGCGGACTTGTCCTGGCGCCCGCGGCCGAGCGCCTCGACGCCGAGCGCCTGGTGATCGTGGCCGACGGCGCGCTGCAGTACGTGCCGTTCGCGGCGTTGCCGATCGGCGGGTCGCCGTTGATCGTGGAGCACGAGGTCGTCTCGTTGCCGTCCGCCTCCGTGCTCGGCCTGCTGCGCCGGAAGCAGGCGTCGCGGGCTCGCGCGCCCAAAGCCCTGGCCATGGTGGCGGACCCCGTCTTCAGCAGCGACGACCCGAGACTATCCGGAGGGACGCACGCCACCGTCCCCGTCGACCTCGAGCGTTCGATGGACGACTTCGACGTCGCCCGTCTCGAGCGGCTGGCTTACTCCGCGGAGGAGGCCGAGGCGATCCTCGCCCTGGTGCCGGCGGAGGAGGCGTTCCGGGCGCTCGGCACCGCCGCGAGCAGGACGACGGTCCAGGGCGGAGCGCTGAGGGATTACCGGATCGTCCACTTCGCGACCCACGGCCTGCTCAACGCCCGCCAGCCGTCCTTGTCGGGGATCGTCCTCTCCCTGGTGGACGCCGGCGGCGCGCCGCAGGACGGCTTCTTGCGCGTCCACGAGATCCCGGATCTCGGGCTGACCGCGGACCTGGTCGTCCTCAGCGCGTGCCGCACGGCTCTGGGCAAGCACGTCCGCGGCGAGGGCCTGCTCGGCCTGACGCGCGGCTTCTTCGCCGCCGGCACGCCGCGGGTGGTCGTCAGCTATTGGAACGTGAGCGACCGGGCCACGGCGGAGCTCATGGCGCGCTTCTACCGCGGCCTGCTGACGGGCGGCCTGACCGCGTCGCAGGCGTTGCGCGCGGCGCAGCTCTCGCTGCGCGACGACGCCCGCTGGGCGGCGCCGTACTACTGGGCGGCGTTCACGCTGCAGGGCGAGTGGCGGTGATT
>DASWIG010000601.1:0-6037 GCA_036397835.1 Thermoanaerobaculia bacterium
GAACAGCGTGATGGGGACGATCAGCAACAGCCGCGCCTTGGCCCGCTCCATGTACTCGTACTGACCCGACCAGAACACGGTGTAGCCGGCCGGCATCTCCACCTCCTCGGCCACCCGCCGGCGTGCCTGCTCCACCCAGCCGCCGAGGTCGGAGGTCTTGAGGTCGACGAAGATCCAAGCGTTGGGGCGGGCGTTCTCGGACTTGATCCCGGGAGGGCCCTGGTGCACTTCGATCGAGGCGAGCTGGCCGAGCGGCACCTGCACCCCCGACGGCGAGGACACGAGGATCTCGCCCAGGCTCTCGGGATCGTCGCGCAGCTCCCGCGGGTAGCGCACGTTGATCGGGTAGCGCTCGAGACCTTCGACCGTCCACGAGACGTTCATGCCGCCGATCGCCGACTGGATGACGTCCTGGACGTCGCCGACGTTGAGGCCGTAGCGGGCCACCGCGTCGCGGTCGATGTGGAAGTCGAAGTAGCTGCCGCCCATCACCCGCTCGGCGTAGGCGGAGAGCGTTCCCGGGATCTCCCGCACGATCGCCTCGACCTCCCTGCCGAGGCGCTCGAGCTCGGCGAGGTCGGGCCCGGCGAGCTTGATCCCCACCGGCGTCTTGATGCCGGTCGAGAGCATGTCGATGCGGGTCTTGATCGGCATCGTCCAGGCATTGGTGACGCCGGGGAACCGGGTCGCCCGGTCCATCTCCTCGACCAGCTTCTCCCGCGTCATCCCTGGCCGCCACTCGGAGGCGTCCTTGAGGCGGATGGTGGTCTCGATCATCGACAGCGGCGCCGGGTCGGTCGCCGTCTCGGCGCGGCCGATCTTGCCGAACACCGACTCGACCTCGGGGAAGGTGCGCAGGATCTTGTCGGTCTGCTGCAGAATCTCCTTGGCCTTGGTCACCGAGATGCCGGGGAAGGTCGTGGGCATGTAGAGGAGATCGCCCTCCCAGAGCGGCGGCATGAACTCGCTGCCGATGTGGGCCATGGGTATGACGATCGAGACCATCAGGACGAGGGCTCCGGCGATCACCGCCCATCGCCACCTCAAGGCGAGCTCCAGCACCGGCGAGTAGAGGCGGCGCAGGAGGCGCGAGACGGGGTGGTGCTCCTCGCTGTGGATCTTGCCCCGCACGAACCAGAACATGAGCACCGGGATGACGGTGACGGCGAGGACCGCGGAGGCCGCCATGGCGTAGGTCTTGGTGAACGCCAGCGGCTTGAAGAGGCGCCCCTCCTGGGCCTGCAGGGTGAAGACCGGCATGAAGGAGACGGTGATCACCAGCAGGGTGAAGAAGAGCGTCGGCCCCACCTCCTGCGCCGAGCGCAGGATGATCTCGAAGTGGCTGCGCCGTCCCTTCCACTCCTCGTAGTGCTTGTGGGCGTTTTCCACCATGATGATGGCCGCGTCGACCAGCACGCCGATCGAGATGGCGACGCCCCCCAGCGACATGATGTTGGCCCCCAGGCCCTGGACCTTCATGACGACCAGGGCGAGGAGGATCGACACCGGGATCGAGATGATCGCCACCAGCGCCGAGCGGAAGTGGAAGAGGAAGACGATGCAGACCAGCGCCACGATGATCGACTCCTCGATCAGCGTGTGGGTCAGCGTCTCGATCGAGCGGTGGATGAGGGTCGTGCGGTCGTAGGCCACCGAGATCTCGACGTCCTCCGGCAGCCCCTGCTCGAGCTCGGCGAGCTTCTCCTTGACCCGGCCGATGGTCTCCAGGGTGTCGGCCCCGGCGCGGACCACGATGATGCCGCCCACCGTCTCGCCCTCGCCGTTCCACTCGGCGATGCCGCGCCGGATCTCCGGCCCGATGGTGACCGTGGCGACCTCCTTGAGCAGCACCGGCGTGCCGCCCGGGCCGGTGGCGAGCACCACCTTCTCGAGGTCCTTGACGTCCTTCACGTAGCCCAGGCCGCGGACCATGAACTCGCGCTCGGCCATCTCCACCAGGCGGCCGCCGACGTCGTTGTTCGAGCGCTGGATGGCCGCCTTCACCCGCTGCAGCGGGATGTCGTAGGCGCGCAGCTTCACCGGGTCGACCTCGACCTGGTACTGGCGCACGAAGCCGCCGATCGAGGCCACCTCCGAGACGCCGTCGACGCCGGTGAGGGCGTACTTGAGGTACCAGTCCTGAAAGCTGCGCAGGTCCGCGAGGGAGCGCCGGTCGGAGTTGAGCACGTACATGAAGGCCCAGCCGACGCCCGTGGCGTCCGGCCCGAGCTGCGGCGCGACGCCCCCCGGCAGTTGGCGGGCGAGCCCCGACAGGTATTCGAGCACCCGCGAGCGGGCCCAGTACATGTCGGTGCCGTCCTCGAAGATGACGTAGACGAAGGAGTAGCCGAAGAAGGAGTAGCCCCGCACCACCTTGGCGTAGGGCACCGACAGCATCTTGGTGGTGATCGGATAGGTGACCTGGTCCTCGACGACCTGGGGGGCCTGGCCGGGGAGCTCGGTGTAGATGATGACCTGGACGTCCGAGAGGTCGGGGATGGCGTCGAGGCGGATCTCCCGGGCCGCCCAGACGCCGCCGAGGATGGCGAAGAGCAGCGCTATCACCATCAGGAAGCGGTTGCGCAACGACCATTCGATGATCTTGTCGAGCATGGCGAATCTCCCTCAGCCGTGACCGGCGTGGTCGCCGGCCGGTACCGGGGGCGCGCTCCCGGCGCCGTTGCGGCCGCCGATGAGCTTCTGGATCGCCGCCCGCAGGTTGCTCTCCGAGTCGATGAGGAACTGCGACGAGGTGACGATGGTCTCGCCCGGCTCGACGCCGGCGAGGACCTGCACGTCGTCGTCGCCCTCGGCGCCGAGGGTGATCTCGCGCGGCGCGAAGCGGCCCTCGCCGAGCGCGACGATGAGCAGGTTGCGCTTGCCGGAGCGGATGACCGCCTGCCGGGGCACGACGACGGCGTCCTCCGCCGCCAGCGGATCGAACCGGACGGTGGCGTACATCCCCGCCACCAGCTTCCCGTCAGGGTTCGGCACCTCGACGCGCAGGCCCACGGTGCGGGTCTTCTCCTGCATCTGCGGCTCGACGAAGCGCACCTTGCCGCGGAACGTCTCGCCGGGGAAGTAGGAGAGGGTGATCTCGGCCTGGCTGCCCGCGCGCAGCCAGGGAAGCTGGTCTTCGTAGATCTCCACCGACAGCCACAGCGACGAGAGGTCGGCGATGTGGAAGAGCTCCATGCCCGGCTTGACGCCCATGCCCTCCATCCCCGGCATCCGCTTCATCACCAGGCCCGAGGCGGGAGCGGCGACGGTGAGGGTGCGGAAGGTCTGGCCGCTCTCTTCGAGGCGCGCGATCTGCGCCTCGCTGATGTCCCAGTAAGCGAGCCGGGCGCGGGCCGCCGCGGCGAGGGCCTCGGCGCGGCCGCGGGTCTCCTCCGGCGCGTTCTCCAAACGCCGGGCGAACGACCGCGCCGAGAGCAGCTCCTGCTGGGTCTGCACCAGCTCGGGAGAGTAGATCTCGAAGAGCGGCTGTCCCCGGCGCACCGGCTCGCCGACGTAGTTGACGAGGACCTTCTCGATGAAGCCGGAGTACTTGGTCGTCACCGTCACCATCTGCTGCGGGTCGTAGTCGAGGTAGCCGACGGTGCGGATCGGCTTGGACAGGTCACGCCGCTCGACCAGCGCCGTCTGCACGTTCATGTTCTGGACGACGGCGGGGTCGATCCTCACCACGCCCGGCGCCGCCGCCTGGTCGACCCGGTCGGCGTAGACCGGGACGTAGTCCATGCCCATCGCGTCCTTGGCCGGCACCGGCGAGGTCACGGTGGGGTCGTGCGGGTTGCGGTAGAAGAGGACCTCCCGCTCGCCGCCGCCCGCGGCCTCGCGGTCGTGGTCCGGCGCGTCCATGCCCAGCGGCACCAGGTCCATGCGGCAGATCGGGCACTGCCCGGGCTCTTCAGAGATCACCTGCGGGTGCATGCCGCAGGTCCATAGTTGGCCTTCGGCCGCCTCGGCTTCCCCGCCCGCCGCCGACCGGCCATCGCGGTGGGAATGGTGCAGGGCCTCTTGGATCCAGGTGTCGACAGAGTGGAGGTCGAGAGGGTCGGCCACCAGCAGCAGCGTGAGGACCGCGCCGCCGAGCACCCACCCGAGTCTGGCCAGGATCCGGCGGCCGCGCCGCGGGCGCCGGCTGTTCGTGTCGTGGTTGTCGCTCATGACGTTTCTCTCCCGCTCAGTCGCCGGAGCGGTGGTCGATCGCGGCAGGGATTCCTCCCGCGGCAGCTTGGGGGACGGGCGCGTGGGCGGCTCCGGGCTCCGTTTCAGCGAGGGGCAGGGCCACGGTGCCCTCGAGCCGCGCGACGGCGATGGCCAGATCGGCCAGCGTGCGGGCCGCGGCGACCCGCACGTCGAACAGCACGCGCTCTGCGTCGAGCAGGTCGAGGGCGCCCAGGATGCCGGCGCTGTAGGCGGTTTCCGCCGAGCGCAACGCCTCCGCCGCCTGGATGGTCAGCACGTCGTCGAACAGCGCGAGCTGCTCGGCGGCCAGCGGGATGCGGTGGAGCAGGTCGCCGAGGGCCCTCGCGACGTCGGCCGCGACGCTGCGCAACCCCTCCTGGGCAGCGAGCTCGCGCTGGGCCGCCTCCGCGACGCCGGCCTCGAGGCGCCGGCGCCACACCGGCAGGTTGACGCCGGCCGTGAAACCCACGACGTCGTCCCCGTTGCCTTCGGGAGGCATGGCCCGCCCGGCGGCGTCGTCGCGCCGGCCGACCACGGTGTAGCCCAGGCCCAGCGTCACGTCGGGGCGATACTCCTTGTGGGCGAGCGCCGCCATCGTCTCCGCCTCGGCGATGCGCGCCCTCGCCCGGGCCACCTCCGGGCGGGCCTCGAGCGCCAGCAGCTCCAGCCGTTCGTAAAGCAGCTCCGGCACGGCCACCTCTTCCGGCAGCCTCAAAGGCGGCAATGGCGCGCCCGGCTCGCGGGCGCGCAGGGCATCGAGGCTCGCCGTGAGCGCCGCGCGGCGGGTGGCGACGTCGAGGAGGCGCTGGTCGTCCCTGGTGATCTCCGCCTGGATCTTGACCACCGCCTGCTCGCCGCCGATCCCCGAGGCGTAGCGGGCGCGGGCGAGCTCCTCGTAGTGCTCGAGGGTCAACCGGTCGGCCCGCACCGCCTCCTCCTGGGCGTCGAGAAAGGCGAGGTCGTAGAAGAGCCGGCGGGTCTCGGTGACCAGGGCGACGGCGCGGGCCTCGGCCTCGGCGCGGGCGGCGGCGGCGGCGTAGAGGGCCGCCTGCTTGCGCAACGCCAGCTTGCCGAACCACGGCAGCCGCTGCGAGACGCCGGCGGCGAGCCGCTGCGGTCCGACCCGCGTCTCCGGGCTCGCGAGAAAGTGCGTCAGCGTCGCCATGGGGTCGGGCAGCGAGCCCACCTGCGGCGCCCGCAGCTCGGCGGCCACCGCCTCGCGGCGGGCCCGCGCCAGGTCCGGATTGCGCTCCAGGACCTCGCGGGCGAGCTCGGCCAGCGCCGGCGGCAGGCTCGCGGCCAGGCGCTCGGCAGCGGCGGCCGGAAATTCGGATTGCCCTCCCGCCGGGCCGGCGAGCACGCCGGCGAGGAGGCCTGCGAGAACGGGGATCTTCATGATGGCTCCTTTCCAGGTCGAGTCGTCGCCACCGGGCCACGCGCCCGGCGGCGTCACGTCGAGCTGGCGGAGCTCAAATCAGGAAGGTCTGCTGCAGGGAGAGCAGGGAGCGGCCCGCGGGCCTCGAGGGAGGCGGCGCACCGCCGGGCGCCGGCCGGCGAGCCGGGGACGCCACCAGCCAGGGGCTCACCGGCACGGGCGCGTCGGCGGCCAGCGAAACGCCCGGCCTCTCCGAGGGAGCCGCCGAGACCGGCGGCTGGGCGGCGAGCATGCCGCAGCAGTCCTCGTCGGCCTGCAACGTCGGCGGCGCGCAGCCGTGGTGGCTCACGCTGCCGTGGCAGTCCTCGGCCGGCGCCGTCATCGCGCAATCGGGCATCGCGGCACAGGCGAGGGCCGGCGCTCCCGCCATCGTCACGAGAACGGCGAGGAGCGGGATGCCTGGAGTGC
>DASWIG010000602.1:0-1962 GCA_036397835.1 Thermoanaerobaculia bacterium
GGCCGAGACCTTCTACCGCCAGGCCGTGGCGATCCGGCGCGCGCGGGCGCAGCCGCTGCCGCTCGCGGAGAGCCTGCACGGCCTGGGGCAGACGCTCTACGGCCAGGGCGCGTACGGCGAGGCCGAGGACGCCCACCGCGAAGCGTGTGGCGCGTGGTCGCGCGCCGGCCGGGCCACCTTTCTCTGCACTACCTGCCGCTCGCGCTCGTCGAGCCCACGGAGCTGCCGGCGGCCGTGCTGCCGGCGGCCGCGGAGATCGAGGTGCGAACGCTCGGCCACGCCTGGGTCTGGGCCGCCGCCAGCCGCGTCGCCGCCGTGGACAGCCCGGGTTGGAGCGCAGCATTCCGCGCCGGCCGTACCGACGCCGCGGGCCGGATCGCGTTTCCCACCGCGGCCGGCGAGACCCTCGACGTCAGCGTGCTGGCCGCCGGCGCGGCGATCGAGACCCGCCGCGCGTCCGCGGCGACGCTCGCCGTCCCCGCCTCCGCGGGACCTCGCGGCGAGCGCCGTCTCGTGGTGCGCGACCGCGAAGGCCGTCCCGCCGTCGGCGTGGTCGTCCACGCCGGCCCGCCCCATTTCTGGCCGCTCGGCCGCACCGGCGACGACGGCCTACGGCTTCCGGCGTCCTCCGAGGCCCGCGAGTTGATTCTGGTGGCCGCGGACGGACGCCACCAGACCGTCGAGCTTCCTTCAGGCGCCGGGGCCGCGACGTTCCGTCTCGCCGATCCCGTGACGCTCGCCGGCCGCGTGGCCGACGAGCGCCGGCGGCCGATCGGCGGAGCCGTGGTCTGGTCCGGGGTCGATCCCGGCGCCTTCGCCGTCACCGACGCCGAGGGCCGTTACCGGCTGACCGCGCCACGCGCCGGCCGCTTCTGGCTCCAGGTCGAGGCGGCGGGCCATTTGCCGCGGCGGACCTGGATCACCCGCGACCACCTCGGCGGCGGCGAGGCCCCGGCGGTCGCCCTGCCGGCCGTCGCCGCCGTCGCCGGCCGCGTGGTCGACGGCGGCGGCCGGCCGCTTCCCGGCGTCGAGGTGACGGCGCGGGCGCCGCGGAGCTTCTTCCGCCCCGATTCGGCCGACGACCGCACCTACAGCGACGAGCGCGGCCGCTTCCGACTCGACCGCCTCGAGCCCGGCGCGCGCCAAATCCTGACCGCCGCGCTGCCGGGCTTCGCCGAGACCCGCCGCGAGCTCCGGACGCCCGCGTCCGGGGAGAGCGCGGAAGGCGTCGAGCTGGTGCTCGCGCCCATGCGCCGCACCCACGGCCGCGTGCTCGCCGCCGAGGACCGCCCGGTCGCCGGCGCCGAGGCGGTGCTCACCGCCGCCGGCCGGCCCCTGCCCGATCCGGGCGCCGAGGACGGCTGGGGCCGGGACGACGGACACGGGGACGACGGACACGGGGACGACGGACGCGCGCGCACCGGCGCGGACGGACGCTTCGTCGAGCTGGCGGCCCCCGCCGAAGCGGTGACGCTCACGATCTTCAAGGAGGGCTTCGCGCCGACCGTCGTGCGCGGCCTCGAAGTGCCGCCGGGCGACGCCTCCCTCGACCTCGGCACCGTCTACCTGGTGCCCGGCCTCGAGCTCGCCGGCACCGTCGTCGACGCCGGCGGCGAAGCCGTGGCCGAGGCGGAGATCTTTCTCGTGCGCGCCGCGGCGGGTGACGCGACAGGGCCGGAAGCCACCCAGGAGGTCGCCGCCGGAAGGCCGCGGGCGGTCACCGGCGGCGACGGCCGCTTTTCCGTCGGCGACCTGGTGGCCGGCGAGCGCGCCCACCTGCTGGTTCGCCGCGCCGGCTACCGCAGCGCCTGGAGACGGCACCTCGAGGTCCCGGCCGCCGACCTGACCGTACGACTCGAGGGCGCCGAGGCCCTGCGCGGACTGGTGGTCGACGAGGCCGGCGAGCCCGTCGCCGACGCCGGCGTACGGGTGAGCTGGCAGCACGCCGCAGCCCCCGGCCTG
>DASWIG010000603.1:0-3406 GCA_036397835.1 Thermoanaerobaculia bacterium
GTCGGCGGCGAAACGCGCCAGGGTGCCGTCGGCGTCGGGCAGGGCGACGCCGGCGTCGAGTCGGTTCTCGATGCCTTGGGCTTTGGCGTCCTCCAGGGCCTTTCGGGCTCCTTCCCGTGCCGCCAGCACCCGCTCCCACCCGGCGTCGGACGCCGGCGCCGCGACCTCCGGGAACGTCCGCAGGTGGACGCTCCCCGCGCCCTCGCCGTGGAGCGCGCGGAACGCCTCGTCCGCCGTGTGCGGCAGGATCGGCGCCATGCAAACCTAAAGCAGATCGAGGAACTGCTCGACGCTGAGATCTGCTTGACGGAGCAGACCACGCAAAGTTCCCCGGTCAAGTTGCTTGTGATCGGGTACCACAACCTGTGCGAAGGGCTCGTCACGTCGCATGACGATGTGGCTGCCACGCTGACGTTTGAAGTAAGAGCCCGCCTTCTCGAGCGCGCTGGCGCACTTGCGACCCGAGATCTGCGGTAGCTTGCTCACACCGCGACCAGCATGGCCTCGAGGCGATCCTCGGGTACCGGGAGGCCATCCTCTTCCAGCGCCTCGATGTAGACGTCGATCGCCTCACGGATGTTCCGGATGGCCTCTTCCCGCGTGGTTCCCTGGCTGATGCAGCCGGGCAGGCTGGGGCACTCGCTGACCCAGAAGCCGTCTTCGCCCGGATAGACAATGACCTGTCTCATTCGCCGTTCCTCAGCGGTATCTTATCTCAGTAGGCCGCGGTCATGGCTACGCCACCCCCACCGCCGCCGCGTCACGGTCGCTCAGCCACCCGCCGTCGCCGCGCA
Organism: Thermoanaerobaculia bacterium; assembly: GCA_036397835.1. Classification (GTDB taxonomy): domain Bacteria; phylum Acidobacteriota; class Thermoanaerobaculia; order Multivoradales; family J023; genus DASWIG01. The sequence goes on from DASWIG010000603.1 coordinate 795, forward strand.
GGCGCACGGTCTCATCCCGCTTCCACGAACGCTCGCAGCGCGGCTCGCCGCGCAGGTCGATTACCTCGACGCCCGCGCAGTGGGCCGGATCCGCTACGGCAATCCGGAGCTCATGGAGGCGCTGAACCTCGCCGACGGCCTGGCGCGTTCGCCGGCGTCGATCGCCAGCTGGAGGCGGCGGGCGCGGCGGCGCTGGAGCTGGCCGGCAAGATCCTGGTGCGGTGGAACCCTCACCCCCGGCCCCTCTCCCAGGGGGAGAGGGGAGTAAGAGGCGTTCAGGGCTAAGCCGTTTGTTTTCAGACAGTGGCCGCGTTTTTTGCAGCGCCTGTCCCCTCTTCCGGAATTTCCCGGAAGGACGCTGAAGCGTCCTGGGCGGACACGGGGGTCCGCCCCTACGGCGGAGGGCGGCTGAGGAGAGAGCTCGCGATATGAGACGAGGCCATCTCGAATCGACCGCTCGTGGGCAAGTCTCCTGTTTTCAACACTTGGCGGCCAGAGCGACAAGACGTCGGGGTCGGTTACCTCCTCCCGAGTGTTTCGCTTGACCGGCTCTCGGTCTGTTCCGGTTAGACGGAGTTTTCCGAACAGCCCCGCAGACCCGGAAATGCTCTTCCTTCCTCAGCAGAGTGGCGCTGCAAGAGTCGCAGTCGTGTTCCCGGAATTACCGGAAGCGCGCAACAAGGTCCTGCAATGCTATTCTCTCAATTGGCAAAGTGGCGAAGCAAGCCCTGCACCACTACTTGGGAAATCCACCCTTGACCGGTTCAGAGCCTGGGGCGGTTAGATTCTCATTCCCGGAAGAGTTTGTGGAGCCTGCGGCGGTGCGCCCCATGGCTACTCCACCCCCACTGCCGCCGCGTCACGGTCGCTGAGCCAGCCGCCGTCACTCCTCTGACGCACCGTCCTGTCGCGCTTCCACGAACGCTCACAGCGCGGCTCGCCGCGCAGGTCCGTGTCGTAGTCCTCCTGGCCGTGGCCGGGCGCCGTGTGGACGAGGCTGGTGCCGTCCTCGATGGTCACGTAGTCGGCCGCCACCACGCGGCCCCGGCGGTCGCGGAAGGGGTGCAGGTACTCGAGGCCGACGAGCCGGGGCGGATAGTTACGCGATTCCCAACTCCGCCTTGACCTCGGACAAACTCAACGTCGGAGCTGCCGCCTCCTCTTGCTTGGCAGTACGAAGAACTTGAAGATCATGATAGTCTGCCAACTCCTCCTCAATCTGAACGAACTCGTCGTAAGGCAAGACCACGAACTCTTTCTTGCCGTCTTTTTCAAGAATCTGTGGGTGAAGCTCGATCATGAGTGACCTCACTTTCTGTAGACGTCGCGCGTCCCCGCCTACTCCACCCCCACCGCCGCCGCGTCACGGTCGCTCAGCCACCCGCCGTCGCCGCGCAGCCGCACGGTCGCGTCGCGCTTCCACGAACGCTCGCAGCGCGGCTCGCCGCGCAGGTCGATCACCGCGTCGTGGGGGGCGCTTCTCGGCCACGCGGCGGTCTTTACTGCTGGGATGCGGATTGACGACTGTAATGGATCGCGTTACAGTTCTCCCATGATCCGGAGCTTCCGGCACAAAGGGCTCGAGGAGCTCTTCCTGACCGGTCGGAGCTCGAAAGTGCGACCGGACCTCCAGCGCCGATGCCTGATCCGCCTGGACGCCCTGGATCAAGCGGTCGCGTTGACCGACCTGAACGTGCCGGGGTTCAACTTCCACGGTTTGCGAGGAGAGCCCAAGCGGTACAGTCTGCACGTCAACGGGCCATGGTGCATCACCTTCGAGTGTGACGACGGCGACGCGTTTCGAGTAGACCTGGAGCAGTACCACTGACCGGGCAGGAAAGGAAGGAGCGAGTCGATGACTGAAGAGTTTCCCGTCACGAGACGACCCCGGCGTCCTCCGGTCCATCCGGGGGAGCTGCTGCGCGAGGACGTCATGCCGGCCCTGGGGCTGTCGATCAGCGAAGCGGCGCGCCAGCTCCGCGTCAGCCGGCAGACGCTACACCGGGTCATGGCCGGCCGACATGGCGTGACTCCGGAGATGGCCCTCCGCCTCGGGAGGTTTTGCGGTAACGGTCCGGGGCTCTGGCTGCGTATGCAGCAGAGCTATGACCTGTGGCACGCGGAGCAGGCTCTGGGCGACGAAGTCGAGAAGATCCCCACGCATACTTTGGCCGCAGCTCCTACGCCGGCCAGAGCCTGAGATTAGTGGGTATGAGCATGATGGTCCTGGCGGAATCGCCAGGGAGTGATCGGCGGCTCGAGGCAGCGGCCGTCCGGCACCCGCGACCAGCCGTCGGTCTTGCGGGACCACTCCGCCCCCCGCCTACTCCACCCCCACCGCCGCCGCGTCACGGTCGCTCAGCCACCCGCCGTCGCCGCGCAGACGCACGGTCGCGTCGCGCTTCCACGACCGCTCGCAGCGCGGCTCGCCGCGCAGGTCGATTACCGCCACGCCCTCGCCGTCCGGCTCCAGGCGCACCCGGGAGACGCCGATGACGTCGTCCAGGTCGGCGGCGAAACGCGCCAGGGTGCCGTCGGCGTCGGGCAGGGCGACGCCGGCGTCGAGTCGGTTCTCGATGCCTTGGGCTTTGGCGTCCTCCAGGGCCTTTCGG
>DASWIG010000604.1:0-1951 GCA_036397835.1 Thermoanaerobaculia bacterium
GTCGGCGGCGAAACGCGCCAGGGTGCCGTCGGCGTCGGGCAGGGCGACGCCGGCGTCGAGTCGGTTCTCGATGCCTTGGGCTTTGGCGTCCTCCAGGGCCTTTCGGGCTCCTTCCCGTGCCGCCAGCACCCGCTCCCACCCCGCGTCGGACGCCGGCGCTTCGAGGCTCGGGAACGTCCGCAGGTGGACGCTCCCCGCGCCCTCGCCGTGGAGCGCCCGGAACGCCTCGTCGGCGGTGTGCGGCAGGATCGGCGCCAGCAGGTGGACCAGGAGGTCGGCGACGGCGTACATCGCCGTCTGCGTGGCGCGGCGGCGCGGCGAGTCGGCGCGGTCGCAGTAGAGACGGTCCTTGACCGCGTCGAGGTAGAAGGCCGAGAGCGTGTCGTTGCAGAAGTCGAAGACCAGCAGGTGGACCTGACGGAACTGGTAGCGCTCGTAGGCCGAGAGCACCCGCTCGCGCAGCTCGGCGGCGCGCGCCAGCGCGTAGCCGTCCACCCCGGTGGACGGCACGCTCGCCGCGTCGACGGCGTCCTCGGAGGTGAAGTCGCTCAGGTTGCTGAGCAGGAAGCGCAGCGTGTTGCGCACCTTGCGGTACGACTCGGCCATCACCGCGAAGGACTCGACGTGGGTCCTGATGTCGTTCTCGAAGGCCTGGGCGCTTACCCACCAGCGGCAGACGTCGGCGCCGTGGTCCCTGACCAGGTCCTCGACCTCCACGGTGTTGCCGAGCGACTTGGACATCTTGCGCCCCTCCTTGTCGACGGTGAAGCCGTGGGTCAGGAGCTGGCGGAACGGCGAATGCCCGTGCGCGCCGAGGCTCAGCAACAGTGACGACTGGAACCAGCCGCGGTGCTGGTCGGAGCCCTCGAGGTAGAGGTCCGTCGGGAAACCGAGGCCGCGCTGGCACATGACCGAGTGCCACGACGAGCCCGACTCGAACCAGACGTCGAAGATGTCGTAGGTCTTCTCGAGCTCGCCGACCTCGAGCCCCGCCGGCGCCTCGGGGTCGGCGACCGGGTCGTAGCCGGCGAGCAGCTCCGCCGCGGAGCGCTGGAACCAGGCGTCGGAGCCCTCGCGCCCGAAGACGCGGGCCACCGCGCGCACCATCTCCGCGCTGGTGACCACCGCGCCGTCGCCGCGCCGGAAGGCCGGGATGGGCACGCCCCAGGTGCGCTGGCGCGAGATGCACCAGTCGGGACGCGACTCGAGCATGCCGGCCAGGCGCGAACGGCCCCAGCCGGGGATGAACTCGATGCCCTCGGCGCAGGCGGCGAGCGCCAGCTCGCGCAACGAGCGGGCGCCGTGGCGCGTCGGCCGGTCGACGCCGATGAACCACTGCTCGGTGCAGCGAAAGATCACCGGCGTCTTCGAGCGCCAGTCGTGCGGATAGGAGTGGGTGAAATCGAAGGCGTGGTAGAGATGACCGCTCGCCCGCAAGCGGTCGACGATCACCGGATTGGCCTCCCACACCGACAGCCCGTGAAGCCACTCCGGCACCGAGTCGTCGAAAGTGCCGTCGTCCCGCACCGGGCTGTAGACGTCGACGCCCTCGCGCACCCCCGTCTCGTAGTCCTCCTGGCCGTGGCCGGGCGCCGTGTGGACGAGGCCGGTGCCGTCTTCGAGGGTCACGTAGTCGGCCGCCACCACGCGGCCCCGGCGGTCGCGGAAGGGGTGCAGGTACTCGAGGCCGACGAGCGCCCCGCCGTCGCACTCGGCGACGACCTCGGGCGCGGCGCGGCCGGCGGCGGCGGCCACCGCGGCCACCAGCTCGCGAGCGACGACGCTCAGGCGTCCGTCGAAGCGCACCAGGGCGTAGCGGAACCCCTTGTGGACGGCCACCAGGAGGTTCGCCGGCAGGGTCCACGGGGTGGTCGTCCAGATCATGAGGCTCGGCGTCCCGACGTCTTCGGGAGCGAGGCGGAACGCCGCCGCCACTTCCGCCGGCTCGGCG
>DASWIG010000605.1:0-5356 GCA_036397835.1 Thermoanaerobaculia bacterium
AAGACCAGGTTACTGGTGATCGCCACGCTTCGGCGTTCGTAGCGCTCGGCGAGGAAGGTGAAGAGCACCTCCATCTCCTCGCGATCCTGCTGGACATAGCCGATGTCGTCGAGGATGACGAGGTCGCAGCGGTCGAGCTGAGGCGAGCAGGTCGTCCAGCGGTATGCGATGCTCGTTGCCGGTGACGCGAGAGGGAATCTCGCCATCCTCCAAGAGATTCAAGCAATAGGGTCGCGAGACGTTGAGCAACTCGGCTGCTTCGTCCAGGGAGAGCTCCCGGCCCCGCTCCGTCAGCACCCTCTCCCGGAAGAAGGCCACCGCTTCACGGATGAGCTGTGCCGTCGATCGGTGCTGCGCCTGCGCCGCGCGCCGGTACACCTCGTAGTCGGACTCTGGTATGGCGACGGATATCGTCTTCATAGGCCATCATACCTGATTCTCCCTTGAGACGGCGGGCAGTGCCCGCCCTACTTCAACGGCGCCGTCAACTCCCGAACCCGACGCTCGACGGCGGCGACGAGGTCGTCGTCCCCCGCCTTCTCTTCGACGAGGTGGACGAGCGCGCTGCCGACGACCACGCCGTCGGCCACCTTGGCGACCGCCTCCACCTGCTCCGGCGTCGAAATGCCGAAGCCGACGGCCAGCGGCAGCGAGAGGCGGCGACGCAGTCGTCTCGCTTCCTTCAGGAGCTCCTTCGGCAGCTCCGTGCGCTCGCCCGTCACCCCCGTGCGCGACACGTAGTAGACGAAGCCGCTCGAGGTCTCGTCGACTCGCTTGACACGGTCTCTCGTGCTGGTGGGCGCCAGCAGGAAGATCACGTCCAGACCCTTCTTGCGCAGCACCGGCACCAGCTCGCCGCCCTCGTCGGGCGGCAGGTCGACGCACAGCACCCCGTCGACGCCCGAGGCCGCGGCCTGCTCGGCGAAGCGCTCGGCGCCGTGGGCGTGGATCGGGTTGTAGTAGGTGAAGAGCACGATCGGCACTCCCAGGCGGTCGCGCTCGCGGGCCACCAGCTCGAGCACGCCCGAGAGCTTGGTGCCCGACGCCAGAGCCCGCGTCGAGGCGCGCTGGATCACCGGCCCGTCGGCGATCGGGTCGCTGAACGGCACGCCGAGCTCGATCAGGTCGGCGCCGCCGCGTGCCAGGGCGTGCAGCAGCTCGCCGGTCGTCGCCAGGTCGGGATCGCCGGCGGTGAGGAAGGGGATGAAGGCCGCCCGCCGCTCGCGGCGGCAACGGGAGAAGACCTCGGAGATCGCGCTCATCCGGCGTCCTCCTCCGGCAGGTCGGCCCAGCCCCGGGCCGCCGGGTGGACGGTGACGTGGGCGAGCCCGTCGTCCTCCGGGTGGGAGACGTCACCCTGGTGAGCCGCGTCGTACGCGAGCACCGACTCGACGTCCTTGTCGCCGCGTCCCGAGAGGCCGACCAGGATGCGGTGCCGGCGCGGCAGCCGCGGCGCCATCTTCGCCACCTGGGCCAGGGCGTGGGCGGTCTCGAGCGCCGGCAGGATGCCCTCGGTCTCGGCCAGCAGGTGGAAGGCCGCGATCGCCTCGGCATCGCTCACCCGCGTGTACTGCACCCGTCCGAGGTCGCGCAGCAGGGCGTGCTCGGGGCCCACCGCCGGGTAGTCGAGGCCGGCGGAGACCGAGTGGGTGGGGGCGATCTGGCCGTCGGCGTCCTGCAGCACGAAGGTGCGGGTGCCGTGGAGCACGCCGAGGCGGCCGCCGTCGAAGCGCGCGGCGTGCTCGCCGAGGGCCGCGCCGACGCCGCCGGCCTCGACGCCGATCAGGCACACCTTGCGCTCGTCGATGAAGGCGGTGAAGAGGCCGATCGCGTTCGAGCCGCCGCCGACGCAGGCCACCGCCGCCTCCGGCGTGGCGGTGCCCGCCTGGCGCTTGAGCTGGCGGCGGGCCTCGTCGCCGATCACCCGGTGGAAGTCGCGCACCATGCGCGGGTAGGGGTCGGGGCCGAGCACCGAGCCGAGCACGTAGTAGCTGTGGCGCACGGTCGTCACCCAATCGCGCAACGACTCGTTGATCGCGTCCTTCAGGGTGCGGCTGCCGGCGTCCACGCTCACCACCTCGGCGCCGAGCAGGCGCATCCGGTAGACGTTCAGGCGCTGGCGCTCGCAGTCCTCCGAGCCCATGTAGATCGTGCACTCGAGCCCCAGGAGCGCCGCCGCCGTGGCGGTGGCCACGCCGTGCTGGCCGGCGCCGGTCTCGGCGATCACCCGGCTCTTGCCCATCTTCTTGGCGAGCAGCGACTGGCCGAGGGCGTTGTTGAGCTTGTGGGCGCCGGTGTGCAGCAGGTCCTCGCGCTTGAGCCAGATCTCGGCGCCGCCCAGGCGCTCGCCGAGATGGGCGGCGCGGTAGAGCGGCGTCGGACGCCCCGCGTAGTGGGTCAGGAGCTCGCGCAGCTCGCCGCGAAAGGCGCGCTTGCGGCTCCAACGGTCGTAGCCGCGCGCCAATTCGGCCAGCGGCGCCATCAGCGTCTCCGGCACGTAGCGCCCGCCGTAGGGGCCGAAATAGCCGCGCGGGTCAGGTCGTAACTGGGCTCTGCCCATCGGTTCTCTCCTTGCGAAGAACGGCGATCTCGGCGAAGAGACGCCGCAAGAGCTCGGGGTCCTTGCGTCCCGGCGAGGCCTCGACGCCCGAGCACACGTCGACGCCCCAGGGGGCGCACGCGTCCACGGCGGCGCGGACGTTGGCGGGTCCGAGGCCGCCGGCGATGAAGGTCGGCTTGCGGCGGGCTCCCGGCGTCAGGGCGTTCAGGGTCGAGAAGTCCCAGCTCTCGCCGCTGCCGCCGTAGAGCCGGGGGTGGCGCACGTCGAAGAGAAAGCCCCAGACGTCGTCGAAATCGGCGACGGCGGACGCGTCCAGACGCCCGGCGACGCGCACGGCCTTGATCGCCCGCGCCGCCACCGGCCGCAGGACGGCCGCGGTCTCGTCGCCGTGGAACTGCAGCAGGTCGAGCCCCACGCCGTCGGCGATGTCCTCGACCTCGTCCAGCGGACGGTTGACGAAGACGCCCACGAGGCGCACGTGCGCCGCGCGCTCGCGCACCGCGGCGGCGATCTCGGCGGCGGCCGGCGGCTCGAGGTAGCGCGGGCTGGGCGGGAAGAAGTTGAGCCCCAGGAAGTCGGCGCCCAGCTCGGCCGCGAGCAGCGCCTCGGCGGGCCGGGTGACGCCGCAGATCTTCACTTTCATCCCACCAGCTCCCGCAGCTTGGCCGCCGGGTCGGCGGCGGTGAGGAGGGACTCGCCGACGAGGAAGGCGTCGAACCCCGCTTGCCGCAGCCGTTCCACCTCCGCCGCCGACCGCAGGCCGCTCTCCGCCACCTTGACCGCCGGCGGCGGCAGCCGCGGCAGCAGCTCGATCGAGTGCTGGAGGTCGACCGCGAACGTCCGCAGGTCGCGGTTGTTTACGCCCACGAGCTCCCACGGCGCGCCGGCGAGCTTGTCGACGTCCGCCGCGTCGTGGGTCTCCACAAGCGGCGCCAGCCCCAGGGCGCGGGCCTTGCGGGCCCAGGCGCGCAGCTCCGGCGCCGTGTACAGGGCGGCGATCAGCAGCACGGCGTCGGCGCCGGCGTCGCGTGCCCAGACGAGCTGCCGCTCGTCGACGACGAAGTCTTTGGCGATCGCCGGCAGGCCCGACGAGCGCCGCGCCGCGGCGAGCACCTCGTAGGAGCCGTGGAAGAAGTCCGGCTCGACGACGACGGAGAGCGCCGCGGCGCCGTGGCCGGCGTAGACGCGGGCGAGCTCGGCGGGGTCGAAGCGGCCGGCCAGCGAGCCCAGGCGCGGCGAGCCGAGCTTGACCTCGGCGATCACCGCGCGGCCGCGGCGCGCCGCCGTCAGCGCGGCGAGGAAGGGGTTGGACTCGGCCGTCAAGACGTCGGGAGCGTCCGCCGGGATCGCGGGACGCGGGCCGGACGCCTCGGCGAGGCGCCGGCGCCGGCGTTCGACGATGCGCAGCAGTACGTCGGCGACGGGGGCGTCGGTTGTGGGCGTGTCGGTCGTCGGGCTCACGGGATCCAGGTTACCACCGACTCCCGCTGGTCGACCCACGCGTAGAAACGCTGCCGCACGTTCGAGTCCTTCACAGCTCGTCGCGCTGGAACGCCGTGGCCAGGGAGTCGGCGTACTCGTTCCAGCGCGAGCCGTCGTGGGCCTTGATCCAGCGCAGCTTCGCCCGCGGGTGGGCCTGGGCGAGCTCGTACGCCCGACGCACCAGATCGAGGTTCATCACCGGCCCGGTCTTGCGCCGCCAGCCGCGGCGCTGCCAGAGCGCGGCCCATTCGTTGATCGTCTGCACGCAGAGGTTGCTGTCGCTCCAGATGGTCACGGCAGCGTCGCGCGGCAGGGTCTCGTAGGCGGCGATCAGCGCGGCGAGCTCCATGCGGTTGTTGGTGGTGTGGGGATCGTGGCCGTGCTCCTGGGCGACGATCTCGTCGTCCTCGACCCAGACCATGCCCCAGCCGCCCGGACCCGGGTTGCCGGAGCAGGCGCCGTCGGTGAAGACGCCGCTGCGCGGGCCGCCCGTGTAACGCTCCAGCACCTCCGCGACGCGCAGGTTGAGCTCGGGCGCGGCCTTCTTCTTGGCGGCGGGCTTCTTCGAGCTCCCGCCGTTCTTGCACGACCAGCACTGCCGGGGCGTCCAGCCCGGGTAGCGGGCCAGGACCTCCGGCTTGACGGTGAAGGTCGCGCCGCAGTCCTGGCAGGTGAATTCCTGGCTCATCTCGCGGCGGAACGTATCACAGGCGGCCCGGACGCTCCTTGACGCCGGCGCCGTCGTGGGCGAGACTGTCTTACCGCAAGACGCCCTGCGGCCCCTTCGCCGTCCACCGATCCAGGAGAGCCCCGATGAAGCCCAGCGTCGTCCTGACGATCCTCTGCTCGCTCCTCGCCGCCTGCGACTCGCCCGAGGCCCAGGACGATCCGCCGGCGGCCCGCGCCGACTGGGCGATCGCCATCCACGGCGGCGCCGGCGTGATCTCGAAGACGCTCGAGGAGGACCAGAAGGCGCAATACCACGCGGCGCTGGAGGAGGCCCTGCGCCTCGGCCGCGACCTGCTCGACGAGGGCGGCGCGAGCCTCGACGCGGTCGAGCGCGTGGTGCGTCACCTCGAGGACGTGCCGCTCTTCAACGCCGGCAAGGGCGCCGTCTACACCCACGACGGCGCCCACGAGCTCGACGCCGCGATCATGGACGGCCGCGACCTCGCCTGCGGCGCGGTCGCCGGCCTGACCACCGTGAAGAACCCGATCGGCCTGGCGCGCATGGTGATGGAGCGCTCGCGCCACGTGTTCTTCGTCGGGTCGGGGGCCGAGCGGTTCGCCGACGAGATGGGCGTCGAACGGGTC
>DASWIG010000606.1:0-21568 GCA_036397835.1 Thermoanaerobaculia bacterium
GCGACGCCGTGCAAAGGTCGCCAGTATCGCACCCCCTTCTAGGCGGTGCCGGCATCGACGCTTGGGAAGCGGGGATCCTGGGCGCTACAATACCCGCGAGGAGGATCCTGGGATGAAGGCCCGGAACTTGGGCCCACAACCGCGAGACCGTGGGGCGCGAGTGCTCCTGATCACCGCCAGCCTGGTGCTGGTGGTGGCCGGTCTGCGCGCGGTCAAGACGATCGCCCTGCCGCTGCTGCTCGCCGTCTTCCTCTCGATCCTCAGCGCGCCGCTGCTCAAGTGGCTCTGCGCGCGGGGCATTCCCAAGGCGGTCGCCGTAGTGGCCACGGTGCTCGCCAACGTCACTGTGATGGCCTTCTTCCTGCTCCTGATCGGGGGCTCGATCAACGACTTCGCCCGCGACGTGCCTCGCTACCAGCAGATCGTGGAGACCCGCGCCGAGCAATGGCTCGACTGGCTCGACAGGATGGGCATCGACACCTCCGAGTACAGTTGGCTGCGCGAGGACTCGAGCTTCAGCGAGGAGCTGATGAGCGGACCCGCCGACGCCGAAGGCGCGCCGGAGGCGTCGCCCCGGCCCACTCGCGGCGCGGCGCGACCGGAGGGCTTCATCAACCTGAGCTCCATCCTCGACGTGATCGGCACCACCCTGCGGGGCATCGCTTCGATCCTGTCGATGACGCTCCTGGTCTTCCTGTTGATGGTCTTCATCCTCGTCGAGGCCGCGCGGCTGCCGCGCAAGCTCGAGCGGGCCTTCGGCTGGCGCGACGAGACGATGGAACGCTTCGCCGTCGAGATCCAGCGCTACCTGGTCATCAAGACCGTCGTCAGCCTGGCGACCGGCGTCCTGGTGGGCGCCGGCATGGTGGTGCTGGGGGTCGACTATCCTCTGCTCTGGGGGCTGACCGCCTTCGTCTTCAACTACGTCCCCAGCGTCGGCTCGATCGTCGCCTCGGTGCCGCCGATCCTGCTGACGCTGATCGACGGCGGCCTCGGGCGGGCGCTGCTCGTGATGCTCGTCTACCTGGCGGTCAACGTCACCCTCGGCAATTTCGTGGAGCCCCACCTGATGGGCCGGCGCTTCGGCATCTCGACCCTCGTGGTCATCCTGTCGCTGATCTTCTGGGGCTGGCTCTGGGGACCGGTGGGCATGCTGCTGTCGGTGCCGCTGACGATGATCGTCAAGATCATGCTGGAGAACACCGAGGACTTCCGCTGGGTGGCCGTGCTGATCGGATCGGGCAAGGCCAGCGGCGCGCTGGCCGGCGTGCCGGCGGACGGCGTACCGGCGGACGGCGTACCGGCGGCCGGCGTACCGGCGGCCGGCGCTAGCTCGAGCCCGCCGCCGCCAGCAGCCGCTCGAACCGCGGATGCCCGCGGAGCGGATCCCAGCGCGGGTTGACCCGCAGGTAGGCGTACGACAGTCCCGAAGGGATCTCCAGGATCCGCTCGATGAGGTCGACGGCGGCGTCGTCCTCGCCCACCCAGGCGTAGATCACCGCCAGGTGCTCGAGGTAGTCGGGGCCCACGAAGGCGTCCTTCTCGACCGGGTAGAGCTCCACCGCCTTCAGGCCCTCGCGGATCGCCGCCTCCTTGTGGTCGACGCCGGCGTAGGTCAGTCCGGCGTAGGTCATGCCCAGGGTGCTGCGCAACCGGGGATCTTCGGGGCGCTCCGCCACCCTGCGCTCGAGCGTGCGCCGCGAGCGCTCGTAGAAGACGCGGGCCTGCTCGACGTCGCCCACGAAGTGATGGACCGTGCCGCGCGACATCTCGCGCGGGAAGAGGGCGGACTCGAGCCCGATGAGGTCGCTCTCGATGGCGTTCAGGAGCCTCATCGCCTCGTCGTAGTTGCGGGCGGTCAGCTCGATCTTGAAGCGGGTGTAGAGCGAGCTCGTCTCGTCCTGCCGCGGCATCTCGGCGAGGATGGCCCGCGCCCGCTCCACGTCGCCGGTCCAGCGCAGGGCGTTCAAGGCCTTGAGCTGGTAGGGCACGGGCTGGTCGGGAGCCAGGTTGATGGCGCGGTCGTAGCTGCGGTCGGCTTCCCCGAAGCGCCGCAGGTGGGTGAAGGTCTGGGCCAGCTCGGCCGCCAGCCAGGCCTTCTTCGGGTTGAGCTCGAAAGCGCGCTCGAAGCCGTCCACCGCCTCGTCGAAGCGGCCCTGGCGGCGGCGGATGTAGGCGATCCCCTCGAGCAGCAGGCTGTCGTTGGGCAACTGTCGGGCGGCGGCGTTGAATTCCTCGAGCGCCCGCTCGTAGTCGCCGTGACCCCAGTAGTAGTAGTAGCCGAGCGCGCGGTGGCCGTCGGGGAGCTGCGGGTCGATGGCGAGGGCGCGCTCGGCGGCCTCGCGGGCGCGCGCCAGGCGCCCGGCGCTGCGGTCGATCCCCTGGTGGTAGACGAACGAGTGCACCCGCGAGAGCTCGGCGAAGGCGAGGGCGAACTCGGGATCGAGGCGCACCGCGCGATCGAGCATGGCCACCGCCAGCTCCCAGTTCTCGGGATTGGGCTCGTAGCGGTTGGCGTAGTCCACGCCGCGCAGGTAGGCCTCGTAGGCTTTGAGGTTGGCGGTGGGGGCGGCGGCGAGCATCCGCCGCTCCGGCTCGCCGAGCCGGATGTCGAGCTGGCGGATGACCTCCTCCGAGATCTCCGACTGCACGGCGAAGATGTCGTCGATCACCCGGTCGTAGCGGTCCGACCACACGCTGACGTCGTCGGCGACCCGGATCAGTTTCGGGATCACCCGCACCCGGTTGACGCCCGACTCGTCGTGGCTCCACAGCACGGTGCCGTCGAGCAGGTAATCGGCGCCCAGCTCGCGGCCGATCTGCGGGCCGTCGTGCTCGACCCGGCCGTAGTGGAGGGCGGCGTTGTGCGAGATCACCTTGAGGGCGCTGACCGCGGCCAGCCGGCTGGTGATCTCCTCGGTGATGCCGGCGGCGAAGTACTCGTCGTCCGGCGAGCCCAGGTTCTTGAACGAGAGCACCGCGATCCGCTTGTGCTCCTCCGCCGCCGTCACGGCCGGCGGCGCGGTCGCGGCGCGCCAGCGCGGCAGCACGAAGGCGGCCGCCGCCGCGACCACCGCCAGCGCCGCCGCCAGGGCCAGCCACCAGCGCCGCGGCCGGCCGAAGTCGGGACGGGCGATCTGCGTCGACGAGAACGACCCGGAGACGATCTCGAGCTGCAGCGCGGTCAGGTCCTCGCGCAGCGCCTCGGCGCTCTGGTAGCGCTTGTCCGGATCGCGCTCGAGGCAGCGCAGCACGATCTTCTCCAGCCGCTCGGGGAGCATGGCGTCGGGTGGCGCCGGCGGCGGCTCCTTCTCGTAGAGCCGCGCGGTGACGCGCTCTCCCCACTCGGCGTCCTCGAACGGCCGCACCCCGGTGAGCATCTCGTAGTAGACGATGCCGAGGGTGAAGACGTCGGCGCGGTGGTCGAGCGGCGCTCCCGCCATCTGCTCCGGCGACATGTAGGCCACCGTCCCCATCAGGCGGCCCTCCTGGGTCTGCGGCTCGCTCCTGGCCGGCATCGGCGGCGCGCCATCGCCGTCGCCGCGCTTGGCGAGGCCGAAGTCGAGCACCTTCAGCCGGCCGTCCGGCCGCACCATGACGTTGCCGGGCTTGACGTCGCGGTGGACGATGCCGCGCTGGTGGGCGGCGGCGAGCGCGTCGGCCAGCGGGATCGCCAGCTCGAGGAAACGCTCGAGCGGGAGGCCGCGGGCGGGGATCTCCTCGCGCAGCGTCTGCCCCTCCACCAGCTCCATGGTGAAGAAATGGACGTCGTCGTGCTGCTCGACGGAGTAGATGGTGACGATGTTGGGGTGGTTGAGGGTGGCGAGCACCCGCGCTTCCCACTGGAAACGCTTCAGACGATCGGGATCGGAGCCCCACTCGGGCGGCAGCACCTTGAGCGCCACCTTGCGGTCGAGGCGCGTGTCCTCGGCCAGGTAAACCTCGCCCATGCCGCCGACGCTCAACCGACTGAGGATGTTGTAGGTACCCAGAAGGGGTCCGATCGACATCGACATCACCGGCCATCTTAGCGCAGGCCGCCGCGGCGACGGCCGCGGGGAATTCGCGAGCGGGCAGCGGGCTCAGCCCGCTGTCCAGGGACGCCTGGAACGTACTTACCCGTACGTGCGGACGGGGGCCAGGGTTCAGGCGGCGCCGGCGGCTAGTTGAGCAGGAAGTCGGCGTCCGCGTCGCGGACCACGCGGGCGCGGCGGCCGGGCGGCTGCGCCGTCAGGTCGACGGCCACCCGCACCGTCTGCTCGCCGGTGACGCCGAAGACCAGGCGCTGGGACCCGAAGGCGCCGTGCCGGGCCTCCAGCACGTAGACGCCGGCGCGCAGCCGCAGCGGCTCGCCCTTGGCCGCCAGGCTCGTGCCCGTCCCCATGAGCCGGTCGTTGAGGAAGATCTCGGCGTCGGCGGGGCGCACGTCGAGGGCCAGCTCGCCCGGCTCGGTGGAGACCGGGGGCGCCGGCGGCGGCGGCGGCGGAGGCTCATAGGGCGGCGGTGGCGCGGCGGCCGGCGGCGGCTGCACGAAGTAGATCTGCGGAGCAGGGGCGGGCGGCGGCGGGGGCTCCGGCTCGTAGGCGTAGGGCTCGTAGACCCCGGCGATCGGCAGCACCGGCACCGGCACCACCACGTTGAAGCCCGGTCCGCCGTGGCCCGGGAAGCCGAATCGGCTGGGCTTCCTCAGGTGGGAGCGCGAGTCGCCGGTGGACGCCGACGTGCCGCTGAACGGCGTCTGGCCCGGCGGCACCACCTGGAAGTACTTGTTCTGGCTGTAGTAGATGGGCGACCACGGGTTCTGGAACTTGACCGGCGGCTGAGGAGCCTTGTACTGGCCCTGGGAGCGGTACTGGCCCTGGGAGCGGTAGCCCGGCGAAGAGGGCTGGCTCTGAGCAGCGGCGGCCGGCGGCAGGGCCGACGCCGCCAGCGTCAGCAGCAGGACCGGGAGCGTGAAGCTGCGGGGGGTGTGCTGGTCCATGGTGTGGCTCCTTTCGGCCGCTGGGTGTCGATGGTCTGCCAGTATAGCACGTTTCGGACGCGTCGACGGTCCGACATGTCGGACATCTCGTGGCCCTCTTTCCTCACACCGCCGCCGCGAGCTGCTCTTCGAGCATCTGGCGACGGTGCAGGTCGGCGTAGAGGCCGTCGCGGGCGAGCAGCTCGTCGTGGGTGCCGCGCTCGCGGATCTCGCCGCGCTCGAGCACCACGATCAGGTCGGCGCCGCGCACCGCCGAGACGCGGTGCGAGACCTGGAAGACCGTGCGCCCCGGGAACACCGTGCGCAGGTTGCCGAGGATCCGCTCCTCGGTCTCCGTGTCGACCGCCGAGAGACAGTCGTCGAGCGCCAGGATCGGCGCGTCGCGCAGCAGCGCCCGCGCCAGGGCGACGCGCTGCTTCTGTCCGCCCGAGAGCGTCAGGCCGCGCTCGCCCACCATCGTCTCCAGGCCCTGGGGGAAGCCCTCGACGTCGCGGTCGAGGCCGGCCAGCCGCACCGCCTCACGGATCTCCGCCTCGCTCGCGCCGCGACGCCCGAAGGCGACGTTGGCGGCGATCGTGGTGGAGAAGAGGAACGACTCCTGGGGCACCATGGCGACGGCGTCGCGCAACGCGGCGAGCGGCAGCTCGCGCACGTCCACGCCGTCGACGAGGAGCTGGCCGGGCGGCGGGTCGAAGGTGCGCGGCAGCAGCGAGAGGAGCGTCGACTTGCCCGAGCCCGTGCGGCCGACGATCGCCACCGTCCGCCCCGCTTCGACCTCGAGGTCGAGGCCGCGCAGCACCGGACGGCCGGCGTCGTAGCCGAAGGTCAGGGCGTCGAAGCGCACGGCGCCCCGGATCTCCACGTCCCGCTCCGGGGCCTGCGCATCGCGGACCGCCTCGTCGCGGACCGCCGGCTCCGTCGTCATCACGGCGTGCATGCGCCCGAACGACGCGGCGGCGCGCTGGGCGATGTTGATCACCCAGCCGATGGCGATCATCGGCCACACCAGCTTGCCGAGGAAGAGGTGGAACATCACGAACTGCCCGATCGTGATCTCGCCGGCCACCAGCAAGCGGCCGCCGTAGCCCAGCACCGCCGCGAAGCCGAGGCCGATCACCCCGTGCAGCACGGGATGGAAGGCCGCGTTCCAGCGGATGAGCCGCCGGTTGTCCTCCACGTAGCGCCGGTTGAGGCCCTCGAAGCGGCTCTTCTCCGGGCCTTCCTGGACGTAGGCGCGCACCACGCGCACCCCGGCGAGGTTCTCCTGCACCCGCGTCGAGAGGTCCGAGAAGCTCTCCTGCACCTTCTGGAAGAGCGCGTGGATCTTCTCGCCGAAGAGCTTGGTCGCCGCCGCGGCGAACGGCAGCGGCGCCAGGGCCACCAGCGTCATGCGGGGGTGGATGTGGAGGAGGAAGGCGAGGGCGCCGATCGCCGTGACCACGGTGTTCGAGGCGTACATGATCGCCGGGCCGCAGGCCATGCGCACGGCGTGCAGGTCGTTGGTGGCGCGGGCCATCAGGTCGCCGGTGGTGTAGCGCTGGAAGAAGCCGGCGTCGAGGCGCTCGAGATGACGGAAGAAGTCGTTGCCCAGGTCGTACTCGACGTGGCGGCTCATGGTGACGAGGATCATCCGCTGCGCGAACTGGAAGATCCCCTGCACCGCCGTGACGGCCAGCAGCAGGCCGCCGTAGGCGAGCAGGACCGAGGCGGCGACGTTGGCCGCCATCGCGTCGACGGAGCGGCCGATCACCAGCGGCGCCAACAGCCCGACTCCCGCCGTGATCACGATCGAGACGATGCCGCCGACCAGATACAGGCGGTAGGGACGGAAGTAGGGCAGCAGGGGGGCGAGCTGGTGCATGACGTGGGGCGCGCGCCTGGGGTCGCGACGCCACCAGGATAGTCCAACTCCCCCCTTTGACAAGGGGGGACCGAGGATCAGAAGCTCAACCCCGAGCGGTCGAGCAGCGCCCGGCTGGCGCGGTCGGCCTCGCTGCGGATCTCGTCGAGGGCGAGGTGGGTCAGGCGTCCTTCGTTCACCAGGTGCTCGCCTTCCACGAAGACGTGGCGCACGTGGGCGCCCGAGGCGCCGAAGGCGATCAGGTCGTGGAGGTCGGCCGGCGAGGACGCCCACAGCTCGGGACGGTCGAGCGAGAGCACCACCAGGTCGGCGCGCTTGTCGACCTCGATCGAGCCGATCAAGTGGTCGAGGCCGAGGGCGCGCGCGCCCTCGCTGGTGGCCAGGCGCAGGGCGTCGAGGCCGGAGAAACGGTGCGGCCCGCTCTTGAGCTTCTGCAGCAGCGCCGCCAGGCGCAGCTCCTCGAAGGCGTCGAAGTCGTTGTTGCAGGGCGGACCGTCGCAGCCCACGCCCACCGGGATGCCGGCGGCGCGCAGGCCCACCACGTCGGCGATCCCCGAGCCGAGCTTCAAGTTGGCGCTCGGGCAGTGGACCACCGCGAAGCGCTCTCCCGCAAGCCGCTCGTAGTGCGCCGCGTCGAGCCAGACGCCGTGGGCGATGCGCAGGTCGCAGGCGAGGATCCCCGCCTCGTCGAAGTACTCGATCTCGTCGCGCCCGCCCTTGAGCGAGCGCACCAGCTCGACCTCCTCGCGCTGCTCCAGCGCGTGGGTGTGGACCGGCCACGAACGGCGCTCGGCGAGCTCGCGCACGCCCTTCCACAGCTCGTCGGAGCAGGTGAGGATGAAGCGCGGGTTGACCGCGTAGCGCAGCCGGCCAGCGGCGCCGTCGAACTCGTCGCCGAGCTCCTCGGTGGCGGCCAGGGCCGCCTCGGCGTCCTCGGCGAGCGCCGCCGGCAGGCCTTCGCCCGAGTCCATGAGGCACTTGCCGGCGAGCGCCCTGAGGCGCGCGTCGCGGACCGCCCGCAGGTAGCCGCGGGCGCCGCGGCCGATGCCGATGTCCTGGATCGTCGTGGTGCCCGAGAGCAAGCACTCGGCGGCGCCGAGCAGGGTGCACCAGTAGGCGCTCTCGTCGTCGTGGGCGGCCTCGAGCGGCCAGATGCGCTCGCGCAGCCACGGCAGGAGCTGGCGGTCCTCGGCCAGGCCGCGGAAGAACGTCTGCCCCAGGTGGACGTGGCCCTGGACCAGCCCGGGCAGGATCAGTTGCCCGCGCAGGTCGAGCAGCTCGGTGCCCGGAGCGGCGGTGACCGCCTTGCCGAGGGCGGCGATGCGGCCGTGGTGGATCAGGACCTCGACGTCCTCGAGCACCTCGGCCTCAGCGTCGAGCGTCAGCACCGTGGCGCCGAAGAGCAGATACGGCGGCGGATCCGGCCCGGCGGCGGGGACGGCGGAAGTCAGCGCAGCTTCTCCTCCACGAATTCCACGTGCTTGCGGATCTTGGGATCGTACTTCTTGAAGCGCAGCTTCTCGGTGGAGAGCTTCTTGTTCTTGGTCGTGGTGTAGAAGTACCCGGTCCCGGCCGAGGAGACGAGCTTGATCTTGTCGCGCATGTCTAGGCTCCGGTCGCGGCGCGGCCCGCGGCCGCGCGTCAGGACAGACGAAAACCACCGTCCCCGAGGGGCCGGTGGTGGGTGAGCACGATCAATGGCGGGGTCGACGGGACTCGAACCCGCGGCCTCCGGCGTGACAGGCCGGCGTTCTAACCAACTAAACTACGACCCCGCTGCAAGCGGGCTGGCTTCCGGCACTCAGGAGTCGAGAGGCTCATGGTGGGGGGTGAGGGATTTGAACCCGCGGCCCCCTGCGTGTAAGGCAGGTGCTCTAACCACTGAGCTAACCCCCCTACGCACCGGAGCGCCTCATCATAGTGCCCGGCGATCGAGAAGTCAACGCCCGGCCGCCAGGGCTCACTGCCAGGTTTCGCTGGTCTCGTCGTAGGCGAGGATCGTGACCTTGCCGGAGACGTGGTAGATGCGCACCGCCATCAGATGGCGGTGGGCGTCGGAGAGGTAGATGGAGCCCGGCGTGGCGGTGCCGAGGGGGCTGAAGGAGGCCAGGTCCGAGCTGTTGAACTTGATCGGGTCGTCGAGCTGGTCGAGCCGGCGGTCAGGGTTGCCCGGATGGCGCGGCGGGCGGCCGGGCGGGATGCCCACCCGCACGCTGCCGCCGATGTAGTGGAGGCGCCGCGGCGGCCACACCTCGGGGTCCTTGCCGCTCTCGAGGTCGTTGCTGCGCACGCCGTCGCCGTCGCCGTCGCGGTAGAGGGCGTAGGTCACCGCGCCGTCGTCCCCGACCCGGAACTTCACCGCCACGTTGGCGCTGTGACGGATCGCGTAGGCGCGCGCCAGGCGCATGGCTCCGGCTATCTGCTGGGCCGCCATCTTGAGCCGCAGCGAGCTCGTGGTCTGCACGAACGGCGGGTAGATCGTCGCCGCCACGAAGCCGAGGATCGCCACCACCA
Source organism: Thermoanaerobaculia bacterium (assembly GCA_036397835.1). Lineage (GTDB taxonomy): Bacteria > Acidobacteriota > Thermoanaerobaculia > Multivoradales > J023 > DASWIG01. Next base: position 9,357 of record DASWIG010000606.1, read on the forward strand.
TCAGGGCGTCGAGCAGGGTGTAGCCCGCGCCGGGGCCGTGAATCCATCGTCCGCGAATCGTTCTTCCGCAAAACGTCCTTCTCTGCATTTGCGTCGTCTCCCGAGTCTCGAGTGAGAGAAAGGGCGGGAGGAGCGCTCGCCGCGTCCCTCCCGCCCGGGGGAATCAGCCCTCGCCGTCCTTCTTCTCGGCGTCGCCGGCGGCGGCGGCGGCCTCTTCGGCGCGGCTCAGGCTCACCTTGCTCGCGAGCGTGGTCTCGCCGGAGGTCCTGACGAAGGGCCGCAGGAGCTCCATCGTCTTCTCGCCGATGCCGCGCACCAGCATGAGGTCGTCGGGCGAGGAGAACTTGCCGTTCTCGTCGCGGAAGGCCACGATGCGCTCGGCGAGCGCCGGGCCGATGCGCGGCAGCAGCGCGAGCTGGCCGGCGGCGGCGTCGTTGATGTTGACGACCTCCTCCGCCGCCAGCGCCGGCCAGGCGGCGAGGGCGAGGGCGAAGAGGGCGAGCAGGGTGGTCACCGTCTTCAGGGTCTCAGTCTTCTTGGCTTGCATGATTGCTCCTTCCGTATCGGTTGGTTGGTCTGCACGTGCGGCCGCCGCGCGGCGGCCGTTTCCTGTTCCTGTTCCTGTGCGTCGTCGTGGCTGCGTTGGTGGCCCGGTGTCGCACCTCCTTTCGGATTTCGTTCGACGCCGGCCCCAGGACCAAACTCCGTGCCAGCCCGGCCCATGACGCTCTATCCGTTGTGGAGAAAGGGCTTAACCTGTCCGCAGCGAGGCGGCGGCGCGGCCGGAAGGCGCAAAGGATCTTGCGAGCGCAACGGCGCTCGCGCCGGCTCGCAGCGCTGTCGAGCCGCTCCCGGCGGGCATCGGGCAGGGGGCGCAAGAGTCCTTGACCAGGCGCAAGAACTTTTGCGCCCCTCGCCGGGGGTCTATCTTGGGAGGGCCTTTCGTGACAGAATAGGAAGCTCGAACGCCAAGATCCGACGCCGGGAGGCCGCCGCGCCCTTCACCGAAGGGGGTGCCCGACCCCTGGCTCGACCCGGTAACGGTTCAGCACGAGAACGAACGACGACGTACTGATACCACCTCCTGGAGGAGCCACCCAATGGCACACGAGCTACCCAGTCTGGCCTATCCCTTCGACGCGCTCGAGCCCCACATCGACGCGATGACCATGGAGATCCACCACGGCAAGCACCACGCGGCCTACGTGGCGAACCTCAACAAGGCCCTCGAAGGCCACCCGGACCTCGCCGGCAAGAGCGTCGAGGACCTGATGAGGAGCCTGGCGAGCGTCCCCGAGGCGATCCGTGCCGCGGTGCGCAACAACGGCGGCGGACACGCCAACCACACGCTCTTCTGGGACGTCATGGGCCCCGGCGGCGGCGGCGAGCCGACCGGCGACCTGGCCGCCGCCATCCGCCGTGACTTCGGCGGCGTCGCCGACCTCAAGGAGAAGATCCAGGCCGCGGGGATGGGCCGCTTCGGCTCCGGCTGGGCCTGGCTGGTCAAGAGCGGCGGCAAGCTCGAGGTGACGTCGACCGCCAACCAGGACAACCCGCTGTCGGAAGGCAAGACGCCGCTGCTGGGCGTCGACGTCTGGGAGCACGCCTACTACCTCAAGTACCAGAACCGGCGTGCCGATTACCTCAGCGCCTGGTGGAGCGTCGTCCGCTGGGACAAGGTCGCGGCGCGCCTCTAGCCCCCGCGCCTCCCGCCGGCTCGCGCCCGCCCTTCCCTCTCCGCGAGAGAGGAAGGGCGTGGTGTGTGCCGGGAGCCTTCCTACTCTAACTTGTGGATATAGAGAAGTTTGCACAGAAGCGCCCACTCCGTGAGCAGGTGGCTAGCCAATCCTTGTGGCGAATTCAAGAATACTCCTACGGAGCGGGCTTACACTTCTGACCTTGGAGCCAAGGGGACGGGACACGGACCGCATGACTCAGACCGCCGGGGGACGAAGCGATGGAGATCAAGCAGAACAACCGCAAGATGACGAAGGTCTTCAAGGCACTGGCCGACGGCACGAGGCAGGAGATCCTGCGAATGCTCGAGGAACAGCCGTACACGGTCGGCGAGATCGTCTCGAAGTTCAACCTCTCGCAGCCCACGATCTCGCGGCACCTCTCGGTGCTCAAGGAGGCCGAGCTGGTGGTGGACCGCAGGCGCGGCCAGAACGTCATCTACCGGCTGGACGACGGCGCCCTGGCGAGCTCCATGCGGCAGTTCTTCGGCCAGTTCCGGAGCTGCCAGGAAGTCCTGCGCTGAGCCCGCGTCGAGCTTCCGCGGGCTGCCCGGCCCGCGGCCGCCCGCCCTCGCCGGCGCCGCATGCGGCCGAGGGCGGTTGCTTCCCGCCCCCGGATGCGCTATCGTGACGCCCCGCGTGCCGCCGGCCGCGGGCGAACGGCGAACCGACTTCATCGGGCGGTGTAGCTCAGCCGGTTAGAGCGAGCGGCTCATAACCGCTAGGTCATGGGTTCGAGTCCCGTCACCGCCACCATTCAAGATGTCCTCTCCTCCCGTTGAGCGCGAGCTCGAACGGACCTTCCGTCCCCTGATCGCGAGCGGTCGCGCGCCGCTCCGCGTCCTGGTGGCCTTCTCCGGCGGTCCCGATTCGATCGCCCTGCTCGCCGGCCTGGCGGCGGTGGCGCCGCGTCTCGGCCTCGAGGTCCATGCCGCCCATCTCGACCACGGTCTCGACGGCGACTCCGCGCGCCGCGCCCGCGAGGCCGTGCGCCTGGCGGCCGGGCTTGGGATCGCGCTCGCCGTCGCCGGTCCGGAGCCGAACGCGCGCCCGGGCGGGCAGAGCGTGGAGGCGGCGGCGAGGCGGGCTCGCTACGCCTTCCTGGAACGGCGGGCCGACGAGGTGGGCGCCGACTTCGTGGCCACCGCCCACCACGCCGACGACCAGGCCGAGACCGTGCTCCTGCGCCTCCTCTTCGGCAGCGGCCTCGCGGGGCTGGCGGGCATTCGCGAGCGCCGCGGACGCCTCGTGCGTCCGCTCCTGGGGCTGCGCCGCCGGCAGCTCCACGACGGCCTGGGCTCTCTCCTGGCGCCCCTCTCCCCGGTCGTCGACCCGACCAACGACGACCTCGCCGTCGCCCGCAACCGGGTGCGGCACCTGTTGCTGCCGCGGCTCGAGCGCCGCTGGCCGGACGTCGTCGAGCGGCTTTGCGCTCTGGCCGCCGCCGCCGCCGCCGCGGGCCGGCGCACCGACGCGCTGCTCGCCGCCCGCCTCGCTCCCCGGCCGCTGTCCGGCGAGCCGGGCGTCGAGGTCGACCGGGCTGCCTTCGACGCCTTGCCGGAGGCGCTCGTGCCTCACGCCCTGGCGCTCCTGCACCGCCGCGCCGGCGCGGCCTTCCCCGCCGCCGCCCAGGCGCGCGGCGAGCTCGGCCGCCAGCTCCGGGCGGGTCCGGGCGGCCGCGCGGGCTGCGACTGCGGCGGCGGCTGGCGGTGGGAAGCGGGCTCGGGGGTGCTGCAACTGGCGCGCCGGGAACCTTTCCGGCCCGAATTCACGTATACTCTGGAGGTTCCAGGGGAGGTGGAGATTCCCGAGATCGGTCTGCGCTTCCGCCTCTGCCGGGGCCGGGTGGCCCCCTGGATGTTCACCGCCCGCCCCGATCGAGCCGGTCTTGCCGAGCCGCGGCCGGCGGCCGGCGGCGGGCGCTGCCGCATCGAGGTCCGCAATCGCCGGCCGGGCGATCGGTTCACCCCCCTGGGCTGCGGTCATCGCCGACGCCTCAAGGACCTGCTCATCGATCGGCGGGTGCCGCGGCGGCGGCGCGACCGTTTGCCGCTCCTGGTCGTCGACGGCGAGATCGCCTGGGTGCCCGGCGTCACGGTTGCCGAGCGATTCCGGCTCGCCTCGCCGTCCTCCGGCCGCTGGGCCTGGATCGCCGAGATCGAGACGCTGGAAGGGCGCGGGATCGGGCCGTCGGGGAATGGGGGGCGCGACCGATATGTTCCACATTGCGAGGGGTCCGCGGCCCCGGACGACGCCACGACCACCGCTTCGCCGGCCGGGCTGGCGACTGAGCAAGAAAGGTTGGAGCCTTGAATCCCACATTCAGATCCCTGATGTTCTGGATCATCATCTTCGGCGTGGTGGTGCTGCTGTGGCAAGCCATCAACGGGGGCAGCACCCATCAGGACGAGCTGAACTTCACCGAGCTCATGGCCCACGTCAAGGACGGCCGGGTGGCGGAGGTCACGATCCGCGGCGCCGAGATCACCGGCAAGTACCGGAGCGGCAGTCAGGTGCTCGACGACAAGCAGGAGTTCCAGTCCCAGGCCCCGGAGGACTACGCCACCTACATCGACGAGCTGCGGGAGGCCAACGTCGACATCAACGTGGAGAAGGCGCGCGAGAATCCGCTGCTCGCCATCTTCCTCACCTGGGGCCCGGTGCTGCTGATCGTCGGCCTGTGGATCTTCTTCATGCGCCAGTTCCAGACCGGCGGCAACAAGGCGCTGTCCTTCGGCAAGAGCAAGGCCAAGCTGCTCAATGCCAGCGGCAAGAAGGTGACCTTCGACGACGTCGCCGGGGTCGAGGAGGCCAAGGCCGAGCTCGCCGAGGTCGTGGAGTTCCTCAAGGAGCCGCAGAAGTTCCAGCGCCTGGGCGGCAAGATCCCCAAGGGCGTGCTGCTGATGGGCCCGCCGGGCACCGGCAAGACGCTGCTGGCCCGCGCCATCGCCGGCGAGGCCAACGTGCCGTTCTTCTCCATCTCGGGCTCCGACTTCGTGGAGATGTTCGTCGGCGTCGGCGCCAGCCGGGTCCGCGACCTCTTCGAGCAGGGCAAGAAGAACGCCCCCTGCATCGTCTTCATCGACGAGATCGACGCCGTCGGCCGCCACCGCGGCGCCGGGCTCGGCGGCGGGCACGACGAGCGCGAGCAGACCCTGAACCAACTGCTCGTCGAGATGGACGGTTTCGAGACCAACGAGGGCGTGATCCTGATCGCCGCCACCAACCGCCCCGACGTGCTCGATCCGGCGCTCCTGCGGCCCGGCCGCTTCGACCGCCAGGTGGTCGTCGACCTGCCCGACATCAACGGCCGGGTCGGCATCCTGCGGGTCCACACCAAGACCTTTCCGCTGGCCGACGACGTGGACCTCCAGATGATCGCGCGCGGCACCCCGGGCTTCGCCGGCGCCGACCTCGCCAACCTGGTCAACGAGGCGGCGCTGAAGGCGGCGCGGCGCGACAAGAAGAAGGTCGAGGCGGAGGACTTCGAGTACGCCAAGGACAAGATCATGATGGGGCTCGAGCGCAAGTCCCTGATGCTGACCGACGACGAGAAGGTGGTGACCGCCTACCACGAGGCCGGCCACGCCGTGGTCGCCGCCCTCCTGCGCGGCACCGATCCGCTGCACAAGGTCACGATCATCCCCCGCGGGCGCGCCCTGGGCCTCACCGTGCAGCTCCCGACCGAGGACCGCTACACCTACAAGAAGGGCTTCATCGAGAACCGCATCGCCGTGCTGATGGGCGGCCGGGTGGCCGAGGAGCTGACCCAGGGCGACATCACCACCGGCGCCGGCAACGACATCGTGCGCGCGACCAAGACGGCGCGCCAGATGGTCTGCGAATGGGGCATGTCGGAGCTCGGTCCCCTGGCCCTGGGCGGCCCCGACGAGCCGGTGTTCCTCGGCCGCGAGTTCGCGCAGCGCGTCGAGTACGGCGATGCCACCGCCACCAGGATCGACGAAGAGATCACCCGCATCGTCAACCGGGGCTACGAGACGGCGAAGACGATCCTGACCGAGCACCGCGAAGTCCTCGAGCGTCTCGCCCACGACCTGCTCGAGCGCGAGTCGGTCGAGGGCCGCGAAGTCTACGCGATGATCGCGGAGCTCACCGGCAAGGACCTGATGCCGGAATCGATGAGGAAGGAGACCGAGGCCGAGAAGCCCACCCACCCGAGGGGCACCGGCAAGAAGGCCAAGGTGCGGGAGCGGGAATCCGGGGACCCGGGGCTGGCGGGCGGCTCGCTGCCGTCGCCGGCCACCACCTGAGCGCCACCCCATGACCGCAAGAGCTGACCTGGAACCTTGAGCTGGCAGCTTGCCCTCCCCCGCGGCCGAACCCTCGAGCTGACGCGTCGTCCGCGGGTGATGGGGGTCGTCAACCTCACCCCCGACTCCTTCAGCGACGGCGGCCTGTGGCTCGATCCCGAGCGGGCCGTGGCGCACGGCCTCGAGATGGTCGCGCAAGGGGCCGAGATCCTCGACCTGGGAGCCGAGTCGACGCGGCCGGGCGGCGGCGTCTACGGCTCCGGCGCCGCCGCGGTGCCGGCCGCCGAGGAGCTGGCCCGCCTGCTGCCGGTGCTCGAAGGGCTGCGCCGCGCCACCGACGCCGTGCTCTCGGTCGATACGCGCAAGGCCGAGGTGGCGCGCCGGGCGCTGGCCGCCGGCGCCGACCTGATCAACGACGTCGGCGGCCTCGCCGACGGCGAGCTCGCCGCGGCGGTGGCGGCGGCGGGCTGCCCGGTGGTCGCCATGCACAGCCGCGGCGAGCTGTCCACGATGCAGCGCGGCATCCGCTTCCGCGACGTGGTCGCCGAGGTGACGGCGGAGCTCGGCGAGATCGCGGCGCGCGCCGGCCGCGCCGGCATCGCGCCCGAGAAGCTGATCCTCGACCCCGGCATCGGCTTCGGCAAGACCGCCGAGCAGAACCTGCGCCTGCTGGCCGCGCTCGACGCGCTGGCCGCCCTGGGCCGGCCGATCCTGGTGGGCGCCAGCCGCAAGAGCTTCATCGCCAAGGTCAGCCCGGCGCCGCCGGACGCGCGCCTCGGCGGCAGCCTGGCCGCCGTCGCCGCCGCGGCGCGCGGCGGCGCAGCGATCGTCCGGGTGCACGACGTGGCGGCCACCGTGCAGTACCTCCGGGTCGATAGTGCGATACATTTAGCCGCCGCCAGAGGAAGATAGAAGGGTCTTCCGGAGCCGCCGCCATGGATCTTCTACAGCAGGCTTTCCAGGTCGTCGCCGAGCCGTTCGCGGCCTGGCTCGACGTCGTCGACGTGCTGCTGGTGGCCCTGGTGCTCTACAACCTCCTGCTGTTGATCCGCGGCACCCGCGAGGTCCAGATCCTGATCGGGATCCTGATCCTGGTCCTCTTCTACTACACGGCGCGCTTCTTCGACCTGCGGGCGCTGACCGCCACCCTGCAGACGTTCTTCGCGGTGCTGCCGCTCGCCATCATCGTGCTCTTCCAGCACGAGATCCGGCGCGCCCTCGCCGCCTTCGGGAGCACGCCCCTGCTGGGCTGGTCGAGCGACCAGCGCAAGGTCGTCTCGACCTTCAACGAGCTGACCCTGGCGGCCACCACGCTCGCCGAGCGCCGCATCGGCGCGCTGATCGTGATCGAGCGTCTGGAGGGGCTGCGCAACTACGTGGAGAACGGCATCCGCCTCGAAGCCGTGGTCTCGCTCGACCTCCTGATCAGCCTGTTCACGCCGACCACGCCGACCCACGACGGCGCCGTGATCATCCAGGGCGAGCGCATCGCCGCCGCCGCCTGCTACCTGCCCCTGACCCAGAATCCCGAGCTCTCGAAAGACCTCGGCACGCGCCACCGCGCCGCCATCGGCATCAGCGAGGAGACCGACGCGCTGGCCGTGGTCGTCTCGGAGGAGAAAGGCGAGATCTCGGTGGCCTACGGCGGCCAGATCCGGCGCGCCCTCGAATCGAAGGACCTGCGCAACGAGCTCTACAAGCGCCTGGTGACCGATCTCGCCGCGCCCCAGGGGGTGCCGTGAGGAGCCGCCTGCAGCTCCCGCTCTTCCTGCTCGCGGTGGCGATGGCCGTGCTGATCAAGATCGCGGTCAACGAGGCGCTGCAGCTCGCCGAAACCACGATCAACGCCCAGGTCCAGTACAACCTGCCCCAGCGCGCGATGATCCTCGAGCCGATCCAGCACCTGGAGGTTCGGCTGCGCGGCGAGCGCAGCGACATCGCGGGTCTGAATCCTTTCAACGTCCAGGTCGAGGTCTCGCTCGCCGACCTCGCCGCCAAGGACTACGGCGCCGTCGACGTCACCGAGGACCGGTTCACCGTCCGGGCTCCCGGCGACTTCGAAGTCATCTCGATCACGCCCAACCAAATGACGCTCACGATCGAGCGGGTCGAGAGCCGCTCGCTGCCGGTCCGCGCCGTCTTGACCGGCGAGCCGGCCGCCGGCGCCGTGTTGCAGGGAGAGCCGGAGGTACGGCCGGCCACGGCCCAGGTGGACGGCCCGCGCTCGCGCCTGCGCGACGTCACCGAGCTCACCGCGCCGGTGAGCCTCAACGGGCACGCCCTGACCTTCGAGGAGAAGGTCACCATCGTCTCGCCCGATCCGCTGGTCCGGATCGTCGAGCCGCGCCAGGTCGTGGTCTTCATTCCGCTCAAAGTGCCGGGCAGCGACACGCCGCTCGACGAGGAGCCCGACGAGCCGTGAGCCCGCGGTTTTTCGGCACCGACGGGATCCGCGCCGCCTTCGGCGCCTATCCCCTCGACGAGCCGACGGTGCGCCGCCTCGGCCGCGCCCTGGCGCGGGCGCTGGCCGCCGGCGGCCGGCACCCCGGCGGCGGACGAGCGCACGTGGTGCTGGGCGGCGACACCCGCGAGTCCACCCCGGTTCTCTGCCGCTGGTTGGCCGCTGGCCTGGCGGCGGCCGGCGGGGACGCCCGCGTCACCTATCTCGGCACCGTGCCGACGCCCGCCGTGGCCTGGGCCGTGAGGACGCTCGGCGCCGATTGCGGCGCCGTCGTCTCGGCGAGCCACAACCCGTATCCCGACAACGGCGTCAAGCTCTTCGGCGGCGACGGTTTCAAGTGGCCGCCGCGGGCCGAAGCGGAGCTCGAGGCCGTGCTCGAGACGGAGACGCTCGAGACGGAAACGGACGCGGCACCGGCGGTCGAGCCGGAGCTGAGGGTGGACGCCGGCCTGGTGCGCGACTATCTCGGCGCCCTGGCCGCCGTCCTGGGAACGCAAGCACGTCCCCTGGCCGGACTGGCCGTCGCCGCCGACGCCGGCAACGGCGCCGTCTCTCCCTACGTCGAGGTGCTGCTGGCTTCGCTCGGCGCCCGCGTCACGGTGATCCATGCCGCGCCCGACGGCCGCAACGTCAACGCCGGCTGCGGCTCGACCCACCCCCGCGAGATCGCCGCGCTGACCCGCTCCAGCGGCAGCGACCTGGGCTTTTCCTTCGACGGTGACGCCGACCGCGTGATCCTCGCCGACGAACGCGGCGAGATCCACGACGGCGACGCCATCCTGTATCTCTGGGCCCGCGACCTGGCGGGGCGCGACGCCCTGCCCGGCCGTCGGATCGTGGCCACTTCGATGAGCAACCTGGGGCTCGAAGCGGCGCTCGCGCGCCACGGCATCGAGGTCGTGCGCTGCGACGTCGGGGACCGCGCCGTGGTCGAGACCATGCGGCGACTCGGCGTCGTCCTCGGCGGCGAGCAGAGCGGCCACGTCGTCCACCTGGGGCTCGGCACCACCGGCGACGGGCTCCTGACCGCGCTGGTGATGGCACAGCTTCGCCTGCGCGCGGGGCGTCCTCTGTCTCAGCTCGCCGCCGGCCTCGAGCGTTTCCCGCAGTTGATCCGGAACGTCCGGGTGCGCGAGAAGGTGCCGTTCGAGCGGCTGCCCCGGATCCTCGAGAGCCGCGACCGCGTCGCCCGCGGCCTGGGCCGCTCCGGCCGCCTGGTCCTGCGCTACAGTGGCACCGAGCCGCTGGCCCGCATCATGATCGAAGGCCGGGAGCGCGCGCGGATCGAGACGTTGGCCGAGGAGCTGGCGGCGGTGATCCGGGAAGAGATCGGCGCCTGATTCTGCCGCCTTCCGGAGTCGACGGCCGGGGGCGGGCCTGCTAGGATGCCCCAATGGACGGGGCTGGGCTGTCGGTCCCCGCGCCGGACGCGGTCCCGCGTTCCACCCGCAACTTCACAATCCGATTCCCTTACCCGGAGACCGCGCCCGTGTCCCTGAGAACCCGCGACGACGTTCGCAACCTCGCCATCATCGCCCACGTCGACCACGGCAAGACGACCCTGGTCGACGCCTTGCTGTGGCAGAGCGGCGTCTTCCGCGACAACCAGCAGGTGGCCGAGCGGGTGATGGACTCCATCGACCTCGAGCGCGAGAAGGGCATCACCATCATGTCCAAGAACACGGCCATCTACTTCAAGGGGACGCGCATCAACATCGTCGACACGCCGGGGCACGCCGACTTCGGCGGCGAGGTCGAGCGCATCCTCAAGATGGTCGACGGCGTGCTGCTGCTGGTCGACGCCAGCGAGGGGCCGATGCCCCAGACCCGCTTCGTGCTCAAGAAGTCGCTCGAGTGCGCCCTGCCGGTGATCCTGGTCGTCAACAAGATCGACCGCGGCGACGCCCGGCCGCACGCCGTGGTCGACGAGGTCTTCGACCTCTTCATCGAGCTCGAGGCGCCCGACGAGCTGCTCGAGTTCCCGATCTACTACACCAACGCCAAGCTGGGCACCTGCCGCCGTACTCCCGAGGCCCCCGACGAGCCCCTGATACCGCTCTTCGAGGCCATCCTCGAGCACGTCCCGGCGCCGGTCTACGACCCGGAGCTGCCGCTCCAGCTCCAGGTCACCACCCTCGACTACGACGACTACCTGGGGCGCCTGGCGATCGGCCGCGTCTACAACGGCGAGGTCACGGTGGGCCAGCAGATCCTGCGCGTCACCCGCGGCGCCGAGGTGCCGGCCAAGGTCTCGGGGCTGCTGGGCTACGACGGCCTGAAGCGGGTGCAGGTCGAGCGCGCCGGACCGGGCGACATCGTGGCCGTGGTGGGCCTCGACGAGATCGCGATCGGCGACACGTTGTGCGAGCGCGACCGGCCCTTGCCGCGGCCGCCGATCCAGATCGACGAGCCCACGATCACCATGGCCTTCGGCGTCAACAACGCGCCCTTCGCCGGCCGCGACGGCAAGTACGTGACCTCGCGCAAGCTCAAGGAGCGCCTCGACAAGGAGACGCTGAGCAACGTCTCGATCCGCGTCGAGGAGACCGGCTCGCCCGAGACCTTCCAGGTCTCCGGCCGCGGCGAGCTGCAGCTCGCCATCCTGATCGAGATGATGCGCCGCGAGGGCTACGAGATGACGGTGGGCAAGCCCGACGTGGTCACCCGCATGGAGGGCGGGCGGCGCCAGGAGCCCATGGAGCTGCTGGCCGTCGACTGCCCCGAGGAACACATCGGCGTCATGACCCAGAAGCTCTCGCCGCGCAAGGGGCGGATGCTGAAGATGGTCAACTACACCTCGGGCCGGGTGCGCATGGAGTACCGCATCCCGTCGCGGGGGCTGATCGGTTTCCGCACCGAGTTCCTGACCGACACCCGCGGCACCGGCATCATGCACCACGTCTTCGACGGCTGGGAGAGCTGGCAGGGCGAGATCCCCCACCGTTCGACCGGCTCCCTGGTGGCCGACCGCGCGGGCCGGGCCACGGCCTACGCCCTCGAGAACCTGCAGCCCCGCGGCACCCTCTTCGTGGACCCGGGCGCCGAGGTCTACGAGGGCATGATCGTGGGCGAGCACTCGCGCGCTAACGACCTCGACGTCAACGCGACCAAGGAGCGCAAGCTCACCAACATCCGCTCGTCGACCGCCGAGGAGCTCGAGCGCCTGATCCCGCCGCGGCGCCTGAGCCTCGAGCAGGCCCTCGAGTTCATCCGCGCCGACGAGGCCCTCGAGGTCACCCCCACGGCCTTCCGGCTGCGCAAGAAGGCCATGAAGGCGGTCGACCGCAAGCGTCTGGCCAAAGCCTAGCGAAAGCCCCTTCCGGGCCGCTCAGAATAGCGCCGCCGTCAGGGTGCAATTTTGGCGGTCTGCAGCTCGATGTGTTCCGGCCATCTCACGCCCGCCGCGGCCACGAGCTCGCGGGCAGCTTGTACGTCGCCGACGCGCAAGAGCGTGCGCATCTCGTCGAGGACGGATTCGGGCCGTTCGCCCGTCCTCCGAAGAGGACGAGAGACAGGTGCCGGCGGCGAGTCGGGAGACTTGGCGAGCATTCGTTCTTGACCCATGTGGATTCCCGCCCTGGCTTCAGCTTGGCACAGTCCGAGAAAGTTATACGAAGGACCGCGATCCCCGGTAGTGGGTCAGTTTGAATCCAGCAGGCCGACGACCCGCTCATAGGTCCACGGCCGGTCCGCTACTCCGGCCGCCATGGCCGGCGTCGTGGGCGTTCCGCCGGCCCGCTTCGT
>DASWIG010000607.1:0-5168 GCA_036397835.1 Thermoanaerobaculia bacterium
CCGAGTCGACGGCGAGGATCGACGCCGTCGCCGGCGGCGTCAACCCGGCCGCCCCGGGCGCCGACTTCACCCCGCTCTCCGCCGCCGTGCCGCTCGGCGTCAGCGGCGTGCCGCCGATCCGCTACGGCCGCACTCTGCGCGGCCTGGTGCTCGACGACGGCGCCTTCGACGGCTTCTCGCCTGAGACCTTCCTGCTGACGGTCACGCTCGCCGGCGGCGCCGTGGTCGAGTGCGACGACGCCCAGGTGGCGCTCACCGCCGGCGCTCCCGCCGTAGTCGAGATCCTCGACGACGAGGAGCCGCCGCAGGTGGCGTTCTCGCGGGAGCGCGACCGCGTGCCCGAAGACCAGGGCGCGCGCGTCTACTCGCTGATCCGCGGCGGCGCCGCCACCGGCGAGGTGAGGGCCACCATCCTCTCGAGCTCGCGCCGGGTCACGGTCGAGCCGGCGGTCATCGTCTGGGGCGAGACCGAGAGCGGCCCCCGCGACTTCACCGCCTCCTTCGCCGACGACGACGTGGCCCAGGGCGACGAGCGGGCGAGGCTGACGCTGGAGCTCGCCGGCGCCGTCGCCGGATCGCCCGAGCGGCTGGTGATCACCATCGTCGACGACGACGACTCGTTCGTCGCCTTCGACCGCGGCGAGGCCACGGTGAGCGAGAGCCTGGGCGAAGCGACCTTCGCGCTGCGCCGCACGGGCGGCGGCGGCGCCGTCGAAGCGGCCGTCGCCGCCGATTCGGCGGACGTCGAGATCGCGCCGGCGCGCCTCGCCTGGGGCGCCGGCGAAACCGGGGACCGGCCCTTTACCGTGCGCTTCGCCAACGACAACCGCGACGCCGGCGACCGGGTGGCGACGCTGACCTTCGCCGTCGTCGCCGGCGACGCGCGGATCGGCTCGCCGGAGCGCCTGGTGCTGACGATCGCCGACGACGACGCGCCCGCCGGCGTGATGGTGGCCGGCGGCGGAGGCCAGGTCGTCTTCACCGGCAGCGACTCCCAGCCCCTCCAGGTGCGGGTCACCAACGCCGCCGGCGAGCCCGTGGAGGACGTGACCGTGACCTGGGCGGTGGTCGAGGGCGACGCCACCCTGATCGACGGCGCCGCCAACGCCACGAACGCCCAGGGCCTGGCGTCGAACCGGGTGCGGATCGGGACGACGCCGGACACCGTGCGGGTGCAGGCCACGGCCGCCGGCCGGACGGTGGAATTCACCGTCGACGTCCTGCCGAGCGACCCGGTGGGCGACGCCCTGGTGCGCGCCTGCACGCGCGACGGGATGATCGTCGAGGAAAACCTCGCGGGGGTCTGCCGCTACTTCTTCCGCGAGCTGCAGACGGCGGAAGAGCAGGCGGCGGTGATCGAAGAGATCCGTCCCGAAGAGGTGGCGTCGCAGGCCAACGTCGCCCAGGAGGCCCCGCGCGTCCAGCTCGCCAACGTCGGGGCGCGGCTTTCGGCCCTGCGCCGCGCCGGCACCTCGCCGGCGATCCAGCAGCTCGCCCTCAACCTCGGCGGCGTCAGCCTCAGCCCCTACGCGCTGGCCAACGCCCTGCGTCCGCGCGCGGCGTCGGCCTTCGATCCCGCCGCGGCCGTCGAGCGGGCGCTGGCCGCGGCGGCCGGCGCCGTGCAAACCGATCCGCCGCCGCCGCCCGCCGCCGAGACGGACGTGCCGGGGCGTCTCGGCGTCTACGTCAACGGCTCGCTCGCCGTGGGCGACCGCCCGCAGACCGCGCTCGAGACCGGCTTCGAGCTCGAGACCCTGGGCCTGACCGCGGGCGTCGACTACCGGGTCAGGCCGAGCCTCTTCGTGGGCGGCGCCCTCGGCTACATGAGCACCGACACCGACCTCGACCGCGACGGCGGCGCCCTCGACAGCGACGGCCTGAGCCTGTCGCTCTACGTGATGCGCCACTGGGACGCCGGCCTCTACCTCCAGGCGGTGGCGGGCTACGGCGAGAACGACCACGACCTGGTGCGCAACGTCGACCTGCCGACGCCGTTCAACGGCAAGACGCGCTACGCGGCGCGCGGCCGGACCGACGGCACCCAGACGTCGCTGGCCCTGGAGCTGGGCTACGACGCCGGCCGCGGCGCCTGGACCGTGGGCGGCTTCGGCCGCGGGAGCTGGGTGGACTCGGACATCGACCGCTACCGCGAGAGCGGCGATCCGGACGGCCGCGGCTTCTACCTCGAGGTCTTCGAGCAGGCGACCGAGTCGCTGCTCGGCGAAGCGGGCGTCAACGTCTCCTACGCCGCCAGCTTCTCCTGGGGCGTGCTGCTGCCGCAGGGACGCCTCAGCGTCCTCCACGAATTCCAGGACGACGCCCGCGACGTGCGCGCCCGCTTCATCGAGGACGCCGAGGCGACCAACGTCTTCGCCATCCCCACCGACGAGCCCGACCGCGACTACCTGAACCTCGGCGTCGGCTTCGGCGCGCAGTTCCGCCACGGCGTCTCGGCGTTCCTCTTCTACGACACCGACCTCGAGCGCGACGACCTCGACCTGTCGACGTTCACGGTGGGGATCCGTTTCGAGCTCTGACGATGAGAAGTCTCAGGAAGAAATCCTCCCCCCAGCCCCCTCCTTTCTTAAAGGAGGGGGAGCCGGATCCGAGCCGAAGCGCCAGTGAGGAGTCCGCTCGGGTTCCCCCCTTTAAGAAAGGGGGGTTAGGGGGGATTTCTTCCTGTGCCGCGCCACAAGAATCGGTCTCGCCCAAGTACGGGAACGCTCGGCGGGAGAAATCCCCCCTCGGTCCCCCCTTCCTTGAAAGGGGGATGAAGAGAGCTCGAGTCGTCGGCCTTTCTCTTCTCCTCCTCCTGACGCTCTTCCCGGACGCCGTCTCGTCCAAGAAGAAGCGCCAGGCCGAGACGATGGAGGACCTCCAGGTGGTCGATTGCCTGCTGCCGGGCAAGGTCCGCCGCCTGGGACGCCGCAGCACCTTCCTGACGCCGCGTCAACCCGTGCGCACGTCGGCCGTCGACTGCGAGATCCGCGGCGGCGAGTACACGGCCTACGACCGCGCCTCCTACGCCACCGCGCTCGCCGTGTGGCTGCCGGCGGCGGAGGCCGGCGACGCCCAGGCCCAGACCTACGTCGGCGAGATCTTCGAGAAGGGGCTCGCCGCCATCCCGGACTACGAGGCCGCGGCGACCTGGTACCGCAAGGCCGCCGAGCAGGACGACAGCCGCGCCCAGATCAACCTCGGCCACCTCTACGAGAAGGGCCTCGGGGTGCCGCTCGATCCTCAGACGGCGCTCGAGTGGTACCGCCGTGCCGCCGGCATCGACGCGGCCGTGGTGCTCGACTGGACCGAGCAGGAGGAGACCCTGCGGCGGGAGACGGAGGAGCTGCGCCGCGACCTGGAAGCGACGCGCCAGCGCCTCGACGCCACCTCGGGCGAGCTCGCGGCGGCCCAGGCCGAAGCCGCGGAGCTGCGCCGCCAGCTCGACGAGGCGCGGCGCTCCCAGGCCCTCAGTGAGGACGAGAGGAAAGCGCTCGAGGCGCGGCTGGCGGCGAGCGAGGCGCGCGCCGGCGAGATCCGCCAGTCGATCAGCGACTACCGCGACCGTCTGGCGCGGCTCGAGGCGGCGAGCACCAGCGGCGCCGAGCTGGCGCCGCCCGAGATCGCGATCATCTCGCCCGACGTGCTGGCGACGCGCGGCCCGTCGATCGTCGCGGTGCCCTCCGGCGTCGCCGAGCTCGAGATCACCGGCCGGGTGACCGCGCCCGCCGGCCTCGACAAGCTGCTCGTCGACGGCGCCGAGAGGACGACCGAGGACGACAGCGGCTTCTTCCGCGTCAGCGTGGCGGCGCCCGCGGGCCGCACCGCCCTGGTGATCGAGGCCCTCGACCGCCGCGGACGGGTGGCGCGCCGCGAGCTGCTGCTCGAGCCGGGCGCCCGCGGTCCGGTCCCGGCCCCGCCGACGACGCCTCCGCCGCGACGCGCGCCGCGACCGTCGCCCGACCTCCACGCGCTGGTCATCAGCGCCGCCCGTTACCAGAACCTGGAGCCGCTCAGGACCGCCGCGGCCGACGCCGCCGAGGTGGCGCGCCTGCTGGCCGAGAAGTACGGCTACCAGACCACCGTGCTCCGCGATCCCACGCACTTCGAGATCCTCGCCGCGATCAACGACCTCGCCGCGCGGCTCGAGGAGAAGGACCACCTCCTCATCTACTACGCCGGCCACGGCAAGATCGAGGGCGGCAAGGGCTACTGGATCGGCGTCGACGGCGCGGCGGACGACTCGGCGTTGTGGATCCCCAACGAGGCGATCAGCGACCAGCTCGACGTGATGAAGGCGCGCGAGGTTCTCGTCGTCTCCGACTCCTGCTACTCGGGCACCCTGACGCTCTCGGGCGTGGCCCGCCCCGGCGACGAGGACGAGCGCGCGGCGCGTCTCGAGCGGATCGCCTCCCGGCGCTCGCGCACGGTGCTGACCTCGGGCGGCCTGGCGCCGGTGCTCGACGAGGGCGGCGGCGGCTATTCGATCTTCGCGCAGGCGTTCCTGCGGGTGCTGGAGCTCAACGAGAGGGCGCTGGCGGGCACCGAGCTGCACCGCGAGGTCGCGGCGCGGGTGCGTTACGCGGCGCGCGGCCTCGGCTTCCGCCAGACCCCGGGGTACGCGCCGATCCGCTACGCGGGGCACGAGGCGGGGGATTACGTGCTGGCGCCGCGCTCGTAGGGTGAGCACCGGATCTGGAGGCGAGCCTGCGCGAGCTGGACGACGAGGAGCTGGACTCTGTCGCTCTTGCGCGACCACGGGCTCCTGAACGGCCCAGAATGTGAGCGTGGTTCCTCGGCACGACGGCGGATTGCCATAGAATCGACTTCGTCCCGGGGCCAACTCGGCCCCGGACCTACCCGGAGGTCCGAATGTCTGATACGCGTCATTCCAGTGACGAAATCGCCAAACGGGGTCAAGCCCTCTACGACCGAGACATCCGTGACTCGCTCGATGCCAGTGATCGAGGGAAGTTCCTGATCCTCGACGTCCAAACCGGCGACTACGAGCTCGACACCAACGAGATCGCCGCCGTGAAACGGGCTCGGGCGAAGCATCCCGACGCGACCTTCTACGTCCTACGCGTCGGCCGCTCGGCCGCATACCGCCTGGGCCGGAAGGCGGTCCCGGCCGCCACGGCATGCTGACCGGCCGCGTCACCTCGGACCGG
>DASWIG010000608.1:0-32318 GCA_036397835.1 Thermoanaerobaculia bacterium
GCGCACCAGCTCCGCCATCGCCGACGGCACCGTGTTGACGAAGGTCACCTCGGCGGCGGCCGGCAGGTCGGGGAGCTCGAGGGCGTTGGACGCCAGCACCACCTTGCCGCCGCGGCTCCACGGCACGAAGAGCTCGAAGACCGAGAGGTCGAAGTTGAGCGACGTCGCGGCGAGCATGCACGCCAGCTCGTCGGCCGGCAGAGCCGCGCCGGCCCAGCGCACCAGGTTGGCGGCGTTGCGGTGGGCGATCGCCACCCCTTTGGGGCGTCCGGTGGAGCCCGAGGTGTAGATCAGGTAGGCCAGGTCGTCGCCGCCCGAGGCCGGTTCGAGGCGGTTCTCGTCCTCGCCGGCGGCGGCCGCCAGCACGTCCTCGACCGCGAGCACGGCGGCGGCTGCCGCCGGCGGCCGGGCGCCGGCGTCGACGAGGACGAGCACGGGCTCGGCGTCCTCGAAAATGAGCGCCGTGCGCCCGCTCGGATAGCTCGGATCGAGGGAGACGTAGGCGCCGCCGGCCTTGAGGGTAGCGAGCACCGCCACCAGCAGCTCGGGGCGGCGGCGCAGGTGGAGGGCGACGATCGTCTCCGGGCCGACGCCGAGTCGCCGCAGGGCGCGGGCGAGGCGGTTGGCCTGCCGGTCGAGCTCGTCGTAGGTGAGGCGCTCGTGTTGCCAGACCAGCGCCTCCGCCGCCGGGTCGAGGGCCACCCCGGTCTCGAAGATCCGGGCGAGGTGGGGCTCGTCGGGCGCCGCGGCGCGGCGCGGCGGCTCTTCGAGGCTCTCGATCTGGTCGAGGATCAGGTCCTCCACGACCACCGCCAGCCGCGCCACCGTCGGCTCGTCGTAGAGGGTGCGCAACGGGACCTCCACGTGCAGGGCCTGGCGCAGGCGATGGATCACCTGCGGCAGCATCAGCGAATGGCCGCCGAGCTCGAAGAAGCTGTCGTTGACCCCCACCCGCTCGACCTCGAGCAGCTTGGCGAAGACCTCGGCCAGCAGCTTCTCGGCGTCGCTCCGGGGCGCCGCGAAGGGTGTCTCGATGGCCCGCCGGCCGGCGTCAGGCTCGGGCAAGGCGCGGCGGTTCAGCTTGTTGCTGGCGGTCAGCGGCAGGACGTCCAGGAACACGAAGAACGCCGGCACCATGTAGTCGGGCAGCCGCTGGCCGAGGTACTCGCGCAGCTCGCTCTCGGTGGTGTCGTCCTCCGCCACCACGTAAGCGATCAGCCGCCGGTCGGCGTCCTCGCCGCGCGCCAGCACTGCCGCGTGGGTGATCGCGGGATGGCCGGCGAGGACCGTCTCGATCTCACCGAGCTCGATGCGGAATCCGCGCACCTTCACCTGGTGGTCGACGCGGTCGAGGAAGAGGGCGACGCCGTCGGCGCGCTGGCGCACCAGGTCGCCGCTCCGGTAGAGACGCTCGCTCGGAGGACCGAAGGGGTCGGGCACGAAGCGCTCGGCGGTCTGCCGCGGAGCGTTCAGGTAGCCGCGGGCCAGGCCCGGACCCCCGAGCACCAGCTCGCCGGCGACGCCGTAGGGCACCAGGCGCCCGCGGCGGTCGAGCACGTGGCCGGCGACTCCGGGCAGCGTGCGCCCGATCGGCGCCTCTTCGACGCCTCCCGGCGGCGGCCCCGTGACCTCGTGGGCGTTGCTGCACACGGTGGTCTCGGTGGGGCCGTAGGTGTTGAAGATCCGCACGCCCGGCGCGCACTGACGCCGGAAGCCGGGGAGCCGGTCCGGGTCGAGACGCTCGCCGCCGATGATGACCAGCCGTACCGGCCGGCCCAGGACGAGCTCTTCGCGCGCGAGCGCGGCGCCGAGGCCGTTCCAGAAGGTAGTGGGAAGGTTCAGGATGGTCACGCCCTGCTCCCGGCACCGATCGAGCAACGCCGCCGCCGAGCCCAGCATGGCTTCGGTGCGCAGGACCACGGCTCCGCCGCAGGTGAGCACCGGGAAGATCTCTTCCACGCTGTTGTCGAAGCTCAGCGAGGCGAACTGCAGCACGCGGTCGTGGGCCTCGATCTCGTAGACCCGGCGCGCCGCCCACACGTAGGCGAGGAGCGCGGCGTGGGTGATCACCACCCCCTTCGGCCGGCCGGTGGAGCCCGAGGTGAAGATCAGGTAGGCGGCGTTGTCGGTGCCGGCGAGGCTCGAAGGCGGCGTGGCCGGAAACGCGGCGACGGCGTCCCAGTCGGCGTCGACTCGCAGCACCGTTGCGCCGGTCGGCGGCAGCTTCGGCGCCAGGGCGGCGCTCGAGAGCACCACCGGCGCCTTCACCTGCTCGAGGACGTAGGCCTTGCGCTCCTCGGGGAAGACCGGGTCGAGGGGCACGTAGGCGCCGCCGGCCTTGAGCACGCCGAGGAGGGCCACCAGCATCTCGTGGCGGCGCTCGATGAAGATGCCGACGACCACTTCCGGACCCACTCCCAGGGCGCGCAGGCGATGGGCAAGCTGGTTGCTCCGCGCCTCGAGCTCGGCGTAGGTCAACACCCCTTGCTCGCCGATCACCGCCGGCGAGCCGGGGGTGAGCGCCGCCTGGCGCGCGAAGACCTGGTGGATGCGGCCCGGTCCCTTGAGGCCGCGCGCCATCGCGAGCTGATGGTGCTCCTCGGGGCTCATCAGCGGCAGCTCCTCGAGCTTGCGCTCGGGGTCCTCGACGATCGCCTGCAGCAGGTTGCGGAAATGGCCGGCGAAGCGGGCGACGGTGGCGCGCTCGAAGAGCCGGCCGTTGGCCACCATGGCCACGCGCAGGTCGGCGTCGGGGCCGCCGGGGCCAATCTCGTCCATGATCAGGGAGAGGTCGTAGATCGCGGTGTCGAGCACCGCGGCGCCGCCGACCTCGGCGAGCGAGAGCCGGAGCGGGCCCACCTCCATCGACGGCAGCGGCACGTTCTGGTAGAGGAACATCACCTGGAAGAGCTCGGCGCCGCCGAAGCCGTCCTGCTGGAGCGCCGTCATCACCCGCTCGAGCGGCAGGTCCTGGTGGTCGTAGCCGGCCAGCGCCACCTGCCGCGTGCGCTCGAGGAAACCGACGAAGGAGAGCTCGGGGGCCGGCCGGCCGCGCAGCGCCAGGGTGTTCAGGAAGTAGCCGATCAGGCCCTCGATCGCCTGGTGGTTGCGGTCGGCGATCGGCGTGCCCACCACCATGTCGCGCTCGCCGGTGTAGCGGTGGAGCAGCGTCTCGAAGGCCGCCAGCAGGGTGATGAAGGGGGTGGCCGCGTGACGCCGGCCCAGGGCGCCCAGCTCGGCGGTGAGCCGCGGCGTGAGCAGCAGCTCTTCGGTGGTCTCCAGAAAGCCGGCGCCGCGGCGCCGCGGCCGGTCGGCGGGAAGGCGCAGCGGCGGCGGCGGGTCGGCCAGGGCCTCCTTCCAGTAACCGAGCTCGGCGGCGAGGACCTGGCCCCGCAGCCATTCCCGCTGCCACACGGCGAAGTCGGCGTACTGGATCGGCAGCTCGGGCAGCGGCGAGGCCTCGCGCCGCAGCAACGCCTGGTAGATCGCCGCCGCCTCGGTGAGCAGGATGCCGACCGACCAGCCGTCGGAGACGACGTGGTGCATGTTGACGAGCAGCACGTGCTCGGCCTCGCCGCACCGCAGCAGCGCGAGGCGGAAGAGCGGGCCGCGCGCCAGCTCGAACGGCCGATGGTGCTCGGCGGCGGCGAGGCGCGCCGCCACGCGCTCCCGCGCCGCCGCTTCGAGGCCGCCGAGGTCGACGACGGGCATCTCGGCCAGCTCGCCGCCGACGACCTGGCAGGGCTTGCCCTCCACGGCCACGAAGGTGGTGCGCAGCACCTCGTGGCGGCGGCTGACCTCGCGCAGGGCGTGGCGCAGGACGCCGGGGTCGAGCGGCCCCTCGAGGCGCACGTTGAAGAAGATGTTGTAGGCGTGGGCGTCGGGATCGAGCTGACCCAGGAACCACATCCGCTCCTGGGCGAACGACGCCGGCGCCGGCTCGTCGCGCCGCGGCCGCGGCCGGATCTCGACGGCGCGGACGGGCCGCCGTCCGCTCCCGGCGCGAACCGCCGCGACCGCCGCCGCCATGCCGGCGACCGTGGGCTCGGCCAGCACCTGCCGGATCGTGACCTCGACGCCGTAGACCTCGCGCAGGCGCGAGGCCACCTGGGTGGCGAGCAGCGAGTGCCCGTCGAGCTCGAAGAAATCGTCGCGCCGGCCGACCTGGTCGACGCCCAGCACCTCCCGCCAGAGCTCGGCCACCCGCTCCTCGATCTCGCCTTGCGGCGGCTCGTAGTCGCTCGCCAGCTCGGGGCGGGCATAGAGCGCGGCGCCCCCGGACGCGACGTCCGCGCTCGCGGCCGGCAGGGTGGCGGCCGATGGGATCGCCGCGGCGCTGCCGTTGCCCTCCACCCAGTAGCGCCGGCGCTCGAAGGGATAGGTGGGCAGCGGCACCCGGCGGCGCCGGCGGCCGGCGTAGAATCCTTCCCAGTCGAAGCGCGCGCCGTCGATCCAGAGCTGGCCGGCCGCGCCGAGCATGAAGGGCAGGTCGCCGCGGCGGCTGAACGAGCCCGGCAGCGAGGCGACGACCGGTTGATCGCCGTGGTAGCCGGGATGGAGCTTCACCAGGGAGCCGAGGGTCTGCCCCGGGCCCACCTCGAGCAGGATCCGCCGCGGCTCGCGGCAGAGCTCGGCCACGCCCTCGGCGAAGCGCACCGTGCCCACCATGTGGCGCACCCAGTGCTCGGGGTCGGTGGCCTCGGCGTCGGTGATCCAGGTGCCGGTGACGTTGGTCAGGAAAGGGACCTTCGGCGCTTGCAGGCGCACGCCGCGCACCACCTCGGCGAACGCCGCCGCCGCCGCGGCCATGTGCCGCGAGTGGAAGGCGTGGGAGGTCGGCAGGCGTCGCGCCGCCTCGCCCTCGCCGGCGAGGGCGGCGGCGAAGGCCGCCACCGCCGCCTCGGGGCCCGCCACCACGCACTGGTCGGGAGCGTTGAGGGCGGCGACGTCGAGCTCGCCGGGGATCCAGTCGCCGGGCGGCCGCGGCACCGCGAGCATGGCGCCCGGCGGCAGGTCCTGGATCAGCTTCGCCCGCCGCGCCACCACCGCCAGAGCGTCGGCGAGCGGGAGCACGCCGGCCACGCAGGCCGCCACGTACTCGCCGAGGCTGTAGCCGATCATCGCCGCCGGCTCGACGCCCCAGGAGAGCCAGAGCCGGGCCAGCGCGTATTCGACGACGAAAGTCGCCGGCTGGGCGTAGATCGTCGCGTCGAGAGCCTTGTCGGCGTCGCTGCGCGCCGCCTCACGGCCGCGGCCGAGCATCCGCCGCAGGTCGAGCTCCGCCCCGCCGCCGTCCGTTTCCTCCTCGCCGCCGGGGAAGAGCAGCTCGCGCAGGTCGCGGCCGAGGTGGGAATCGAGCAGGCGGGAGCACTCGTCGACGGCGTCGCGGAAGACCTTCTCGCCGCGGTAGAGGCCGCGCCCCATGCCGGCGTAGTGGTCGCCAAGGCCGGGGAAGAGGAAGACCACCGGCCGCTCCGTCGCCTCGCCGACGCCTTCGAGGATCCGCTCCGGGACCACCGTGGCGCCGCCGAGGGCGCCCCCCTCGGGCAGACGGCACACCAGGGCGCGGCGGTGGGGAAAGCGCCGCCGGCCGGCGTGCAGGGTGTGGGCGACGTCCTCGAGGTGGAGCTCCGGATGGGTCTCGAGGTGCCGGGAGAGGCCGCCGTGGGCGGCCTCGAGGGCGGCGGCGCTGCGCGCCGACAGCGCCAGGAGCTGCCACGGCCGCGGCTCGCCCGCCGGCGCCGGCGCCGGCGCCTCTTCGAGCACCACGTGGGCGGTGGTGCCGCCGAGGCCGAAGGAGTTGACGCCGGCCCGGCGCGGCCGGCTCGACGCCGGCCACTCGGTGAGCCGGTCCACCACGTACACCGGCGAGGCCGCGAAGTCGATCTTCGGATTCGGCGTCTCGAAGCTCACGGTGGGCGGGATCTGGCCGTGCTCGAGCGCCAGCACCGCCTTGATCAGGCCGGCGACGCCGGCGGCGACGTCGAGGTGGCCGAGGTTCGACTTGATCGAGCCGATGCCGCAGAAGCCCCTCTTCTCGGTGTAGGCGCGGAAGGCGCGGGTCACCGCCTGCACCTCGATCGGATCGCCGAGCGCCGTGCCCGAGCCGTGGCCCTCGACGTAGGCGACGGTCTCGGGGTCGATCCCCGCCACCGCCAGCGCCTCGGAGATGACCCGCGACTGCCCCTCGACGCTGGGCGCGGTGAAGCCCACCTTGAAGGCGCCGTCGTTGTTGGTGGCCGAGCCGAGGATCACGGCGCGGATCGTGTCGCCCTCCGCGAGCGCGTCCTCGAGCCGCTTCAGCACCACGATGCCGGCGCCGGAGCCGAAGACGCTGCCCTCGGCGCGGGCGTCGTAGGCGCGGCAACGGCCGTCGGGCGAGAGGATCGAGCCCGGCAGCGAGCGGTAGCCGCCGAGGTGGGTCACGTTGATCGACACGCCGCCGGCCAGCGCCATGTCGCACTCCTCATTGAGCAGGCTCTGGCAGGCGAGGTGGACGGCCACCAGCGACGTCGAACAGGCGCATTGCACGGCCTGGCTCGGCCCCCGCAGGTTGAGCTTGTAGGAGACGCGGGTGGTCAGGGCGTCGCCGGCGTTGCCGATGATGAGCTGTTGCGGATCGGTGCCGCTCGCGACCCGCTGGTTGCGGGCCAGGTTCACCAGCAGGTAGGTGGAGAGGGTGGCGCCGGCGAAGACGCCCACCAAGCCGGGAAAGGCCGCGCCGTCGTAGCCGGCGTCCTCGAGGGCTTCCCAGGCGCACTCCAGGAAGACCCGCTGCTGCGGGTCCATGGTCTCCGCTTCGCGGTGGTTGATGCCGAAGAAGGCGGCGTCGAAATCGGCGAAGCCCGCCATCTGCGACACCGCCGGCACGTAGCCCGGCGCGGCGCGCAGCGCCGCGTCGACGCCGAGGGCGTCGAGCTCCTCGTCGGAGAGCCGGCGGATCGCCTCGTCGCCGTCCTTGAGGTTGCGCCACAGCGTCTCGGTGCTCGCGGCGCCGGGAAAACGCCCCGCCATGCCGACGACGGCGATCTCGGTACCGTTCCATTCTCTGCCCATCGACCGTGCCCCGTCTCAGAACGTGAAGACCGACTTGACGACGAGCTGCCGGCCCGGCAGGCCGACGCGGGTGTCGAAAGGCCGCGTCAGACTGGTCAGGTCGCGCAGGTCTTCGTAGAGGATGTAGAGCTTCGACCCGCGTCGGAAACCCCACTTGACCAGCACCCGGAAGAGGGAGTTCTCCTCGTCGCGCCGCTGCAGCGAGACCTGCGCCGAGACGTTCGGACGCGTCAGCGAATAGGAGGCGTCGAACGTCGCCAGCTCGGTGGTGAACTCGCCCACCGGCAGGTCGACCTTGATGCGGTCGACGTGGGCGGCGACCAGCAAGCCGTCCATGGGCCGGTACTGGAGGTAGGCGAAGACCTGGAAGACGTCGCCGTCGTAGAACTCGCCGGCCAAGAGCCGGCCGGCGCCCCCGATGGGCTTGCTGTAGTCGGTCTGAAAGCCGAAGAAAACGTTGCCGAAATCGTACTCGCCGGGGGGGATCACCACCCCGGGATGAATCTCGAAGGGCGCCCGCAGGACCTCGAGGTTGTCGTAGAACTTCAAGGACGCTCCCGAGCTGTTCTGGAGGAAGCCGTTGAGCTGGACCGAATTGATGCGCGACTCGAGGTTGTCGTCGTTGTCGGTGATGTAGTCCACGAAATAGGTCAACCACCATGTCTTGATGCGACTGTTCTCGGGCCAGAAGATGCGGTCGTAATAGGCGGTGCCCTTTTTCATGTCGAGGCGCGGGTGGAAGCCGAGTTCGTTGCGGAAGTTCTCCTGGAGCTGGGTGTAGGCGAGGTGCATCCGGTTGTGCTTGTCGTGGTACCAGAGGTCCGAATAGCCGGACCAGTCGTCGCCGTCGACGCCCGGAGTCGAGCTCTTCACAAGGTAGCCGCCGGTGCGCAGGCTCGGCCCCAGGCTGAAGTCCCAGTCGGCGCCGGCGACGCGGTTCGATTCGGGGCCCGCGGGGTCCTTACCCATGGCGATCAGGCCGACGAACGACTTCTCGAACAGCTTGCGCCGCAGGCGGACGACGCCGAAGTCGGTCTCGGGAACCTCCTCTTCGCCGCCCCCGGGCGCGACGATCGTGGTGCGGTCGGTGGCGAAGAAGAGCGCGCCGACGTCGAGCCCGCCCACCTCGCCGGCGATCTTGGCGCCGCCGACCACCGGGATCTCCTGGCCGCCGTCGTCGGAAAGGCCGATGCTGCGGCTGAAAAACAGGCGGTTGTTGAGGTCGTTGATCCGGTGGGGCTCCTCGCGGTCGCTGACCTGGAAGAGGTCGGCGCCCTCGAGGAAGAACGCCCGCTTCTCGGCGAAGAGCAGCGGGAAGCGCGTCAAGTTGACCTCCTGGTCGTCGGCCTCGGCCTCGGCGAAGTCGGTGTTGTAGGTGAGGTCGGCGACCAGCTTCGAGGTGAGGTGGACCTTCACGTCGAGGCCGGCGTCGGTCACCTCTTCGCTGCCGCCGTCCCGCGTCTGGTCGGTGACGCCGGCGATCAGGTAGGGGCTCATCTGGTAGCGCCGGCCCTGCTCGATGTCCTCGAGTCCGGTCAGCTCGCCGAGCGCGGACACCCGGGTCGCCGCGTACCAGCCGTGGGAGTGCGACAGCGGCTTCCAGAAGATCTCCTCGTGCTTGCGGGCGATCGAGCGCCGGATGTTGAAGCCCCACGTCTGGACCTCGGCCGGCGGGAAGCGCAGGGTCTTGAACGGGATGGCGATCTCGACGACGTAGCCCAGCTCGTCGCGGCTGCCCGCCGTGTGCCAGGCGCCGTCCCAGTCGTAGATGACCTCGTCGCCCTCGCGCCGCACCAGGCCGTCGACCTTCACGCCCACCGGGCTGGTGATGAAGAGGAAGGCGTTCTGCTGGTCTTTGAAGGTGTCGAGGAGGATGTGGATGGCGTCCTCGTAGCGCATGTCGCCGTCCGGGGTGGCGATGGTGGCCATGATCTTGTCGGGCTCCGAGTCGTAGGCGCGCACGCCCACGTAGAGGTTCTGCGCGTCGTAGCCGAACCAGGCCTCGGTTTCCTCGGTGGGCGGCTCGCCCTCGCGGGGCTCGAACTGGGTGAAGTCGCTTACCCGTTCGGCGCCGTCCCATTCGCCCGGCAAGAGCCGGCCGTCGATGACCGGAGGCGTCTGGAGCCGCCGGGGCCGCAGCACGTACTCCTCGCCGTCCGCCGCCACGCCCACCGTCTGGTCGGCCGCGGCGCCGCCCGCGCCGAGCGCGAGCGCGATCCCGAAGCTCCACCCGATCGCGATGTTCCATCCGGACCGTATGCTCCACCGTCGCATCAGCTCTCTCCTCCGTCGGCTCCGGCGCGCCGGCGCGCGAGCCGCGCCCGCCGGCGCTCGCCGCGCTCCCGGCTTTCGTGGGCGGCCACCAGGGCGGCCGGCGCCTCTTCCGTCGCGTCGTCTGTGGTCATCAGCTTGGCCAGTGCCCGCACCGTCGGCCCCTCGTAGATGCTCACGTCCGAGATGTTGGCGCCGAGCCGTTCCTTGAGGCGTTGGGTGATCCGGATGCCGGCGAGCGAATTGCCGCCGAGCTCGAAAAAGTTGTCGTCGGCGCCGATCTGCTCGATGCCCAGGATCTCCTGCCACACCGCCGCCACCTGGCGCTCGAGCTCGCTCTCCGGCGGCGCGTAGGGAGTGGTCAGGTCGGCGGGCCGGGCGTGGACGGCGGCCGCCGCGGCCGGCGACGCGAGCTCGTCGAGCGGCCGGAAAAGCGCGTTCTCCTGGCGCCGGATCGCGAGGTCGTGGGTTGACACCACCACCTGGCTCAAGCCGCTGGCCAGAATCCGGCGAAAGGCCGCAACGCCTTCGGCCGACGACAAGCCCTCGGCCAGGCTCTTCTGGCGCCAGGCGCGGAATCCCTCGGGTACCTCGGTCCGGACCGCCATGCCGACCTCGCGCCAGGCGTCCCAGTTGATGGCGGCGCGCAAGGTGTCGTTCCACTCACCGTTCGATCCGTTCGCCGAGGCGAAGGCGTCGAGCACGGCGTTGGCCGCCACGTAATCGACCTGGCCGGGCTCGGGCAGGACGGCGGTGATCGTCGACAGCGACACGAAGAAGTCGAGGCCGGCGTCGCGGAAGAGCTCGTCGAGCACCAGCAGCCCCGCCACCTTGGGCCGCAGCACGCGCTCGGCCGCCTCCCGCTCCTTGGCCCGGATGAGGCCGGCGCCGGGCACCCCGGCGGCGTGGATCACGCCGTTCACCGGGCCGAAACGGGCCTCGGCCTGCTCCTTCACGCGCCGCATGGCGCCGGCGTCGGCGACGTCGGCCGCCAGCGCCAGGACCTCGGCGCCGAGGGCCTCGAGCGCGGCGAGGCGGCGGATCCCGGCGTCCTCGGCGGCGGCCCATTCGGCGCGCGGCGGCACCGGCGAGCGGCCGACCAGCACCAGGCGCGCCCGCGCCTGGCGCGCGAGCTCGCCGGCGATCTCCAGGCCGAGGCCGCCACGGCCGCCGGTGACGAGGTAGACGCCCCGTGGCCGGAGCCGCGGCGCCTCCTCAGCGAGGGCAACCGCCTCGAAGTCGCGCACCCAGCGGTGACGGCCGCGCAAGGCCACCAGCGGCGACGCCGGCGCCGCCGTCTCGCGCAGGATCTGCTCCACCAGGCGCGGGCCGCCCAGCTCGACGTCGATGGCCCGGCAGCGCAGGCGCGCGTATTCGCGGGGCGCCACGCCGCAGGGTCCCAGGAGCGCGGCCTTGAGCGGCTCGACCGCCTCGCCGCCGGTCACCTCGTGGAGGCCGCTCGCGACCACCGTCAGGTCGACCTCGGCGTCGCGCTGGCCGAGGGCCCGTGCCAGGAAGAGCGGGCTGTAGAAGGCGCGCTCGAGCGCCTCCTCGGCGCCGGCGCCGCGGCCGACGTTCCACAGGTGGACGACCCGCGGCGGCACGCGGCCGAGCGCCTCGAGCAGGGCCTCGTAGTCCTCGGCGCGGCCGGGGACGAGGCGGAAGGCGTCGTCGCCGACACGTGCGAACGCGTCTCCTGAGGTCACCGCGGTCACGGTGCTCCCTGCGGCGCGCAGGCGCTGCGCCAGGGCGTCGCCGAGGCCGCCGTCGTCCACGAAGAGGAGCCAGTCCCCCCCTGCCGGCACCCCGCCGACCGGAAGTGGCACGCGCTTCCAGGCGGGGACGTAGAACCAGTCGTCGATCGCCAGGCGCCCGCGCCGCTTCTTCGCTCCTTCCGGCAACGGCTCCACCCAGTAACGCTGGCGCTCGAAGGGATAGGTCGGCAGCGGCACGCGGCGCCGCGTCTCGCCGGCGTAGAAACCGGCCCAGTCGACCTCGCCGCCGGCCAGCCACAGCCGGCCCAGGGCGTCGAGCAAGAAGGGCAGGTCGGCCTCGTCCTCCTTCGGGTGGCGCAGCGACGAGAGCACGGCGTGGCCCTCGCCGCGGGCGGGGTGCTGCCGGGCCAGCGACGCCAGGGTCGAGCCCGGGCCGACCTCGAGCAGGATGCGCCGCGGCTCGGCCAGGAGCTCGCCGAGGCCGTCGGCGAAGCGCACCGTGGCGCGCACGTGGCGCGCCCAATAGGCCGGATCGGTGGCTTCCTCGGGGCGGATCCAGGTGCCGGTGACGTTGGACACGTACGGGATCCGCGGCGGCTCGAGGCGCACCTTGGCCACCGCCTCGGCGAAGGGCCGCAGCATCGGCTCGATCATCCGCGAGTGGTAGGCATGGGAGGTGTGCAGTCGCCGGCAGCCGACGTCGCGGCGCGCCAGCTCGGCGAGCAGCCGATCGACGGCGTCCGCGGGTCCCGAGACCACGCAGTCGGACGGCCGGTTGACCGCCGCCAGCGACAGCTCGCCGCGCGACAGCTCCTCGCCGAGCAGCGGCGCCACCTCGGCCTCCGGCAGCTCCACGGTGGCCATGGCGCCCGGCGGCATCCGCTGCATCAACCGGCCGCGCAACGCCACCAGGGCCAGGGCGTCTTCGAGCGTCATCACTTCCGCCAGGCAGGCCGCCACGTACTCGCCGAGGCTGTGGCCGATCATCGCCGACGGCTTGACGCCCCAGCTCGTCCACAGCCGCGCGGTGGCCCAGCTCACCGTGAAGAGCGCCGGCTGAGTGACCTCGGTCTGCCGCAGCCGCGCCGCCGCCTCCTCCGAGGCGGCGTCCTCGACGAAGAGTGCCGCGCGCAGGTCGAGGCCGAGCTGGGGCTCGAGCAGGCGGGCGCAGCGGTCGACGTCGTCGCGGAAGGAGGGCTCCGCCTCGTAGAGGCCGCGGCCCATGTCCGGGTACTGAGAGCCCTGGCCGGTGAAGAGGAAGGCCACCGGCCGGTCGCCGGGCCGGTGGACGGCGGTGCGCAGCCGGCCGGGATCGCCGAGCGCCGCCAGGGCGTCGTCGCGGTCGCGGCACAGCAGCATGCGGCGGTGCTCGAGCGCCTTGCGGCCCACTTGCAGGGTGTAGGCCACGTCGGGCAGCGGCAGCTCGCGGCGGTGAAGCCGCGCGGCGAGGCGCTCGGTGGCGGCGTCCAGGGCGCCGGCGCTGCGCGCCGAGAGCAGCAGGAGCTGCCACGGCCGCGAGGGCGAGGGCGGCGGCGACGGCGGCGCCTCCTCGAGCACCGCGTGGACGTTGGTGCCGCCCATGCCCAGCGAAGTCACGCCGGCGCGCCGCGGCGCCTCGCCCCGCGTCCACGGCCGCAGCTCGGTGTTGACGAAGAACGGGCTGGCGGCGAAGTCGATGCGCGGATTGGGCTTCTCGAAGTGGAGGCTCGCGGGGATCGCCCCGTGGTGGAGCGACAGGGTGGCCTTGATTAGCCCGCACACGCCGGCGGCGGCGTCGAGGTGGCCGACGTTCGTCTTCAGCGAGCCGACGGCGCAATAGCCGCGCTCCCCCGTGTGCTCGGCGAAGGCGCGGGTCAGCGCGCCGATCTCGATCGGATCGCCCAGCGCGGTGCCGGTGCCGTGGCACTCGACGTAGCTCACGGTCGCGGGCGAGACCCCGGCGTCGTCGTAGGCCCGGCGGTAGACCGCCACCTGGCCGTCGACGCTCGGCGCCATGAAGCTCACCTTGGCGGTGCCGTCGTTGTTGCAGGCCGAGCCCTTGATCACGGCGTAGACGTGGTCGCCGTCGGCCACCGCGTCTTCGAGCCGCTTGAGAACCACCACCCCGGCGCCGTGGCCGCTCACGAAGCCCGTCGAGCGGGCGTCGAAGGCACGGGTGTGGCCGTCCTTCGAGGTCGTGCCGCCCTCCTGGTAGAAGTAGCCCGTGGCCTCCGGGAGATGGATCGACACGCCCCCCGCCAGCGCCATGTCGCAGTCGCCCACCTGCAGGCTGCGGGCCGCCACGTGGACGGCGGCGAGCGAGGTCGACGACGCCGTCTGCACGGTGACCGAGGGGCCGCGCAGGTCGAGCTTGTAGGCCACCCGCGAGGTCAGCGGGTCCTTGTCGTTGCCCAGCGAGGCCTGCAAGGTGTCGGCCGAGGCCACCAGCTCGAGGTGCGAGAGCAGGTTGGTCAGGAGGTACGTGTTCATGCTCTCGCCGCCGTAGACCCCGACCAGGCCCGGGTAGCGCTCCGGGTCGTAGCCGGCGTCCTCCAGGGCCTCCCACGAGCACTCGAGGAAGAGCCGGTGCTGCGGGTCCATGAGCTCGACCTCGCGCGGGTTGAGGCCGAAGAAGCCGGCGTCGAAGAGGTCGACGTCGCCGAGGACCCCCTTCGCCTTGACGTAATCAGGATGGCGCACCAGCTCGGGGGCGACGCCGGCGGCGAGCAGCTCGTCGTCGGTGAAGACGTGGATCGTCTCGATCCCCTCCGCGAGGTTGTGCCACAGCTCCTCGGGGCTGGCGGCGCCCGGGAAGCGGCCGGCGACGCCGATCACGGCAACGCCGCCCTCGCCCCCGCCGGCCCTGGCGCGGCGCTCGCGGCGCGGTACGGCGGCGGTCTCGCCGCCCGCGAGGTGGCGGGCGAGCGTGCCCACCGACGGGTACTGGAAGAGCTCGATCAGCGACAGCTCGCGGCCCAGGGCCGCCTTGAGCCGCTGGTGCACCTTGGTCATCAGCAGCGAGTGGCCGCCGAGGTCGAAGAAGTTGTCGTCGAGCCCCACCTCCGCCACGCCGAGCTCCTGGCGCCAGACCTCGGCGACGGCGCGCTCGAGGGCGCTCCTGGGCAGCGCCTCGGCGGCGGCACGGCGGGCCGGCGGCGCCGGCAGACGCTCGACGTCGACCTTGCCGCTTGACCGCAGCGGCAACGCCGGCAGGAACACCAGCGCCGACGGCACCATGTAGCCGGGCAGCCGCTCGCGCAGGGCGCCGAGGATCGCCTCGGCGTCGCCTTCGGCACCTTCGGGCACGACGTACGCCACCAGCCGCTTCTGGCCGGGGACGTCCTCGCGCACCGTCACCGCCGCGTCGCGCACGCCGCCCACCAGCGTCACCGCCGACTCGATTTCGCCGAGCTCGATGCGGAAGCCGCGCAGCGAGATCTGGCGGTCGCGGCGGCCCAGGAACTCCAGGTTGCCGTCGAAGCGCCAGGCCCCGAGGTCGCCGGTGCGGTAGAGGCGCCCGCCGTTACCGTAGGGGTCGGGCACGAAGCGCGCGGCGGTCGTCGCCGCCTCGCTCAGGTAGGCGCGGGCCAGGCCGTCGCCGCCCACGAAGATCTCGCCGGCGACGCCGGCCGGCGATGGCCGTCCCCGCGGGTCGAGCACGTAGACGCGGGTGTTGGCCACCGGCTTGCCGATCGCCAGCCGCGCGCCGGCGGCGAAGTCGGCCGGCCCCAGGCGGTAGCAGGTCGAGCAGACCGCGGTCTCGGTCAGGCCGTAGCCGTTGACCACCTCGACGCGGCCGATCAGCCTGTGGACGTCGCCGGCCGCCAGGGCCTCGCCGCCCACCAGCAGCAGGCGCAGGCGCGGCAGCCGGTCGGTGAAAGCGTTGAGGTTGGCGCTCACCGCCGGCACCGTGCTGACGATCGCCACCGCCTGCCGCTCGAGCAGCGCGAGGAGCGCGTCGAGGTCGAGCACCTCGCGCTCCTCGGGCAGCACCAGGGCGCCGCCGGCGGCGAGCATGGGGAGGATCTCGCCCACGAACGAGGCGCTGGCGATCGAGGTCAGCGGGAGGATCCGGTCCTCCGCCCCCGGCCGGTAGCTGCCGAGGAACGAGGCGATCATGTTGACCAGCGGACGGTGCTCGAGCGCCACGCCCTTGGGCTCGCCGGTGGAGCCCGAGGTGAAGATCACCGCCGCCAGGTTGCGCGCCGTGGACGAGCGCGCCGGCCGCTGCGCCGGCAAGGCGGCGATCGCCGCGGCGTCGCGCTCGAGGGCGACGGAGTCGGTGGCGAAGAACGGACGGTAAGCGTCGCGGGCCACCACCAGGCGGGCGCCGGCGGCGCGCGCGGCGGCGGCCAGCCGCTCGCGCGGATACGCGGGATCCAGCGGCAGGTAGGCGCCGCCCGCCTTGAGCACGCCGAGGACGGCGGCGATCAGGTCGGTCGAGCGCTCGAGGCAGATCGCCACCAGCGTCTCCGGGCCCACGCCCCGCGCCTGCAGGTGCCGCGCCAGCTTGTTGGCGCGGCCGTCGAGCTGGCCGTAGGTCAGACGCTCGCCGGCGGCGAAGACGGCGTCGGCGTCGGGGGTGCGGGCGACCTGGGCCTCGAAGAGGTCGGCCACGGTGGCCTCCCGCGGGTAGTCGCGGGCGGTCGCGTTCCAGGTCTCGACGATCTGGCGCTCCTCGGCCGCGGCGAGCAGGCAAACGAGGGCCACGTCGCTCCGCGGCTCCTCCACCAGGCCGGCCGCGAGGCGTACGAAATGAGCGGCCAGGCGCTCCACGCTGACCGCGTCGAAGAGCTGCGGGTCGTAGTCGAAGGTGGCCGCGTAGCCGTCGTCGACCCTACCCATGTTGAGGGTCAGGTCGAATTGGGCGAGCCCCTGCTCGAACGGCACCGGCGCCAGCCGCAGGCCCCCCACCTCCACCGCGGTCCGGGGATCGGCGAACGCGAAGCCCGTCAGGTCCTGGCCGTCGGCGAGCCGCGCCTGCTGCAGCACGAAGAGCACGTCGAAGATGGGCGAGCGGCCCGGGTCGCGCTCCGGCCGGAGCCGCTCGACCAGGGTGGCGAAGGGGTAGTCCTGGTGCTCGAAGGCGCCGATCACGTCGCGGCGCACGCGCGTGAGCACCTCGGCGAAGCCGGGACGGCCGCAAAGGTCCGCGCGCAGCGCCAGCGGGTTGACGAAGTAGCCGGGCAGGCGCCCCAGCAGCGCGTGGGTGCGCGCCGCGCCCACCGTGCCCAGCACCAGCTCGCGCTGGCCGGTGTGACGCGCCAGCAGCACCTCGAAGACGGCGGCCAACGTCATGAACGGCGTCGCCCGCCGGCCGCGGCCGAAGGCCTCGAGCCGCTCGCTCAGGCCGCGGTCGAGCCGGAAGCCGTGGACGGCCCCCGCCGACGCCCGCGCGCGCGGCCGTTGCCGGTCCGTGCGCATCTCAGTGGCCGGCAGATCGCCGCCGAGGCGCTCGAGCCAGTAAGCGCGCAGGCGCTCGCCCTCGGGCCCGGCGAGCCGACGGCGCTGCCAGCGGGCGAAGTCGGCATATTGCAGCGGCGGCGGCTCCAGCTCGGGCTCCCGCCCGGCGGCGAGCGCCGGATAGAGGGCGCCGAGCTCGTCGAGCAACACGCCGAGCGACCAGAAGTCGGTCACCGCGTGATGTATCGCCACCAGCAGCACGTGGTGGCCGACGCGCGCGTAGAGCCTGACCCGCAGCAGCGGACCCGCCGTCAGGTCGAAAGGACGGTTCGCCTCGGCGCGCAGCCGCGCCGCGAGATCGCCGTCGTCCCGGCCCCCTGCGTCTTCGGTCGCGAACGGAACCTCGATCCGCACGTGGACGCGCTGGCGCGGCTCGCCGCCGCCGGCCTCGAACGTCGTGCGCAGCACCGCGTGGCGGTCGACCAGGCACTGGAACGAGCGCCGCAGGGCGTCGACGTCGAGCGGACCGTCCACCCGCACCGCGCTCGCCACGTTGTAAGCCGGGCTCGCCGGATCGAGCAGGTGGAGGAACCACAGCGAGAGCTGGCCGTGCGAGAGAGGATGTTCTCCCACCAGCTCCCCCGACGCCGCCGGCGGCTCCGCCGCCGCGGACGGCTCGCTCGCGAGCCGGCGGGCCAGCTCAGCGGGGCTCACGTCGTCGAAGAAGGTCTCCATGGGCACCGGCACGCCGAGCCGCTCCTCGACCGCCTGCATCAGCTCCATGGCCTGGAGCGAGTCGAGGGCGTGGCCGGAGATCGGCGCCCGTGGGTCGACGTCGGCGCTCGCCACGCCGGCGCGTCGGGCGATCTCGCGGACGAGCCAGGCCTCGACTTCCTCGGGCGGGGCCGGCGTCGCGGCCTCGACGGGCTCGGCCCCTTCCGCCGACGGTTGCCATGCAGCGAGGGTCTGCAGGGTGCCGGTGAGGAAGGCCTCGCGGCAGGCGCCGCGCCGGACCTTGCCGCTCGAGGTCTTGGGCAAGCTCAGCGGACGGATCAGCACGGCGGCGTGCAGGGCCACCTCGTGCTCGTCGGCGAGGGCCCGGCGCAGAGCGTCGAGGATCGGCCGCGGATCGGCCTTGCGCTCCTCCCGCCGCACCTCCGCCACCACCACCAGCCGCTCCTCGCCGTCGACGTCCACGGCGAAGGCGGCGGCGCCGCCGGGCGCCAGGGCCGGGTGGCTCGCCGAGGCCGTGGCCTCGAGGTCCTGCGGATAGTGGTTGCGCCCGCGGAGGATCACGAGGTCCTTGCTGCGCCCGGTCACGAAGAGCTCGCCGCCTTGGGCGAAGCCGAGGTCGCCGGTGCGCAGGTACGGCCCTTCGCCGCCGGCCAGCCGCGCCGCGAAGCAGCGCTCCGTCTCCGCGAGCGCCCAGTAGCCTCGCGCCACGCTGGCGCCGCGCACCCAGATCTCGCCCACCTCGCCGTCCACGCACGGCGTGGCCGTCTCCGGCCGCACCACCCGCACCTCCAGGCCATCGGGGCCGGCGCCGCAGCTCACCAGGGTGCGCGCCGGCGTCCCGGCGGCCGCGGGGGAGGCGCGGTGGCGCTCGAGCTCGCCGGCGTCGAAGCCGCGCCCGCGCGCGCCCTGGCCGCGCCCGCCGCCGGAGACCAGGAGCGTGCTTTCGGCGAGGCCGTAGCAGGGAAAGAAGGCCTCGCGCCGGAAACCGCGCGGGCCGAACGTCTCGACGAAGCGTTCCAGGGTCTCGGCGCGCACCGGCTCGGCGCCGTTGAACGCCACCTGCCAGCTCGCCAGGTCGAGCTCGTCGCGCTCGGCCGCGGCGACCTTGTCCACGCACAGGTCGTAGGCGAAGTTGGGCGCGCCGCTGACCGTGGCGCGCTCGCGGCTGATCGCCCGGAGCCAGCGCGCCGGCCTCTGGAGGAACGCGACCGGCGCCATCAACGTAGCGGGAAACCCGACATAGAGCGGGCTCAGGATGCCGCCGATGAGGCCCATGTCGTGGTACGGCGGCAGCCAGAACACCCCGCGGTCCTCGGGGGTGAGCGCGAAGGCGCGGCGGATCAGCTCCAGGTTGGCGAGCAGGTTGGCGTGGGTGAGCATCACCCCCTTGGGGGCGGCGGTGGAGCCCGAGGTGTACTGCAGGAACGCGAGCTCGCCCGGGCCGTCGTCGCGCCACTGTTCGGCGAGGGAGCCATCGAGGTCGTCCGTCACCAGCCAGCGCAGCTCCTCGGCCGGCGGCAGGTGACGCTCGCAGCGCGCCAGCACGTCGGCGCAGGTGAGCGCCACCGTGGCCGCGGCGCTCGCCTGAACCGCCAGCAGCCGCGGCATCGGACGGTTGGGCCGCGGCGGATAGACCGGCACCGCCACGGCGCCGGCGTAGAGGCAGCCGAAAAAGGCCGCCAGGTAGTCGAGCCCCGGCGGGTACACGAGCAGCACCCGCTGCCCGGCCAGCCCCTGTTCCTGGAGCAGACGCCCCACGGTCCGGGCCCGCCGGTCGAGCTCGCCGCACGTAAGCGGCCTCGGCCTCTCGCCGTCGGCGAGAAAGCGGTAGATGACCTGATCGCCCCGGGCCTGCGCACAATGCCGCAGCAGACCGACCAGGTCGGCGCGTACTGACATTCCTTGTACCCTCTCCCCACCTGTAGGGGAAAAAACGGACATCGATCCTCCCATGGAGGCGTCCGTCTGTCAATTCCCTTCCCGATCCGCCTACGTCCTCTTCACGGGGTGCGCCGCCGGTTCGTGGCCGCCACCGCGGCGAACGGAGACGACGCCGTACGAGAGCGCCTCACGGAGACGATCGGTGCCGCCACAGCCGCTCGCCGCCGACGCGGGCGGCGTAAGCGCGCACTTGACGCTCCATGTCGTCGCGGTCGGCGAAGGCGGTGACGAGCTGCGAGCGGTAGCAGGCGATCGCCCGGCACTTGGCGGCGAGGGCCGCCTCGTCGAGGGTCAGGAGACGGGAACGCCAGCGCCACGGCAGGCCCAGGGCCTTCGCGAGCACCCACCGCTCGCGGGCGTACGGGTAGTCCTCGTAGAGCTCGAGACGGCCGCGCCCGAAGACGCGCTCGGCGGCGCGGCGCACCAGCAGGTGGTCGACGTGGCGGCCGGCCCCCAGCGGCGCGACGACGCGCTCCGCCGCGGGCAGGGCCGCAAGGCGCTCGGCGACCTCGTCGACGAGCGCGTCGTCCTCCGGCCGCGGACGGGCGAAGAGCGAGCCAAGCGTGGGATAGAGGGGCGCGCCGGTGGACGGATCGCGGCGGTAGAGGGCGTCGGAAACGTCCATGTGCTCGCGGTCGACGCCGAGCGCCGCGCAAGCTTCGGCGTCCTCGCGGCGGCGGCCGTCCATGACGCCGGCGGCGCCGAGGTGGGGGGCCCAGATGCGGTGGAGCTCCGCGCCCAGCGGCGAGAGGTCTTCGGGCGCGTCGCCGGCCATCACCGTCGCCACCAGCGCGTGCCGTCCCGAGCGGGCGAGGGCGTGGAGTTGGCCGCCGCAGGAGAGCACGGCGTCGTCGAGGTGGGGGGAGAGATAGAGCGCGTGGACGGGCGGCGCCATCCTCGTCAAGCCTCCCGCCACGAGCCGTCGACCAGGCGCTCGGCGAAACGCCGGTACGATTCCCGGAAGACGTCCTTGGTGTGACGCTCGCGCGCGAACGTCCAGGCGTTCCTCGCCATGGCTTCGAGCTCGGCCGCCGGGCGCGCGGCGAGCTCGCGCACCCGGTCGCGGATCGCCTCGATCGAGCACTCCGCGAGCGCCACGCCGTAGCTCGCCTCGAGGTCGACGCTGACCTCGCGGTTGACGATCGGGATCAGGCCCGCGTGCATGCAGGTCAGCACGCTGGCGCCGCCGCCCTCGGCGCACGAGGGATAGACGAGCCCGAGCGTCCCCCGCGCCAGCTCGAGGAACTCCGGCGCGCCGACGTCGATCCAGCCGTAGGTGCGGACGTTGGGAGTCCGGTAGAGCTCGCGGAAGTAGGCGCGCTCGAAGTCGCGCTCGCGGCGCACCGGGCCGCACACGGTGAGGTGATGGTCGGGCAGGCCGGCGAACGCTTCGAGCACGAGGTCGAGCCCCTTGTGCACCAGACCGCCGCTGCCGAACCACAGGAACCGGCGCCGCGCCGCGTCGAAGTCCTTGCCCTCCTGCCAGGGGTAGGTGAACGGCACCGAGATGGGGATTCGGAAGAGCGGCTTGCCGGCGAACGCGTAGGTCGACCGGGTGAGCTCGTTGCCGAGCACCGTGGCCAGGTCGGCGGACTCGATGGCGCGGTTTTCGGGCAGCATCTTGACCGGCCGCAGACGCACGCCGCGTCGCTCCTCGAGGGCCCGCCGCCGCGCCTCCTGGGCCGGGTTGTTGAAGGTGTAGTGGGCGCTGTCGACGTGCAGCACCTTCACCGTCTCCGGCGGCAGCAGCGGCGCCCAGCGCTCGAGGTTCAGACGCACGTCGATCACGAAGTCGTAGGCGCGCTCGGGCACGAAGCGCCGGTTCGTCCACGAGACGGCGTCGACGCGGTAGCCCAGGTCCACGAAGGCGCGCGCCATGGTCAGCGATTCCCAGTAGTGGGTGTGGGAGTAGGGCACCGGCTCGCCGGGACGCAGCAGGAACGGGTCGATGACGTAGGAGAAGAGCACGTCGCCGCGGGCCGGGCCGGCGGGCTCGAGGGTCACCGTCCGCTCCTCGATGCGGCGCGCCCGGCGCGCGAGCTTGCCCGTCACCCGGCGGATCTCGGCGAGGACGTGGGCGGGCTCGAGCTGATGGAGGAGGTATTCGATCGACATGCCGGCTTGCGGCGAGTATTTCAGAGTTCGGAGCCTCGCGGATTCAGCCCCATCGGTTACACTGGGTCTCTCGGCCGTCACCAGCACGGCGTGCCGTCGGTTGGCCTCCGCGAGAACTACGTCGTCTGGAGTCCCGGGTGCCATTTCAGCGACGTACAAGACATCAAATCCCCGTGCCCGCAGACCTTCAACGATCTGGCGGTCCACGCTTTCGTCAGCGACGAACGAGAGGGTCATGAAGCTTGGCGAGCCACCGGATAGACGACGTCGGCGCGGAGCACGCGCGCGGCGAAGCCGAGCGCAGCTTGAATAGCTTCAAGCGTGAGTCGGGGATGGGCCTCCAGAATCTGTTCCGGCGTTTCGCCAGCCGATAGCTTCTCGAGGATCAGCTCGACTGGGATACGAGTCCCCTTGATGACGGGCTTCCCCATCATGATGGAAGGGTCCGACTGAAT
This sequence comes from Thermoanaerobaculia bacterium, assembly GCA_036397835.1. Lineage (GTDB taxonomy): Bacteria > Acidobacteriota > Thermoanaerobaculia > Multivoradales > J023 > DASWIG01. The sequence goes on from DASWIG010000608.1 coordinate 21,671, forward strand.
GAGGTCGTCAATCATGGTGCGACTCCTGTCGGCTAGCCAGGTCATTCGAGTCGGCCAGCCAGGTCCCGGGGTCATTCTACATGATCGCGCCTCGGCAGCCTCCCGCCACGAGCCGTCGACGAGGCGCTCGGCGAAGCGACGGTACGCTTCCCGGAAGGCGTCCTGGGTGTGACGCTCGCGCGCGAACGTCCAGGCGTTTCGCGCCATGCCGCGAGCTCGGCGGCCGGACGCACGGCGTCGACGCGGTAGCCCAGGTCCACGAACGTCCGCGCCATCGTCAGCGACAACCAGCAGTGGGTGTCGAGCAGGATCCCCTCATCACTCGAAGCCGGCCAGGACCTCTGCGGGAAGGGGATCGTCGAAGTCGTCGGGGACCTCGAAGAGACCCGCGTCCTGGCCGAGGACACGCGGCCGAGAACGGCGCTCCATCGGCACCAGCCGGGCCACAGGTCTGCCAGCCCGGGCGATGACGATCTCTTCACCCTCTACCACACGGTTGAGAAGGCGCGACAAGCTCGTCTTGGCTTCGTGGACGTTGACCTGAGTCATGAGTCCAGACTAGGCTAGATTCTGTCCCGAAATCGGCCATTTACGGGTTGCGAGTCATAGATATATCGCGATGCGGCTATGTAATAGCGCGCGGCAGCGGCGATTTTGGGGTGGGCACGCCCAGAAGGGCGCCAATTGACGCTGGAGCCGTGCCGACGGGACAACTCGAGACGAGCTCCACCCAAGCCGCCGGCCTCGGCGGCGGAGCGAAGGGGGCGCGGCTCGGTTCAGGAAATGAGGGCTCGAGCCATCAGCAGTAGGTTGCAGGCGATGATGGAGCTCCAGACGTAGCTCTCGAACGACCGCAGCGATCGCCAAGTGCACCGATCCAGGCCGAAGGCTCGCTTCAGGAAGGAGATGCATCCTTCGATGCCGGCGCGGAAGCGCCGCAGGTTCCGATAGACCCAGGTGCTCTTGGCCATGTCCGAGATCTTCAGGTGCCGGCCCTTGGTGAAGACCACATCTCGAGGCCCCAATTCCTTGATGGCTTGGAGATTCTCTTTCGAGGCAAAACTACCGTCGAACACCACTTGTCGCGGGGGCCGAGCGTAGATCTCCGTCAGGCGAGTGACGGCATCCAGGGCGAGAGTCACATCTGCCGGGTTACCATCGAGGATCCTGCAATCAAGGATCATTGAAGACTTGCCAGCGCTCAGACAGATCTTGTGGCCGTAGTAGGTGTCTTTGTAGTCCTTTCGGATGACGTCCGTGTGCTCTTCGAAGATCGAGACGATTTTCTCGTTGGCGGGAACGCTCTGGCCGTCGAGGACGCGCTGGCGTGTCTGGTCGAGGACGCAGTCGGTCAGGGCCAGAAAGTGCCGCAGCTCGCGGCTCAAGGCTTCCTGGCGGGCCACAGCGAGGACAGCCTGTAGCACAGCGCTGTCAAGCCGATCTTGCGCCTGGCGAGCCATCACGACCACGTCCTCCGTGACTTTCAGGAGATCTCGATAGGCCTCCTGCCGGATCTGCTTGTTGCCGGTCGTTGAGATCTCACGGCAGCGGCGCTTGGCACGCTTCTTCCGGTTGGAGAAAACGAAAGTCCCAGCCGGCAGCAACTCCCGGACTCGCCCCATCAGCCGGGTGAGCACGCGGATGCAGTCCCACAGCTGCTGGGAGTCCGCTGGCGGGTGGATGTTGGTTTCCACGACCGTGCAGTCCACGCGCACCTTCGATCCCTTCTCGATGCCACGATCCCTGGCCGACTCGATGAGCAGATGGTTGATCTGTTCCAAGGTCTGCGCCCGCAGCCGCTTGATATTGCGGCACAGCGCCGACTTCGACGGGATCTTCTGGGCACAGCCCAGACGGCAGAAGGTTCGGTAGGTCTGAGAGTCAGCGAGATGGAAGTGCAACTCGCGATAGCTGAAGCCCCTCATCTGTTTCAGGATCAGCGCTCGGAACACCTGCTCGGCCGTCAAGCCGTGGGCGCCCTTGAGAGGGGCATCCGGCGACTGATCCGAGGCCTTGGGCGAGAGGTCTTGCAGAACGAGGTCGAGAATCCTAGGATGCTCGTCAAGGAGGTCCGACAGGGCCTTGAGCTCTTTGGCATGGTCCAGATCGAGCCACGGGTAGGTGAGACTGGGCTGGAAATCACGAGTTTGGCGCATTCTTGGCTGGCCTTTCCTGGCTAAGTCCTTTGGGATCAGAGTTTTGTCAGCCCGATCCTACAGGACCACGGCCAAAAAAGCCAGCCCTGAATGCGCGTTAAACCCAACTTTTTCAATCACTTAGGATCACTGGGACAGAATCTAGGCTAAGCAGTGGGCCAAGTCAAGCCGTTGGACGGCCAACGTCGCTCCTGCTTGATTCGATCGACTTCCATGAGGAGCCGCGAAGGACCGCTCCTCGCTCATGGCCATGGCGCACGTCGAGCGCGAGCTGCGCGGGGAATCCAAGGGGCTCGCGCGGCCGGTGCCGACGACGGACGGCCCGCGGGCGGCGGTGTCCTTCGTAGTCGGTGCCTCAAGCGTTCGTGTCGCCCCAGAACCGCGCGCCATCCCGGCGGGTCGGCGCTGGCAAACCGCCGAAAGGAGTGGTTATCAGCGGTCGCCGGACCGACTCGTCTGCCCATATCCGCGGTGCAGTGGACTTCCGATCCAAAGATCTGCCGCACGGGGAACGGCGCCCCTTTCGATCGTGCGCTGTCACAGACGACTGCCTTGGAGCTCCTGGATCAAGAGCGGGAAGACCGGCGGTGATCGTTTCGTTCAATCCCCCGGATCGCCACCATCACCGCCTTGATGGTGTGGACGCGCCCCTCGGAGCTGCCTGCGGAAGAGCCGCTGGCCGAAGAGGAGGGCTCGGACGGCGAGTCTTCTCCTGATCTCCCGGCGCCTTCGCCGTCGACACTATCCTGACGCTTCCTCTTCGCCTGGTCGGCGAGGCCGCCGCCCGGGCGGGGATCGTGAGGCGCTGGACCTCGCGGCGCTTGGTGCTCTCGCCCCGGCGGTCATAGCGGGCGGTGGTGGCGAGATCGGCATGAGCGGCGAGCTTCTGGCCGGTGAGGACGTCCTCGCCGTCCTCGAGGAGGGGGTGGCGACGAAGGACCGGCGGAGGCCATGCGGGGGAAGGGCTTCGTCCCGGCCTCTTCCTGCCGGCGCCGCAAGATGTAGGCGATCGACTCGCCCCGCTTGCGGGAGATCCCGGACTGGCTGACAGGGCAGAAGAGCGGGCCTGGCGCGTCGCCCCGGTGACAGATCCACGCAGGGACCTGCGGGCACCCGTCCTCGGTGAGATAGACGCTGCTTGCGGCGCTTGCCGTGCACGACGATCGAGCCGTCCTCGGGATCGAAGTCGTCGAGGTCGAGCCGGGCGAGCTCGCCGCGGCGCAGGCCGCAGCCGTACCCGACGGCCCCGTGAGGGCGACAACCGCTCTTCAAACCCGGCCGACGTCAAGCGGATCCACGCAACTCGACGTCGGACGCATGCGGGACGGATTTGCGTCGAGGGAGGCGCCTCCAGCGGAGGACGAAGCGGAGTTGGACGGCGAGACTCGACGTCGTCCGCGTTCTGAGCCGGTTTGAGATCGCCGGTCGTCTTCGTTTGGCCTCCGAAGGCGAGGGGGGCGCGACGACGGCTCTTCAAACGCGGGAGACGTGCGTTGGACCGCGGGAATCGTCCTCGACGGCGGTCCGAGAGAATTGCGCGGAAATCCGTCGCCTTCATTCCCCGGATGAGCGGGTTTGCCGGGAAAAACGGCCTTCGACGACGGTCGCGGAAAGTCGCGCCGAAAACGACCGCCTTCAGACGCGGTAATCAGTGGACTTTGGCCGCGGGATCGAGTTGCGACCGACCCTACGGGTCATGGACGAGAACCGCCCACCGTACAGCTTGCAGGCGCCGGGCGTCGCCTCGCCGTCTCCGACGGGGGTGCGGCTGCCGGCGCACGAGCGGTTCCCGCACGTCGACGACCACCTCGATCCGCCGGAGGTGGCGCGCTGGGAGCGCATCGACGGCCGGCGCGTCCAGGCGATGCCGGCCGAGGCTCCCCACGCCACCCGCCACGGCGAGCTCGACTATGTCCAGCTCCCGTGGTCGACTCCGCGGACGAGATCCTGAAGGACGTTTGGTGCTCGCCTTCACCGCCTGCCGCGACGCTCCACCCCCCGCGGCGCCACAATCAGGTCGACTCCCTCGTAGGCCGCTAGCTTCTCGTCGGCCGTCAGGAGAGCGAGCCCGTCGAGCTGCGCCTGGGCGATGAGCAGCCGGTCGAAAGGATCACTGTGGTGTCGAGGCAAAGTCGCCGTATGGAGCGCGTGGCGATGCTGGACGGGCACGCCAGCGACGCCCTGCCTTTCCAGGGCGCGCGGAACGTACTCCGTAGGGTGGCTCGGCAAAGGAAGCTTGCCGAGCGCCCACTTGATGGCGATCTCCCAGCAGCTCGCGGCTGACAGGAAGAGTTGGTTCTCGGGGTTCGTCAGGACCTCGAGAACCGGCGCCGAGATTCGCTGCGGCGAGACCTGCATCCACAACCAGCAGTGGGTGTCGAGCAGGATCCTCATCACTCGAAGCCGGCCAGGACTTCCGCGGGAAGAGGATCGTCGAAATCCTCGGGGACCTCGAAGAGACCCGCGTCCTGGCCGAGGACGCGCGGCCGAGAACGGCGCTCCATCGGCACCAGCCGGGCCACGGGTCTGCCGGCCCGGGCGATGACGATCTCTTCACCCTCCACGACACGGTTGAGCAGACGCGACAAGGTCGTCTTGGCTTCGTGGACGTTGACCTGGGTCATGAGCCCAGACTAGGCTAAGCAGTGGACCAAGTCAAGCCGGACCGGCTCGCGTGATACCCTACGGGTCATGGACGAGAACCGCCCACCGTACAGCTTGCAGGCGCCGGGCGTCTCGCCGTCCCCGACGGCGGTGCGGCTGCCGGCGCACGAGCGGTTCCCACACGTCGACGACCACCTCGATCCGCCGGAGGTGACGCGCTGGGAGCGCATCGACGGCCGGCGCCTCCTGGCGATGCCAGCCGAGGCTCGCCACGCCACGCGCCACGGCGAGCTCGATTACGTCCTGCGCGGCAAGGTCGCGCCCGGCTACCGCGTCGCCTCCGACCTGAAGACCCGTTTCGCGAAGGGGTCCGACTTCGCGTCCGACTCGGCGATCCTGAAGGACGGCATCGATCCCGCGACCCGGCGGCGCCATCTCGAAGAGATCGCGTTCGAGGTCGTGTCGACGCAGAGCCGCGCCGACGTTTCCGGGAAGGCTCCGAAGATGATTCGCCGCGGATTGCGACGCGTCTTCGCGATCTTCCTCAAGACCGGGACGGTGGGCGAGTGGTCGCCCCAGGAGAAGGACTGGGTCGAGCTGAACCGCTCGTCGGTGATCGCGGACCGGTGTCTGATCGAGCCGCTCGAGGTGGAGGCGCTCTTCGACGCCGCGGCGGCCGACGACGCGGTGGCTCGGGGTCTCGTGGCCCGCGGCAATCGCGTCATCGAGGAAGTCCGGCAGCAGGGCAGGGCCGAAGAGTGCGCCAAAGCCATCCTGGCGGTGCTCGGTGCACGCGGGCTGTCTCCGAGCGCGGCGTTGCGGCGACGGATCCTGGGCGCCAAGGACCTCGAGCGGCTCCGGAGCTGGCTAACGAGAGCTCCCGTGGTCGACTCCGCGGACGAGATCCTGAAGGACGTCTGAGGAGTCGGCTCGGCAGCGACCGTTTCCTCAGTCCCCCAGGGTCGCCACCATCACCGCCTTGATTGTGTGGACGCGGTTCTCCGCCTGGTCGAAGACGATCGAGGCCGGCGACTCGAAGACGTCCTCGGTGACTTCCATGCCGTCGAGCCCGAACTTCCGGAAGATCTCCTCGCCCACTTTCGTCTCGCGGTTGTGGAAGGCGGGCAGGCAGTGCAGGAACTTCACGTCCGCCTTGCCGGTCTTCGCCAGCACCTCGCGGTTGACCTGGTAGGGCCTCAGCAGCCGGATGCGCTCCTCCCACTTCGACTCCGGCTCGCCCATCGACACCCAGACGTCGGTGTGGAGGAAGTCGCAGCCGGCGACGCCCTCCTCCACGCTCTCGGTCAGGGTGAGGCGGCCGCCCGCGGCGGCGGCGTAGCCGCGGCAGCGCTCGACCAGGGCGGCGGCGGGCCAGCACTCCTTGGGCGCCGCCAGGCGCACGTCCATGCCCAGCTTGGCGCCGCCCACCATCAGCGAGTTGCCCATGTTGTTGCGGGCGTCGCCGAGGTAGCAGTAGGCGACCTCGGGCAGCGGCTTGACCGAGTGCTCGCGCATGGTCATCAGGTCGGCCAGCACCTGGGTGGGGTGGAACTCGTCGGTCAGCCCGTTCCACACCGGCACCCCGGCATGGGCCGCCAGCTCCTCGACCACCGCCTGGCCGAAGCCCCGGTACTCGACGGCGTCGTACATGCGGCCGAGCACCCGCGCCGTATCCTTCATCGACTCCTTGTGCCCGATCTGCGAGCCCGTGGGACCGAGGTAGGTCACGTGGGCGCCCTGGTCGTAGGCCGCGACCTCGAAGGCGCAACGGGTGCGGGTGGAGGTCTTCTCGAAGATGAGGGCGACGTTCTTGCCGGCCAGCCGCGGGCGCTCGTAGCCGCCGTACTTGGCCCGCTTGAGGTCGCGGGCCAGGTCGAGCAGGAAGAGGATCTCGCGGCCGGTGAAGTCCTCGAGCTTCAAGAAGTGGCGGTTGCGCAGATTGAAGGCCATCCCTGACTCCTTTTGGAGGCCGAATCTACCCTCACCCCCAACCCCCCTCTCCCAGGGGGAGAGGGGGCTCGATCCCCGACATCTTACTCCCCTCTCCCCCTGGGAGAGGGGCCGGGGGTGAGGGTTCCCTAAAGCTGCCCGCGCTCGACCGCCTTGAGCTTGACGGCGACCCGGCCGAGGCCGCTGATCCGGCCGCGCACCTCGACCGGCAGGCGCGAGATCTGCTCGATCAGCACCTCGACGTCGCCGTCGAGGCCCAGGAGCTCGAAGTCGCCGTCGGCGGAGAACGGACGCAGCGCGACGCGCCAGACGTCGACCTCGCGGCCGCCGGGCACGGCCTCCACGGCCGGATCGACGTAGTCGACCGCCAGCTTCTCGGTGCCCTCGACCGCGATCGCCAGCGGGATCACCGTGTCGCCGGAGTAGACGCAGACGCGCCGCTTCTCGCGGCCGGCCGCCGCCAGGTCGGGGTCGGCGGCGAGGAGGTAGAAGAGGACCGACGGCTCGGTGACGTGGCGGCACCCGTCGCCCTCGGGATGGGGATAGAAGAAGGTCTCGAGCTTCGACCAGTCGGCGAACGGCCGGCGCGCCTCGCGGTGGTCGGTGGGCGCCGTCCGCCGGACGAAAGTGCCCTCGTCGCTGTAGCGGATGACCTTGCGGTAGCCCTTCTTGCCCAGACGCACCTTGATCCGCTGGAAGGCGTCGACGTGCCGCGGGTCGAACCACACGCTGTCGGTCGACTCGCGGCCCATCATCGCGGTGTCGATCCTCACCTCGAAGACGCGCGGACCGTGCGGCAGGATCCCGGCGCCGTGCGGGCTCTCGATCCATTCGCCGGCCGCCTCGACGGCCGGGACGGAGCGCAGCCGCACCTCCGAGCGGGCGCTCAGGAAGAGCTTGTGGGCCTCGAGCTCGAGCCGCGTCCACACCACCCGCCGCGGATCGTAAGCGTCCCCGGCGCCGGCGGACGCCGCGAGCGCCAGGAGCCAGGCCGGAAGGACGACGGTGGCGAGGCGAGCGAAGGTCCTCATCGTCATGATATTTTAACGTTCTTCGAGGAGTCCTCGTCCATGCGCGGCCCCGCCCCCACCACCCCCGAACGCCCCTACGTCTTCCTCGTCCGCCTCTCGGGCGAGCTCTCGATCAAGGCCAAGGGCACGCGGCAGCGCTTCACCTCCCGCCTGGTCGCCAACCTCGAGGACGCCCTCGCCTCCTCCGGCATCGACTTCGAGCTCGCGCGCACCTGGTCGCGCCTCTTCGTGACCGCGTCGTCGCCGGAGGCGGACGCGGCGCTGGCCCGGGTCTTCGGCGTCAGCTCGGTGTCGCGGGTCGAGCACCGGACCTGGGAGAGCCTGGACGACGTGGTGCGCCACGGCGAGGAGATCTTCGCGCCGCGCCTCGCCGGCAAGAGGTTCGCGGTGCGGGCGCGGCGGGTCGAGCCCCAGCAGATCCCCTTCCGCTCGGCCGACGTCGACCGTGAGCTCGGCACCCGCCTGCTGCCGCACGCGGCGCGCGTCGACCTCGGCTCGCCCGAGGTCACGGCCTACGTGGAGCTCCACGCCGGCCAGGCGTACTTCTTCAGCGACAGCGTGCCGGGGCCGGACGGCCTGCCGCTGGGCCGCGGCGGCCGGGCCGTGGCCCTGGTCTCGGGGGGCTTCGATTCGGTGGTGGCGTCGTGGTTGCTGCTGCGGCGCGGCGTCGAGCTCGAGTACGTCTTCTGCCACCTCGGCGGCGCGCCGCACCGCGACGGCACCCTCGCGGTGATCAAAGTGCTGGCCGACCGCTGGAGCTACGGCGTGCGTCCGCGCCTGCACATGGTGGACTTCCAGCCCCTGGTGGCGGAGCTCGAGGAGCGCTGCCCGCAGGCGCTGTGGCAGGTGGTGCTCAAGCGCCAGATGCTGCGCGCCGCCGACCAGGTGGCGCGGGCGGTGGGCGCCGCGGCGATCGTCACCGGCGAATCGGTGGGCCAGGTGTCGTCGCAGACGCTGCAGAACCTGGCGGTGATCTCGCGCGCCACCGACCTGCCCGTGCTGCGTCCGCTGTGCGGCACCAACAAGGAGGAGATCTTCGTCTACGCGCGGCGCATCGGCACCTTCGATTTGTCGGCCAAGGTGCCGGAATACTGCGCCCTGACCCGCGATCATCCCGCCACCCACGCCTCGTTCAAGCGGGTCAACGAGGCCGAGGCCCGCCTCGAGCTCGGCCACGTTCGCCTCCAGGCGCGGGAGCGCATGACCCTCGACCTGCGGGCCCTCGACTTGGGCCGCGCGGCGGCCACGAGCTGCGAGGTCGAGTCGGTGCCGGACGGGGCCGTGGTCGTCGACCTGCGCTCGCCGGAGGCATTCCGGGGGTGGCACTACCCGCAGGCCCAGCGCCTCGACTACTTCGAGGCCCTCAAGACCTGGCCGCAGCTCGACCGCGGCCGCATCTACGTCTTCTACTGCGAGGTGGGGATCAAGAGCGCGCACCTGGCGGAGGTGATGCGCGAGGCGGGCTTCGAGTCCTACCACTTGAAGGACGGGCTCAAGACGCTGCGGCGCTGGCTCGACGGCCAGGACCCGGCGCTCAAGGCGGTCCTGTCGCCGGCGCTGCTGGATTGAGGGAGTCCGTGCGCGATGGATCTCGCTGGAGACGTAGCGTGCGCACCACGCACCATCTGGCGAGCGGTGCTCGCCCTCCGACTCCGCGCGGCTGGGCCGGTCGCCCGCGCCGGCCAGGGGTGTTCTATCCGGTGGCTCGGAGCTCTTCTCTCAGGACCCGGCGAAGCGTCGCTTCGTCGAGTTGCGCCGACGACCTCTCGAGGTACTCGGAAAGCGCTTGATTGATCATGGTCTGATAGCCGATGCCCGCTCGGTCGGCCCGCTCGCGGAAAGTTTCCAGTGTGTCGTCGTCCAGGTAGATCGTGATCCGCGTCTTCCCCTTGGGCCGGATGACGGAGCCCCGCTTACCCTGGCTGAAGTCATACTCCTTCTTCATATTGCCGCCTTTCCCGTCGCGTTGCGCGCCGAGCCGAGATCAGCCGAACGTCCTCGCCACGGTGGGTGTAGACCACCACCAAGATGCGGCCAAGGGCGTCTGAGAATCGGATCCCATGTTTCTCGAGGTTGGTACCCGCCTTGGCGGGATCCCAAACGACCTTCATGCATACAGAGTACATACACAAGCGTCCCGCGTCAAGCTCACGCTTCAGAACCTCGACTCGGCGGCTGAACCGGCGGAGGGCGGACAGGTTGGCCGGCCGATCCCATGCCGGGATAGGCTTCGCGGATGGACCACGACGCCGAGCTGCTGCTGAGGACGGTCGTCCTGGCGATCTTCCTGGGGATCCTGGCGCAGGTCCTGGCCCAGCGGTTCAAGCTGCCGGCCGCTGCTTCTCCTACCACTTGAAGGACGGGCTCAAGACGCTGCGGCGCTGGCTCGACGGCCAGGACCCGGCGCTCAAGGCGGTCCTGTCGCCGGCGCTGCTGGATTGACGGATAGCTCCAATGACTGAAGTGCTTCCCGGCGTCCTCGTGCTCACGGTCGCGGCCGTCGTCGCGTTGTGGCTGACGATTTCGCGGGGCGGCGTCGTAGCGAGCGCGGCCGCGGTGCAGCGGGCGGTGTGGGTCGCCGCGATCGCCATCGCCGCCCAGGCCGGTCACTTCGTCGAGGAGGTGACGACAGGCTTCCACGAGCGCCTCCCGGCCGCCTTCGGCCTGCCGCCGCTGTCGCTGCGCTTTTTCGTCTCGTTCAACCTGGCGTGGCTGGGGATCTGGGCGTTGAGCGCGTGGGGGCTGGCGCGCCGGCGCCACGTCGCGCTGTTCCCGCTGTGGTTCCTCGGGATCGCCGGCGTCGCCAACGGGCTCCTCCATCCCCTCCTGGCGCTCGACGCCGGGGGGTACTTCCCCGGCCTCGCCACCTCACTGCTCGTGGCCGCCGTCGGCGCGCTGCTGCTCGCC
>DASWIG010000609.1:0-27893 GCA_036397835.1 Thermoanaerobaculia bacterium
ATCATCAGGTCGAGGAGCACGTCGACGTCGAGGCTGCGCGGCGTGAACGGCGCCAGACGCTCGACGTCGATGAAGCGCGGCTGCTCGCCGAGCCCGAGGAGCGCCTGCACCGCCGGGTTGTAGAACTCGACGTGCCCGACCGCCAGCACCTGGCCGTCGCCGGCCGCGGCGAGCAGCGCGTCGGCCTCCGCGAGGTCGCGGGCGATCGGCTTCTCGACCAACAGGTGGAGGCCGCGCTCGAGCACCCGGCAGCCGATCTCCCGGTGAGCCACCGTGGGAACCGCGACGACCACCGCCTCGACGGCGTCCAGGAGCTCGTCGAGGCTGCCGCAGGCCGTGGTGCCGTGCTCGGCGGCAAGCGCCGACGCCACCTCGGAGCGCAGGTCGTAGATGCCCGCCAGCTCCGCCTCGGGGAGCTCGGCGAGGATGCGCACGTGGTGGCGGCCGAGGGCCCCGGTGCCGACGACGCCGGCACGGACCGGCCGCGCCGCTCCCGGCCGGGCCGCTCCCGGCCGGGCCGCTCCCGGCCGGGTCACCCCACGCCTCCCCGGCCGCCGCCCGGCAGGTCGCGGATCAGGCCGCGCGCGGAGCCCTCCGCGAACTCGATCATCACCCGCACCTCCGGCTGCTCCTCGAGCCCGCGCAGCAGCTCCAGGGCCTTGGGGACGGAGTGCTTGCCGCGGACCAGGACCCGGTAGGCCGTCTCCAGGGCTTTCAAGGTCTCGACCGAAAAGCCCTTGCGCTGGAGACCGATGCGGTTGATGCCGTAGCAGGCCGGCTTCATGCCCACCGTCTTCACGTAGGGCAGCGGGTCGCGGGTGATCACCGAGTAGCCGCCGATGTAGGCGTGGCGGCCGACGCGGCAGAATTGGTGTACCGAGCTGAAGGCGCCCACCACGGCGTCGTCCTGCACCTCGACGTGCCCGGCGAGGGTGCCGGCGTTGGCGAAGACCGTGCGGCTGCCCACACGGCAGTCGTGGGCCACGTGGGTGTAGGCCATGAACAGGTTGTCGTCGCCGATCGTGGTCACGCCGCCGCCCGCCGCGGTGCCGCGGTGGATGGTGCACAGCTCCCGGAAACGGTTGCGGTCGCCGACGACCAGGCGCGTCGGCTCGCCGCCGTACTTGACGTCCTGGGGATCGAAGCCGAGGCAGGCCTGGGAGCAGACCTGGTTGTCGCGGCCGAGCGTCGCCGGACCGCGGACGTGGGCACCGGCGTCGATTCGGGTGCCGGCGCCGATCTCGACGCCGGCGCCGATCACCGCGTAAGCGCCGACCTCGACGCCGTCGCCGAGCTCGGCTTCCGGATCGACGATGGCGGTGGGATGGATGCGTGTCGTCATGTCTGGGGTCGGTCGACCATGGTCGTCGACAGCCGCGCCTCCGCCACCCGCGTCTCGCCCACCATGGCCCGCGCCTCGAGCTTGGCGGTCCACGAGCGCAGGCGCACGATCTCCACCTCGTAGCGGAGCTGGTCGCCCGGCACCACCGGGCGCCGGAAACGGGCGCGGTCGATGGCGGTGAAGTAGGTGAGCTTGCCGCGGCGCTCCTCTTCGGACTTGCCGTAGAGCAGCAGGATGCCGCCGGCCTGGGCCATGCCCTCGACCAGCAGCACGCCGGGATAGACCGGCTGGCCGGGGAAGTGGCCGAGGAAGACCTCTTCGCCCGCGGTCACGTTCTTGACCGCGACGATCCGCTTGCCGGGATCGAGCTCCACCACCCGGTCCACCAGCAGCATCGGATAGCGGTGGGGCAGGATCGACATGATCCAGCGCACGTCCCACTCGGTTCGGGAATCGCTCAAGGCTCGCCCTCCTCGCCGTCGCCCTCCGCGACGCCGGAGCGTTTCTCCAACGCGCGGATCCGCCGCAGCATCTCGCCCAGGCGGCCGATCAGCACCGTCTGGCGGCGCCAGCTTGCGAGGCTCACCGCGGGGATGCCGGCCACCTGGCCGCCGCCGCTCTGCTCCATCGCCATCGACTTGCCGGCGATCTGCGTGCCGTCCTCGATCCGGTGATGACCCATGACGCCGGACTGGCCTCCCACCACCACGTAGTCGCCGAGGCGGGCGCTGCCGGCGATGCCGGCCTGCCCGCAGAGGATGCAGCCGCGCCCGATCGCGACATTGTGCCCTACCTGGACGAGATTGTCGATCTTGGTGCCGCGGCCGACCCGGGTCTCCTCCAGCACCGCGCGGTCGACGGCGGAGAGCGCGCCGATCTCGACGTCGTCCTCGACCACCGTGCGGCCGACCTGGGGGACCTTCACGTGCTCGCCGCCGTGGGTGGCGTAGCCGAAGCCGTCGGCCCCGAGCACGACCCCGGCATGGAGCACCACCCGGTCGCCGAGCACGGTCTCGTCGTAGAGCACCACGTGAGGGTGGAGCACCACCTCGCGCCCCAGCCGGCAGCCGCGGCCCACCACCACGTGGGCGCCGACGACGCTGCGCTCGCCGACGGCGGCGCCGTCGCCGATGACCGCGTAGGGAGCGATCGTGGCCGTCGGATCGATCGTGCAGCCTTCGCCGACGACGGCGGTCGGGTGGATCCCCGGCGGCGGCGCCGCGCGCGGGTGGAAGAGCTCGATCGCCCGCGCCAGGGCGAGCGACGGGTCGTCGACCACCACCAAGGCGCGCTCGGGCAGATCCAGCCCCGGCGGCACCAGGAGCGCGGCGGCCCGCGAGGCCCGGGCCTCGCCGGCGACGCCGGCGCGGGTGACGAAGGAGAGGTCGTGGGGGCCGGCCCGCTCGAGCGTGCGCACGCCGCGGATCGCCAGCCCGGGATCGCCGCGCACCTCGCCGCCGAGGCGGCGCGCGAGCTCGCCGAGCGCGAAGGTGCGCTCGCTCGGCAAGAGCTCAGCCTCCGCCCGATCCCGCGGCGCCGACCGACTCGTTCAGGCGCTTGACGATCTCGTCGGTGATGTCGACCTTCTGGGTGGACATCACCACGATGCCAGGCACGTTGTTGAGGATGATGTCGTAGTCCCGCTCCTCGCGCAGCGACTTGAAGACGGGCTCGAGCTGCACCTCGATCTGGCGCAGGCCCTCGTTCTTCATCTTCTCGCCTTCGCGCTGCTTGTCGTCGCGGAAGCGGCGGATGGCGATCTGCTTGTCCTCGTGCTCCTTCTGCAGCTCGGCGAGCTTCTCTTCCGACAGCGACTGGCCGCCCTCGGAGGCGCGCTTGCGGACATCGTTGGCGGCCTCGTTCAGGCGCTCGCCTTCGGCCTGGACGTCCTTCTGGAACTTCTCCAGCTTCGCCTGCAGCGCCTTGCCGGGCTCCGAGAGGACGAAGACCCGCTCGAGGTCGACGACCGCGATCTTGACGGCGGTCTCCTGGGCCGCCAGGGCCTGGAATCCGCCTTGCAGCAGGAAAGCGCCGGCCAGGAGCCAGCCGGCGCGCATTGGCACCTTAGTCAGCATGGTTGCTCATCTCCATCAGTTAGGGGTTGTCGGGCGTCAGAACGACGTGCTCAGGCTGAAGTCGAAGGATTCGAACCGGTCCCCGGGCAGGGGATCGATGTTGGTGGCGTAGATGAAGCGCAGCGGCGCGGGGAACAGCGGCACCATGATCCGCAGCTCCACGCCCGCACTGTAGCGCATCAGGCCCAGGTCGAACGTCTGGTCCTCCGTGAACTTCGGGACGAGGTTGCCCTCCTCGTCGGTCTCGCGGGAGAACAGCCGGGTGCCGGCCGAGGTGAACACGCCGCCGGCGTCGCCGAAGAGCACGACCCGGAAGGGCCCCCCCATGATCAGATGGTACTCCAGGCTGAATTGGAGCGTGGTGTCGCCGCCGAGCGGGAAGCCGTCCTCGTCGAAGAGGATCGGACGGTGATCGACGATCGGATTCCCGTCAGGGTCCAGCACGGGATCCCCATTGCCGTCCACCCGGGGCACGTCTCCTGTCGCGCGCGCCACGATGGTCCGGGTGCGGAAGCCGCGGACGCTCGCCTCGCCGCCGAGGAAGAAGCGCTGCTGCGGAAAGAGCCCGGAGCCTTCGTAGGTCTCGATCAGGCCCGCCTCGGCGTGGACGCCGAACGACGACTTCACCGGCCGGCGGCCGAGCGCCTTGAACCAGGTCATCTCGAAGCGCGGCCGGTAGTAGCTCGACTCGCCCCCCAGGGGGCCGCCCGCGATCTCGATCGAGCCCTGGGTCAGCAGCCCGCGGGTGGGCTCGTAGCGGCTGTCGAGCGTGTTGCGCACCCAGACCGGGATGATCGACGAGATCTTGAAGTCCGCGACCTGCTCGCGCACGTCGTCGTCGGGGTCGTCGGGGTCGTTGCGCGGATCGTCGGGAGCGAGGAACTCGCGGCGCAGGTCCTCGAAGTCGGTGAACGAGTAGGTGAAGCTCATCGACTGGAAGCCGCGCAGGTTGCGGCCGTAGGTCAGCGAGGCGCCGGCGTACTTCTGCTCGAAGTCGAAGCCGGTGAGGATGCGGGTGTCGAGGTTCTGGCTGAAGATGCGGAAGGCGACGTTCTGCGGCCGGTCGAGGAACCAGGGCACGCGGTACTCGAGGTCGTAGAGGTCGCGCTGGCGGCCGCTCTGGACCGACACGCCCAGGGTCTCGCCACGGCCGCGGAAGTTGGTGGTGCGGATGGCGAACTGGCCGAAGAAGCCGTCGACCTCGCTCCACCCGCCGCCGAACTGCAGCTCGGTGCGCTCCGCCTCCTCGCCCTGGACCTTGAGGTCCACCGTCTTCTCCTCGGCGTCGAACTCGAACTGGATCGGCTCTTCCTCGTCGAGAGCGAAGTAGTTGAGCTGGCGGATGCGCAGCAGCGAGCTCTGGATCGACGTCATGTTCATGACCGTCGACTCCTGCACGAACATCTCGCGCCGCAGCACCTTGTCGCGGGTCTTGGTGTTGCCCTCGAACTCCATGCGGCCGACCCGGAACTGGTCGCGCTCGTCGATGCGCACCACCACGTCGGCCACGCCGGGCGAGACCTCTTCGACCTCGGTGCGGATCTGGGCGAAGATGTAGCCCACCGACTTGTAGAGCTTGTCGATCTTCTCCACCCCGTCGTCGATCGCCTTCGAGCGCAGCCAGCCGCCGCGCGGCTGCTCGAACTGGCGCAGCAGGATCTGCTCGCCGAAGACCTCGTTGCCCGCCACCCGGATCGCGCCCAGGCGCCAGCGCTCGCCCTCCTCGACCGGGATCGTCACCAGCAGCCGCCGCTTCTGCTCGGCGATGGTCGGCGCGTCGGGCCGCCTGGCCTCGACGTTGATCTCCGGCCGCGCGATCAGCACGTCCTTGTAGCCGGCGCGGCGGTAGAGGTCGCGCACTCCCTCGAGGTCCTCCTCGATGTTGGCGGGGTTGTAGATGTCCTTCTTGGTGAAGCGCGAGATCAGGCCCGATTCCTTGGTCTTCTTCATCGCCCGGCGCAGGCGCCAGTCGCCGAAGACCGTGTTGCCGTCGAAGTTGACGTCGCCGATCTTGACCTTGTTGCCCTCGTCGATGGTGAAGATGGCGCGGCGCTGCCCGGGGCCGGCCTCCTCGAGGGTGTAGCGCACCTCGGCGAAACGGAAGCCCTTCTCCTTGTAGAGCGACTCGATCGCCAGCTTGAGGCGCTGCAGCTCGCCGAGGTTCAGGGGCTGGTTCTCGAAGACGGAGATGCGCTCGCGGTCGATCTGCTCGTTGATGTCGGAGCGGCTGACCCGCTTGATGCCCACGTAGTCGACGGAGAGGAGCACCGGCCGCTCGACGACCCGTACGATCAACCTGACGCCGCCGTCCGCCGGCTCCGCCTCCACCTTGACGTCGTCGATGAGCTCGCGGTCCCACAACGTCTTGATGCGATCGTCCAGGTCCGCCGTGTCGAGGCGCCGGCCGGGCTCGATCGGGCCCCCGAAGAGGTAGTAGTCGAGGGTCTCGGCCGGCAGCGCCTTCAGGCCGACGTACTCGACCTCCCGGATCTCCTGGCCGTCGAAGCGCCCGCTCTGGGCGGCGGCCGGCGCCGATCCGCCGGCGACGCACGCCGCCACGACCCACGCCGTGAGCCGCGCGAGCGCCCTGTGTGAGGCTGACCTGGGTGGGACCACCATCTGACTCCTTCTCGATTCTCCGCTGCGGCGTGGCCGATGGCCGCGGCTCCCCGAGGAGCCGTTGCTGAACGGGCGGACGGCCGATCTTAAAGCAAGTCGAATGCCAAGCGGGAGGATATCGCGAATCGCGTTACGTACGGCGTTCCGGCTCAGCTCTCGGCGCCGACCTCGCTCGCGGCGGCGACCTCGCTCGCGGCGGCGACGCGGCCGGAGACCGTCCGCAACCGCAGCTTCCCGTCGTCCACCGAGACCTCGATGACGTCGATCCTCTGCCCGTGCCGGCTGATGAGCAGCTCCGAGACCGCGTCCTGCACGTGGCGCTGGATCGTCCGGCGCAGGGGCCGCGCGCCGGTCGACGGATCGACGCCGGCCTCGCCGAGCAGCCACTTCTTGGCCTCCTCGGTCACCGTCACCTCGAGGTGACGCTCGGCCAGAGTGGCATTGACGTCGCGCATGAGGATGTCGACGATGGCACGCAGCTCGCCGAGGGCCAGGGGGTTGAAGACGATGACCTCGTCGACCCGGTTGATGAACTCGGGGCTGAACGAGCGCCGCAGCTCGGCCAGGATCTCCTCCTCCAGACGCTCGAAGCTGCGCTCCTTGTCGACCTCGCCGAAGCCCATGCGGCCGCCCCGCAGCACGAGCTTCGAGCCGATGTTCGACGTCATGAGCACGATGGCGTTGGTGAAATCGATGTTGTTGCCGTAGGCGTCGGTCAGCCGGCCGTCGTCGAGGATCTGCAGCAGCAGGTTGGCGACGTCGGGGTGGGCCTTCTCGATCTCGTCGAAGAGCACTACCGAGTAGGGCTGGCGCCGTACGCGCTCGGTGAGCTGGCCGCCCTCGTCGTGGCCGATGTAGCCGGGCGGCGAGCCGATGAGCTTGGAGACGGCGTGCTTTTCCATGAACTCCGACATGTCGAAGCGCACCAGGGCGTCCTGGGAGTTGAAGAGGAACTCGGCCAGGCGCCGGGCGACCTCGGTCTTGCCGACCCCGGAGGGCCCCAGGAAGATGAAGGAGCCCACCGGCCGCCGCGGATTCGACACCCCGAGGCGCGAGCGGCGGATGGCGCGGCTGATGGCGCCGATGGCGCGGTCCTGGCCCACCACCCACTGCCGCAGCGAGTCCTCCATGTGCATCAGGCGCTCGGCCTCCTCGGTCTGGATCGCCGCCACCGGGATGCCGGTCCACGAGGCGATGACCTCGTCGATGTCGCGGTCGGTGACTTCGAGGGTCGCCGTCTCGTCGATGCCGGCGCTCATCTTCTCGAGGTCCTCGCGCAGCTCGATCTCGCGCTGGCGCAGGTAGACGGCGCGCTCGAAGTCCTTCGAGGAGATCGAGACCTTCATCTCGCGCTCCACCTGGCGCACCTCGTCCTCGAGCTGGCGCAGGTTCTGGGTGTCGCGCACGCGCCGCAGCTTGACCTTGGCGCCGGCCTCGTCGAGCACGTCGATGGCCTTGTCGGGCTGGAAGCGGTCGGGCATGTAGCGGTCGGTCTGCAGCACCGAGGAGCGCAGCGCCGGCTCGGTGTAGCGCACCTTGTGAAAGGCCTCGTAGCGCTCCTGCACGCCGCGCAGGATGCGGAAGGTCTCCTCGGCCGTCGGCGGCTCGATCTTGATCGCCTGGAAGCGGCGCAGCAGCGAGCGGTCCTTCTCGATGTACTTGCGGTACTCGCGCAGCGTGGTGGCGCCGATGCACGAGATCTCGCCCCGCGACAGCGACGGCTTCAAGATGTTGGCGGCGTCGAGCGAGCCCTCGGCCGAACCGGCGCCGATCAAGGAGTGGATCTCGTCGATGAAGACGACCAGGTCGTCGGACTCCTTGAGCTCCTTCAAGATGCCCTTCAGGCGCTCCTCGAACTGGCCCCGGTACTTGGTGCCGGCGACGATCAACGACAGGTCGAGGGCGATCAGACGCTTGGCGCGCAAGAAGATCGGCACCTCGGCGGCGACGATGCGCTGCGCCAGCCCCTCGACGATCGCGGTCTTGCCCACGCCGGGCTCGCCGAGCAGGATGGGGTTGTTCTTGGTACGGCGCGAGAGCACCTGGATGATGCGCTCCACCTCGCGCTCGCGGCCGATCAGCGGGTCGAAGGCCTGCTGGGCGGCGAGCGACGTCAGGTCGCGGCCGTACTCGGTGAGGAAGGGAAGCTCCTTCTTCTGCTGGGACGCTTCGCGTTCACGGGCCATCGAGACTACCTCCTCGCGCACCATGGCCAGGTCGAGGCCGGCGTGCATCAGGATGCGCTGCGCGAGCGAGCTCTCCACGCGGAGCAGCCCGATCACCAGGTGCTCGGAGCCGACCGTCTTGTGCAGCATGCTCTCCGCCTCGTGCGCGGCGTAGGCGAGGATCTTCTTGGTTTCCTCGGAAAGCGGCAGCTCCGCCGTCGACGAGACCCGCTCCACGAAGACCCGCTCGCCCTCGATCTCCCGCCGCAGGTCCTCGGGCTTGACGTTGAAGCGCGAGAGCAGCTCGAGCACCGTCTCCTCGCCTTCGCGCAGGATGCCGAGCAGCACGTGCTCCGACTCGATGACGCGGCTGCCCAGCTTGCTGGCCTCGTAGCGGGCGAAGAAGAGGGCGCGGCGAGCCTTCTCGTTGTACTTCTCGAACATCAGTCCTTCTCGAGCATGGGTCTGACGCGTTCCGGCTGGCTGCGGCCCTCAGGGGCCGGGCCCTACCGCGGCGGCCTCGATCCTGACCGGATCGGCCTCCACGAGCCGTCCATCAGCCAACGTCCGGATCTTAGCACAGCGTTTGGCCAGCGCCGGATTGTGGGTCACGACGACGGCGGTGGTGCGGTGGCGCTCCTGCAGGTCGAGCAGCAGGCCGAAGACGTGCTCGGCCGAAGCGGGGTCGAGGTTGCCGGTGGGCTCGTCGGCCAGCAGCAGCGGCGGTTCCATCATCAGCGCCCGGCACAGCGCCACGCGCTGGCGCTCGCCGCCCGAGAGCTGTCCCGGGAAGTGGTCGAGGCGCTCGGCGAGCCCCACCTCCTCGAGCAGCTCGCGGGCGCGGCTGAAGGCCTGGCGCGGCGCCTGGCCGGCGATGCGGCCCGGCAGCATCACGTTCTCGAGGGCGTCGAAATCGGGCAGGAGCTGGTGGAACTGGAAGACGAAGCCGATCGTGCGGTTGCGGAACCGGGCAAGACGCTGGCGGTCGAGGCCGCCGAGACGCTCGCCGCCGACCAGGACCTCGCCGGCGTCGGGCTCGTCGAGGGCGCCGAGCAGGTGGAGTAGCGTCGACTTGCCGGAGCCCGAGGGCCCGACGATCGCCAGCAGCTCGCCGGCCTCCGCGGTCAGGTCCACGCCCTTCAATACGTGAACGCGGCGGGTGCCGTCGACGTAGGACTTGTGGACGCCGCGGGCCTCGAGGGTCACGCTCATGGGCCCACGATACCGGATTCTCGCGCGCGCGTATTTCGGATCCGCTCGACGGCCAGGTCGGCGTACTCCCGATTGAGCTCGATTCCGACGTAGCGGCGACGCAGCCGTTCGCAGACCACGCCCACCGTTCCCGAGCCGAAGAAGGGATCGAGGACCCAATCTCCCGGCTCCGAGCCGGCCAGGACGCACGGTTCCACGAGGCCAGGAGGAAAAGTCGCGAAGTGAGCTCCGGGGAAGGCCTCGGTCGGAATCGACCAGACCGTCCGCCGATTGCGTCCGTTGCCTTCCCGCACGCTGCGATGGTCGTAGTGGTACTGCAAGGACTTCGAGAACAGGAAAAGGTATTCGTGGCTGCGGGTGGGGCGGTCCTTGACGCTCTCCGGCATGCAGTTGGGCTTCTCCCAGATGACGTCGCTGCGCAGGAACCAGCCGGCCTCCTGCAGCGCGAACGCGAGACGCCAGGGAATGCCCACCAGGTCCTTGGGCTTGAGGCCGTCCGGGGTCCTGGCCCGGTAGGACATCGCGCGCACCGGGTTCTTCTTGTCGGGGGCGCGATAGCCCCGGTTGCCGCTGGTATAGCTGTCGCCGACGTTCAGCCACAGGGTGCCGTCGCCGGTCAGGACGCGGCGGACCTGCTCGAACACCGCCACCAGGCGTCGGACGTAGTCCCGCGCGTCGTCCTCGGCGCCGATCTGACCGTCCGCCTGGTAGTCCCGCAGGCCCCAGTAGGGGGGAGAGGTCACGCAGCAGCGGAAGAAGCTCGCGGGCAGCCGCTCCAACAAGTGCTCGGCGTCGCCTTGAAGGACGGTCGACCGTGATATCGCGACGGCGACGCTCATCGGCCCACGATACCGGAATCACAGCGTCGAGAACCTCGGGGGTACAATACCCGACTCTCGCCAACGGATGGCGCGGCCGGGAGAAGGCCAGAATCCGATACGTCACATCGCCGGATTCTGGCGAGCGCTCGACGAGGAAGAGCTCCTCACCCATCTCGGCATGGTGGCCGAGGGTTCCATAGGCGAAGCCGAAGCTATGGAACTCGCTCTCGGTATTGGAACCGACCCCCCAGCGGGGACTCCTGAGGTGGCGAACAGGACCGCTGGTGTGATAACCTGTCGGAGGCGGGCATGAGGATCGAGGGCATCATCTGGCTCCGAGCGGTGGTCGACAAGCTCGCCTACAAGCACAATGTCGATACGGTCGAGGTCGAAGAAGCAACCGACCGCAGATCCGCCGGGTCGAGAAAGGGGAAGAGGAAGGGTGAGGACGTCTACATGGCTCTGGGGCAGACCGACGCGGGCAGGTACCTCTCGGTGCTGTTCATCCTCAAGGCGGACGATGAGGCGTTGGTCCTGAGCGCCCGGAACATGGCTCCCAAGGAGCGGAAGCGATATGGCCAGAAGTAAAGGCGAGAGCCTCCTTACCGGATCGGTCGACGAGCTCGTGAGGTTCTTCGATGCCCACGACATGGGCGCCCATTGGGACGAGATGCCGGAGGTCCACTTCGACGTCGACATCAAGCGCCGAGCCCACCTCGTGGCCGTCGACGACGATCTCGTCGACAAGATCGCCGAGGTGGCACGCACGAAGCACGTGTCCTCTGAGTCCCTCATCAACGCGCTCCTGCGCGAGAAGCTCGCCGAGGCCATCTGACGCCGCGAGCCTCGGTACCCTCTACGGGCCCGCTCGCGAAGTCACGCTCATCCAGAAGGCTCCCGCTTCAGTACGGCTCCCCCGGCGTAGAGGATACGAGGTTCGGACGCCTGAGCGGCGATGACCGCGCGCGCTACCGTGGCAGCCACGCTCGCACCTCCTCGGCCTTCGCGGGCTTGCCCCACTCCCGGTAGAGATGCACGAGCCTGGAGAGCGCTCTCCTGGCATGGTTCGACTGCCCACCTTTCGTCGCGCGGAGGGCTTCGTATCCGGCGAGCAGGAGGGGCTCCGCCTCAGCGTAGCGGCCATACGCAATCAGGCACTCGGCAAGGAGGGTCTCCATGTAGTGGATCCGCCAATGACCTCCCGGGAAAGCTCGGCGGGAGATCGCGAGAGCCTCGCGCAGCAGCGGCTCGGCGGACGCGAAGTCTCCGTTCTCCACGAGCAGGCCGGCGACGTTGGTGAGGCTGAGCGCGACGTAGGGACTGTGGTCTCCCAGAGCCTGACGGCGGATGGCCAGTCCCCGGCGGTAGAGACGCTCCGCTTCGTCCAGGTCCCCGGCGGCGTGCAGGTACCTCGCGAGGCCGCTGAGCGTAGCCACGACGTTGGGGTGCTCGGGTCCGTAGCGCTGCCGAAGTAGCGTCAACGCCTCCCGGAACAGCCCTTCCGCCTCGGGCTCGCCCCGGGCCGCGAGGGCCATGGCCAGGCTGTGGAGGCAGTAGGCCACTTCCACGTGCTCGTCGCCGAAAGCCCGACGCAGGGCAGGCAGGGATTGGCGATAGAGACTCTCGGCTGCCTCGTAGTCCCCCCGGGCGAGCAGGAGGTGTGAGAGTTGGACGCGGTCGAGGGCGACTCGCACGTGCTCGTCGCCCAGGAGGCCCCGGTGGATCGCGAGGGCTTCGCGGTAATGCGGCTCCGCGCCCTCGTACTCGCCCTGGTTCTTGAGGTTGAGAGCGAGGGCCAGAAGGCTCTCGGCCACCCCGGCGCTCCGGGGACCGAGAAGCTCCTGCCGGATCGCCAGCGCCTGGCGATAGAGACGCTCTGCCGCTCTGAAATCCCCCAGCTTCTCGAGCAGGCCCCCGAGGTGCTCGAGGCTCGCCGCCACCTCGACGTGGCGGTCGCCGAAGAGGTGGCGGCGGAGGGCCAGGGCCTGGCGCAGGTGCTCCTCCGCCGCCGGATAGTCGGCACGGATGGCGAGGACCAGACCCAGCTCATCGAGGCTCTCCGCCACCTCCGGATGCTCGCCTCCCCGGACCTCGCGCCGCGTCTCGAGCGCCGACTCCAGGAGGGGAACCGCTTCGTCGAAGAGCCCCAGGCGCCCGTAGATGACGCCGATCGTGTGGCCCAGCTCCGCCCGCAGCTCGGGCTGATCGGCGAGCTCGCTCGCCAGACGCTCACCGCCCCGGCGCAGGAGCTCGCGCGCCGTGACGTCGGCCCCCGCGGTCTCGTCGTAGGGATCCGAGGCCTGGAACAACTCGACGAGAAACGCCGTTGCTTGGTCGGCGCGCCGGCGCTCGGCCTCGGTCGCGAGCCGTTGGGCTTCGGCCTGGTCGCGCTCGCCGGCGATCGTCGACCGCTGGAGCGCCATGACGATGCCGAAGCCCAAGACCGCCACGACGTACGCGGCGCCGACCAATACCGCGAGCCGATGGCGGCGGAAGAACTTGCCCCAGCGGTAGGGGAGCGTGTCCCTGCACGCCAATACGGGGTGGCCGCGCAGATGACGGTCCAGGTCCGCGGCGAGCTGCTCGGCCGATGCATAGCGCCGCTCGGGCTCTTCGCGCAGGGCCATGAGCACGATGTTGTCGAGGTCCCCGGAAAGCCGGCGGACGAGCCTGGCAGGATCGCTGCGCCGCCGTCCGGCGATCGATTCCGGAGCAAGGGTCCGAGCCGCGCCCTCCCGGACAAGAGTCTCCAACGGGCGCCCGACGACGCGGCTGGGCGGCTCGGGTGCTTCAACGCGGACCCTGACCGGAGAGCGGTCGCGCAGCCCGAAGGGAAGGCTCCCGGCGAGCAGCAGGTAGAGCAGGACGCCCAGGGAATAGACGTCGCTCGCGGTGGTGACGGGCTCGCCGCGGACCTGCTCCGGGCTGGCGTAGTCGGGAGTCATGAATCGCAGGGCCGTGGCCGTCCGCGTCGACGGCGGCGGCCAGGGATCGAGGATCTTGGCGATGCCGAAATCGAGGAGCTTGGGTTGACCGTCGCCGGTCACCAGGATGTTCGAAGGCTTGAGGTCACGGTGCACGACCAGGTTCCGATGGGCGTATTGCACCGCCGCGCAGACGGTGCGGAAGAGCTCGAGCCGCTCCGAGACGGAAAGACGTCGGGCGTCGCAATACTCGTCGATGGGCTCGCCGTCGACGTGCTCCATCACGAAATACGGCAAGCCGTCGTCGGTGGTGCCGCCGTCGAGCAGCCGGGCGACGTGGGGATGGTCGAGGCGGGCCAGGATCCGGCGCTCGGCCTCGAAACGGCGAACGATTTCGTCCCGATCGAGGTCGGGCCGGAGGAGCTTGATCGCCACGCGCTTGTCGAAAGCCTCGTCCGTCCGCACCGCCGAATACACGGTTCCCATGCCGCCGCGGCCGATCCGGCGCTCGATCTCGTAGGCGCCGATGCGGCGGCCCGCGGCGGGGCTCGCGACGAGCCGCGCCGTGCCCCGCGGTCGCTCCAGGAAATCGACGGCTTCGAGGTGAGCCGCGAGGAGGGATTCGACCTCGCCGCACAGGCCATGATCGCCCGCGCAGGCTTGGCGCAAGTATCCCCGCCGCCCTTCGGGATCACGCTCCAGGGCGCCGCGGAACACCTCCCGAACCATCTCCCAGCGGCCGGAATTCACGCCCTTACCTCCGGCTGAGCTCACGGAAGAGCCAGGCCTTGGCCAGGCTCCAATCGAGCTTGACGGTGGCCGGCGAGATCCCGAGGACCGCGGCCGTCTCCTCGACGTTGAGACCGCCGAAGAAGCGCATCTCGACGATCCGGCCCTGCCGCGGCGCGAACTCGGCGAGCGCCCAGAGGGCCTCGTCGAGGGCCAGCAGGTCAGGCTCCTGACCTTCCGGCACGCCCAGGGCCTCGTCGAGCCCGAGGGCGAGGGCCCCGCCGCCGCGCTTGGCCGAGCGCTTCTTGCGCGCGTGGCTCACCAGGAGCCGGCGCATCAGGGTCGCCGCCACGGCGAAGAACTGCCCCCGGTTCTGCCAGCGGATGCGCTTCTGCTTCACCAGGCTCACGTAGAGCTCGTGGACGACCGCCGTGGCCTGCAGCGTGTGTCCCCGGCTCTCGCGCTCGAGGTAGCTCTGAGCGAGCCGCCGGAGGTCGTCGTAGACCAGGGGCACCAGGCGCTCGAGAGCGTCGAGGTCCCCGGCGCTCCAGTCGCGGAGCAGCCGGGTGACGTTTTCTCGGGACGGGGGCGGGTGGGCGGCCCCTCCGGCGGTGCCAGGCGATGAAGCGACAGGCGTCGATGCGATGGGCGTCAAGACAATACCTCCGTCGGGGCGACAGTTGAGCAGAAGGCCCGTGTCTCTTTAGACCCCCGAGGCGGGAGGAGGAGTTAGCCCGTCCGATGATTCGTTTAGACGATTCCGGTCCGGATTGCGCGTATTGTCTGAGCGTGGGTAACACCCGCCCCTGGTAGATGCCCCATGTTCATCGTGACTGAACGTTTGATCGCTGCAAGGAGGACTTGATATGAGATGCCAGAGAACGAATCGTGGGAGACGCTGCGTATCGAGGCTCGCGGGCATGGCCGGTCTTGTTGCCCTGATGGCAACGAGCCCGCCTGCCGTGGGTCAGGTCGTACTCCCAGTCACGTCCGATTTCAATGACGGCACCCCGCAGGGATGGACCTCGCAAGGGACAAGTAAGTTCTTCGTGCCGCCGAACCAGTTCGGACCCGCCGGCTCGCCAGGTGACCTCTTCGTGCGAGTTGAGGACGCATCCAGTAGCGTCACGACCGCGGTCGTACTCGCGCCGCCCGCATACTTGGGGGACTGGAGTCAACTCTGCCGCCTGGAGTTCGATGTGCAGCTCTTGGACGACGGTGTCGGAGGATCCCAGCCGTTCACGCCCAGGGTCTTCATCGAGTGGGATGACGACGGCTTCAACTCGGGAGCTCCTCCGATCGCACAGGCGAGATTCCGTGCCACGAGCGTTTCGCTGACGGAAGGCTCCGGATGGGCGCACGTGAGCGCGCCACTGGCGCCCCTGGACGTCAACGGCCAGCTCCCGGGCGACGCCGCGGGCGTATGGGAGATGACAATAGGCACCAATGACGACTGGAACGATCTCCTCGCGCACGTCGGCGTCCTGAGACTGCCAGCGGAGTTCACGGCCGGAAAGGAAGTCTTTGGATTCGATAACGTCCAATTGTCCGGATGCCCCTGTTTGGGGTCCCTCCGCGATACGCTTCTCTGCACCCCCGACGGCTCCGGCGATTACCTCTGGACCTTCTTCTTCAGGAACCTTTCCGATACCGCGGTCGAGCACCTCTTCTTCGTCGACCTGCCCTCGGGCGTCTCGATCGTCAGGGAAGGCTCGTTGCAACCAAACTACGTCCACTTCACGCCGCCGATCCCCAAGAACGGCTTCAGGACCGTCAAGCTCAGGATCAAGAACGCGACGCCGGGCACGCTCAGCTTCAGGATCACCCTCCACGACAAGGACATCGAGCAGTGCTGCGTGGCGGAGCACACCCTCGAGCTGCCCGAGTGCGAGTGCGCCCAGATCGTCGGCGTGAAGGCTCCGAATTGTTTCTTTTCGCCGCCGCCGCCCTACAGTTACACCCTGACTCTGGAGAACCTTTCCTCGAACCTGGTGGACTATTTGCTCTTCACGCCCACGGGCAATCCGGTCCCGAACGTGACCCTGACGCCGAACGTGGTCTCGGGCTTGGGGCTGGATCCGGTGCCCTATGCCAACGGCGAAGGCCGCCACAGCCAGGCGGTGACGATCAGCGGGCCTGACGCCAAGGCCGGGCAAGAGGTGTGCTTGAACGTGAGCCTGCACGATGAGCTGTTCCGGGAGTGCTGCTCGATCGAGCAGTGCGTCACGCTCCCGAGCTGCATTCTACCGCCGTGGGAGCCGATCGGCACCGGCACCGTGGTTTTTTTCCGCGACCGCCTGGTGATCTCGAACCTCGGGTCGAGCGGAGAAGACGGCGCCCGTGTCGACCTGGGGGAGGCCGAGAGCTTCCGCCTCGGCTGGCGTGACCTGGATCCGTCGGACGCCTTGCCCCAAGGGACTCTCCTGCGCTTCGGCTCCACCGGCGCCGTCGCCGGCAGGGAGCAGGAGCTCGGCACGATCGAGATCGTCAAGGGAGCCTCGGCGCTCGAGCTCTCCGCCGATTTCTCGGCCATCCACTCGCCGACGCAGAGGCTCGAGGTCTATGCCGGCGAGGAGCTGGTGACGGTGGTGAGCGGTCACCAGGGGACGGTGACGCTGGCCGGCAACAACGGTGTCGTTACCTGGCCGGCGGCCGTCTCCAAGCTCGGCGGCGATGGTGGCACCACCTGCTACGCCCCCGAGTGGGACGAGCCGATACGGATCACCATCCCCGGCACCGGCACCTTCGTGGGTGACGAGCTGCGCGTCCTGGCGGAGACGGATGAGACGTTGGACTTCATCAGCAGCTTCCGGCTCCAGGCGGCCCAGATCTCGAAGATCGTGGTCGTGGAGGCGGAAGCGGTCTACGACTGCAACGACAACGGCGTACCGGACGCCTTCGACGTCACCAACGGCACCTCGTTCGACGCGAACTTCGACGGGATCCCCGACGAATGTCAGGCCTCACCGGGGGACCTCGTGGTGCTTCTCAACACCGGCTTCGACGAAGCGGCGGACACCGTGCTTTCCCCGCCAGCCACCGACGATGATTGGACCGTCATCAACGCGGATCCACCCCGTCGGGGGAGGATCGTCGCCAATCCAGTGGCGGCGTGGGCGGCCGCCCAGCCCGATAGTGCCTGGATCTCGGTGAACCGGAATCGAGGGCAATCGGTGCCGGGTCTCGAGCGGCCGCAATTCGAGACCTGCTTCTGCCTCGGTGAAGGCGCTTCGGCTGCCGCTCTCGACCTCGAGCTCTTCGCCGACGACCGGGCCACCGTCTTCTTGAACGGCGGGCACGTCGCCGGGCCGGACGGCGGCTTCAATACTCCCGAGCCGTTCAGCGTCCACTACTCCGAAACCGTGGGCGAAGGTCTGCTACGGACCGGGGAGAACTGCCTTCAGGTTGAGGTCGACGACTTCGGCGGTGTGTTCACCGGATTGAACCTGGTGGGCACCCTCCGGGTCGGCAACGGGGCTTGCGAGTAAGAGTCGAAACATAACGGACCGCCGGAAGGTCCGGCGGTCCTCTTGATCGCGGCCCCCCGTCACTCCTCTGAGCCTGCCGCTCGGTCACCTCCCGCCCGTCCCCTGGAGACGCCGTCCCGCCGCCGCTTCGCGCTCCGCTTCCCGCGGACGCCCGAGGCGGCTGTAGACGTCCGCGAGCACGAAGTGGCCGAGCGGCGTGACGCCCGGCTCGGGAGCGAGATCGAGGCCGCGGTGCGCCGCCTCCTCGGCCGCCGCCAGGTCGCCGGCGTCGAGCAGCGCCTTGGCGAGGTAGAGGTGGCCGGTGCCGAACTGCGGACGGATCTCGACCGTCGTCCTGAAAGCCTCCGCCGCCTCCCGCGCACGTCCGCTGCGCAGCAACAGCTTGCCCAGGTTGAAGCTCGCGCGGTAGGCGTCCTCGTGGACGTCCACGGCCTTGCGGTAGGCCGCGACCGCTTCGTCGACGCGGCCGAGCTCCTCGCGCGCCAGGGCGAGGTGGAAGTGCGCCCGCGCGAGCTCCGGGTTGGCGGCGAGGGCCTCCGCGAGCCGGCCCTCGGCCTCGTCCGGACGTCCCATCTCGAGGTAGCACTCGCCGAGCTTGGCGAGGAACCGCGGACGGTCGAGGTCGAGCTCCAGCGCCCGCAGCAGCTCCGTCTCGGCCTCGGCGAAGCGGCCCTGTCGCATCCGCACGTCGGCGACCTGCCAGATCACCCGGCCGTTGCGCGGGTCGAGCGCGGCGGCGCGCTCGAGGCCGGCGAGGGCGTCGTCGAGACGGCCCAGCTCCTTGTAGGCCACGGCCAGGCTGTAGAGCGCCTCCTGGTTCTCGCCGTCGAGCGCCAGGGCGTCGCGGTAGGCCGCGGACGCCTCCTCGAGGCGCCCGGCCTTGCGCAGGAAATTGCCGAGCAGCAGGTGCGCCTCGACGATCTCCGGGTCCTCGGCGAGCGCCTGACGCGCCAGGGCGACGGCGCCCTCGACGTCGCCGAGGGCCGACGCCGAGCCGGCCTCCTTGAGCAGGTTGTAGAGCCCGATCTTGTCCTTGGGGTCGCTGCGGGCACGGTCGTCGTCGAGGTGGCGGCTGCTGGCCGCCCCGCCGAGGTAGCCGAGGGCCGCCAGCCGTTCCGCGGTCTCCGCGTCCACCGGCTGCGGCCCGCGGTCCGCCTCGGGGCTCGCGACCTCGCCGAGGAGACGGTCGAGGGCCGCCGCCATGTCGCGGGCCAGACGCGGCTCGCGCGCCGCCAGGTCGGCGAGCTCGCGCGGGTCCTCTTCGAGGTCGTAGAGCTCGGGCCGCGGCGCGCGGATCAGCTTGTAGCGGCCGTCCTGGATCGAGCGCAGCTCGCTCCAGCCGTAGTGGTAGCGCGGGAACCAGCTCTCGGCGAGCGCCAGCAGGCGCCGGCGCTCGCCGCCCGCCGGCGCCAGCAGGTCCACGCCCTGGACCTGCGGCGGCGGCGCCAGGCCGAGACGCGCCAGGATCGTCGGCATGACGTCGACGATCCGCACCTGGTCGTCCACCACGCCGGCGCCGATGCCGGGGCCGGCGATGAGGAGGGGGATGCGCACCACTGCGTCGTAGAGGAAAAAGCCGTGGGTGCGCTCCTGGTGCTCGCCGAGCATCTCGCCGTGGTCGCCGAGCACCACCACCAGCGTCTCGTCGAGCCGGCCGTCCTCCGCGAGCGCCGACAGCAGCCGCCCGACCTGGGCGTCGGTGGCGGCGATCTCGGCGTCGTAGGCTCCCGAGACGTCGGCGGGAAACCGGGACCGGTAGGGCTCCGGGGCCTCGTAGGGAGTGTGCGGATCGTAGAGGTGGACCCAGGTGAAGAGGGGGCCTTGCATTCCCCCCCGATCCCCCCCGGGGGGGCCGTCCCGGCTCTGCGTCCACCAGCCGAGGACCTGGTCGACGACGTCGGCGCCGGGCCGCTGGATCGCGTCCATGCCGGGGGCCTGCTCGTACTTCGTGAGGTCGAAGTCGTCGAAGAAGCGCTCGAAGCCCTGGGCGATGCCCCAGCGCGAGTCGAGCACGAAGGCGCCGACGAATCCGCCGGTGGCGAAGCCGGCGGCGGCGAGCGTCTCGGCGAGGGTCGCCGCCTCCTCGGCGAGGTAGAAGCCGCCGTTGTCGCGCACGCCGTGGAAGGCCGGGTACGTCCCCGTCATCAGCGAGGAGTGGGCCGGCAGCGTCAGGGGGGCCACGGTGGCGGCGCGGGTGAAGCGCAGGCCGCGCTCGGCCAGGGCGTCGAGGTGCGGCGTCGCGGCGGCGGCGTAGCCGTAGCTGCCCAGGCGGTCGGCGCGCAGGGTGTCGAGGGTGATCAGCAGCACGTGGCGGGGCTCGGCGCGTCCGCAGCTTTGCCAACCGATCGCGGCCACGGCGCAGATCATGAGGAGTCCAAGCGGAAGACGAGTGGTCCGACGCATCGCGCGTTCCAGCGTAGTGTAGCGGCCTTCGGCGAGGACGGGCGACCCTGGCCGGCGCAGCCGGAGACCGGAATAGAATGCCGACGTCATGGATCAGCAGCCAAGGAACGATCCGCGCCGAGACGCCGCGGAGGAGCAGTGGTGACGACGACCGCAGCGGCCATCGCCCTGACCCCCGCCCATCCTCTGACGTTATCGATACCGGAGGTCGATGGTGGCGACGCTGCCAGATCCCCTGCGCAAGAAGCTCGAGAAGGCGGTCACGAAGGCGCGCGAGGTTGCCGAGGAGGGCGCCCGGGCGACATCTTCGTCCGCTGGAAGCCGCTCCACGTGCAGCCTATCGGCTGGGAGCCCGACTTGAACGACGACGTACGCCTCAACATCCGTCCGTTCATGACCGTCCCTGACGTCGCGCCCTGGTACCATCTCGGTCCCGAGTACGGCGGCAAGAAAGGCGACCGGATCAACGACCACCACCTGACGCTCGAGGAGAAACCTCGGGCGCGCCGCGAGGCCGGCAAGCCCTCGGAGCCATGAAGCCCTCAGAGCTCTCCATCCTCCTCGGCGAAGGCGAAGGCACCATGCTGGAGTACAAGGAGTCCCTCTCCTCGTCCTTCGCCCGGGAGCTGGTCGCCCTGGCGAATACGGCGGGGGGAAAGATGCTCCTGGGAGTGCGCGACGACGGGACGGTGAAGGGCATCGCCGATTCCAACACGCTGCGGGCGCGCATCCAGGACATCGCGCGCAACTGCGACCCGCCGGTCACGGTGCTGGTGGAACCGGTGGGCGATGTCATGGTGGTCACCGTACGCGAGAGCAACGCCAAGCCGGTGCAGTGCAGCGACGGCTTCTTCTGGCGTCAAGGGGCGGTCACCCAGAAGCTCACGCGCAACGAGATTTGGGAATTCTTTCGCAGCGAGGGAGTGATCCGCTTCGACCTCTGCCCCTGCCCGCGATTTCGCTACCCCCAGGACTTCGACCGCAAGAAGTACGACGCCTGGCTCCGCCTGAGCGGCATCACGGGCCGGCCGCGCACCGAGGACGTCCTGGTCAACATCGAAGCCGCTGAGCGCTCGGGCGGCCGGTTGGTGTTCCGCAATGCCGGGGTCCTCTTCTTCGCACGGAAAGTCCGGCACTTCTTCAACCAGGCCTACGTCACCTGCCTCCTCTTCAAAGGCATCGACAAGGTCCACGTCCTCGACCGCAAGGACTTCGCTGGGGGCGTCGTCTCCGACATCGAAGACAGCCTGCGCTTCATCGAGCGCAACACGCGAACGGCGTATCGGATCGAAGGTCTGCGGCGCGAGGAGATCCCCGAGTACCCGCCGGCGGCCCTGCGCGAGGCCGTCACCAACGCGGTCATGCACCGCGACTGGTTCAACGAAGGGGCCAACGTCTTCGTGGAGATCTACGCCGACCGGATCGAGGTCAGCAACCCCGGCGGCCTGCCCAGCGGGATGCTCCCCTCGGACCTCGGCCGTAAGAGCGTGCGCCGCAATCCGCTGATCGCCGATCTTCTGCACCGGATCGAGTACATCGAGAAGGCGGGCACGGGCATCCGGCGCATGCGGGAAGCGGTCAGGGAGCACGGCAGCCCGGCGCCTCTGTTCGAATCCACCGGTTTTTTCACCGCCACGTTCCGGCCGCTGAGCACGCGGCCCCCGGAAGTCACCCCGGAAGTGACCCCGGAAGTCGAGACCCCCCAAGCTACCCCCGAAGTCGCGGGTCAAGTCACGGGTCAAGTCACGGGTCAAGTCACGGGCCAAGTCACGGGCGAAGTTCTGCGGCTGTTGAAGGCGCTCAAATCCGGACCGAAGTCGCGCGCTGAAGCTCAGGACAGCTTGAGCTTGATCGGGTTGGCGAACTTCAGAAAGCGATATCTCGAACCGTCCATGAAGCTTGGGCTCGTGGGGATGACCATCCCGGACAAGCCTCACAGCCCAATACAGCGGTACGGGATCACATCCCTGGGACTTGAAGTCCTGAAGCAGGCTCGGTAGGACAGCGAATGAGTAGTCCCGTGGCCACCGAGACCGTGCTCGAAGCTCTGACCGCGGCCCTCGGCCAGGCCGCCCGCCACAACCGTAGCGCTATGGTGGCCCCCGCGGCCGTCCTGTGGCCCGACGAGGCTGGCCAGTGGGAGCCCCTGGTGCCGCTCCTGCGCGAGCTTCTGCCGGCCTTCCTGACCCTCGGAGATTACGCCCCCGAAGAGCGCACCGGTCCCGCGATCTGGATGCGCTGCCTGCTGGCCGGCGAGCTCGGGGCCGCTGGCGGCCCGAGGGCACCGTCCCCGTCCTCTACCTCCCCGGCGTCAGCCGCCAGATGCTCCGCGCGGCCCTCGGTGGGCTCACCGAGCTTGCTCCTCACGAGGCCGGGGCGAGAATCGCCGAGCTCGAGAAACACCACGGCGTACGGCGCGGCTGGGTGTGGGCGGAGATCGGACAGGCGCCGCTGGCGAATGCCCTGGAGCACCTGGCGACCCTCGCCCGGGCGACCGCGTCGCCGTTGACCGGGGCTTCGGCCGACGCGATGGCCGAAGCCTACGCCGCGAGTGGGTGGCGGGCCGACGCAGCGGTGCTCCACGCCCTGCCGCGTTCGTGGTCGCGGTAGCCGCGGACGGCACGGTGGTCGCCAAGCAGTCGACCATCGTGGGCGGAGGAGACTGACGATGGAGCTGGATGCCCTCGACCGCATCGCCGCCAAGGCCTTCGACGGCTACCTGGTGCGCAAAGACCTGGTCCGCCAGTTCAGCAGACAGTTCCCGGTACCGACCTACGTGGTGGAGCTCATGCTCGGCCGCTACTGCGCCTCGCTCGACGAGGCCGAGATCCAGGAAGGGCTGGAGATCGTCCAGCGCCAGCTCGCGCAGCGTACCTGCCGCCCTGGCGAGCAGGAACTGTTCAAGGCACGGGCTCGGGAGCAAGGCTCCGTGAAGGCTATCGATCTCATCACCTACCAGGAGCGAGCGCAAGTCGGCGCCGTGTGCTAGACTACGCCGGGTTTTTCGGACAGCCACGTCGGGCTCGCGGTCGAGCCGGCGTCAAGAACGGACAACGCGCTGGGGGCCGGCCTCACGGCCAGCGCCCGATGTCTTGTCCTTGAAAGGAGACCGGACATGAAGAGCAGAGGTCGCGTCGTTTCCGCCATCGCGCTCGCCGGGGCCCTCGTCCTCCTGGCGGCCCCGCTCGCCGCCCAGCGCGTGACCGGGCAGATCAACGGGACGGTCCGGGACGACGAGGGAGGCGTGCTGCCGGGCGTGACCGTGTCCCTCACCGGGGAGACCGTCGCCGGCGCCCAGACCGCGATCACCCTCGCCGACGGCTTCTACCGCTTCCTCGGCCTGGCGCCCGGCTTCTACGACCTCAAGTTCGAGCTCGAAGGCTTCGCGCCGCTGACCCGCACCGGCGTGCGCGTGTCGCTGGGCGCCTCGACCGTCGAGGACGTCAGCCTCAAGGTCGGCGAGCTCTCCGAGGCCATCACGGTGACCGCGGAGGCCCCGGTGGTCGACACCGAGTCGAACGAGGTCGGCGCCAACTACGGCCGCGACTGGGTGGCCAACGCGCCGGTGCAGCGGCTGAGCTTCAACGACCTGGTGGCCGCCGCCCCCGGCTCGCTGCGCGGCGGCGACACCAGCCGGCGCACGATGGTCTACGGCTCCTCCTACGACGAGAACTCCTTCCAGCTCGACGGCGCCGACGTCAACGACAACTTCTTCAACGAGCAGCTCGCCCAGCCCAACATCGACGCCATCGAGGAGATCGAGATCCTCTCCCTCGGCGCTCCGGCCGAGTACGGCAACCTGACCGGCGCCGTCTACAACATCGTGACCCGGCAGGGCACCAACCAGTTCCGCGGCGACGTGAGCTTCTACACCCAGCTCGACGGCCTGACCGACAGCAACACCGATGAGACCGACAACGAGGGCTTCCCTTTCGAGCGCGACGAGTACACCGACTACAGCGCCCAGGTCGGCGGACCGATCTCGCGCGACAAGGTCTGGTTCTTCGCCTCCTTCCAGCACCAGGAGGACAGCTTCCTCGCCGTCGGCGCCAATCCCTCGGTGGGCCCGCTCGCCACCTCGTCCGCCGAGTATGACCGCTATTTCGGCAAGCTCAACGTGCAGATCAACCAGAGCCACCGCCTGCAGGTGACCTACCACCAGGACGAGTCGCTCGAGGCCGTAGGCATCGGCGTGGACGTGGCCCCGACCACGGCCTTCGCCCGCGAGGGCAAGACTCCGACCCCGGGCCTCGGCTACACCGGCATCGTCTCGCCCAAGACCTTCGTCGAGGCGCGGTTCACGGGCTTCTACGGCGACGTCTTCCTGGGGCCGGCCGATCCCGCCCAGCCGCGCGACCTGGCGCGTTTCATCGACCTCGACACCGGCTTCATCTCCGGCGGCCATTATTATTGGTACGACTTGCAGCCCGAGCGCAGCACGCTGAACGTCAAGGTCTCGCACCTCGCCGAAGATTTCCTCAAGGGCGATCACGATTTCCGCTTCGGCGTGCAGTACAACGAATCGGAGGCCGGCGGCGTCTACGGCTACAACGACCTGATCCTCACCTACCAATACGGCGGCGCCCAGTACGGCTACGGCTACACCCGGGTGCCGTTCAGCTACAGCGGCAACACCGAGGCGATCGGGCTCTTCGTCGACGACACCTGGCACGTCAGCGACCGGCTGACGCTCAACCTCGGCGTGCGCTACGACTCCAACGACGCCTTCTCGCGCGAGCAGCAGGAGCTCGACGAGAACCTCCGGCCCACGGGCGTCGTCTTTCCGCGCGCCGACTTCTACACCTGGGAGTACGTGTCGCCTCGCCTGGGCTTCAATTACAAGCTCACCGCGGACGGCAGGACGGTGCTGAAGGGCCACTTCGGCCGCTATCAGCGCGCCATCGCCACCGGCGAGTTCGCCAACGTGATCGGTCCGTCGATCAAGCCGATCTTCGCGGGTCCGTTCGACCCGGCGACCAATACCTTCCTCGACCTCTTCCAGATCACCGACAACTCGAACCTGAGCGTCGACCCGGGCTACGACAGCCCGCGCACCGACCAGTTCATCTTGAGCCTCGAGCGCGAGGTCGGCCACAACCTCGGCGGCTATCTGAACCTGGTCCACAAGCGCGGCCGTGACTTCGCCGCCTGGCGCGACGTCGGCGGCATCTACGAGGAGGTCGTGTGGATCGACGGCGACTACGACCTCGACGGCGTCGTCGACGGCGACGACCCGTTCGCGACCGGCGATCCGATCACCTTGTTCCGGTTGCTCAATTCGCCCTCGGACCGCGCCTTCCAGATCACCAACCGCGACGAGATGGACATCGACATCTACGCCGCGAGCCTCGGGGTGATCAAGCCGATGTCGAACAGGTGGTCGCTCAACGCGTCGCTGACCTACCTGCGCTCGGAGGGCCGCACGCCCGACAGCGGCGGCGGCTCCAACGTGCAGCAGCGCGGCGGTCTGCAGTTCCGCCAGTTCGGCCGCAATCCGAACGATTTCGTCAACACCGGCGGCCGGCTGCGCGGCGACGTCCCCTGGCAATTCAAAACGCAGCTCGTCTATCAGCTCCCCAAGGGCTTCCTGGCGGCGGTGAACCTCTCCGTGTACAGCGGCGCCAACCGCGTCCGCATCGTCCGCCCGCCTCGCGAGGTTACCAACTTGTCGACCACGATCCTGGCCCAGGAGCGCGGCAGCTTCGGGCGCCTGCCGTCGGCGGCCCTGGTCGACCTGCGCCTGGAAAAGGAATTCACGCTTGCCGGCGACGTGCGCCTGGGCATCATCGCCGACGTCTTCAACGTCTTGAACGACGATTCCTACCTGGGCGTGCGGAGCTCGATCTCGACCGCGTCGGTCTTCGACCTGCCGGCCGGCTTCGTGTTGCCGCGGCGGGTGCAGCTCGGGGCCAAGCTGCGGTTCTGAGATCCGCGGCTTCGCCGCGGAAATCCCCCCTGCCCCCCTTTTTCAAAGGGGGGTACCTGACGGCTCGCTTCGCCTCGCGCGTGCGCGGACGCACGCCCACCCCTCTCCAGCGCCGAGCCGATGCGCCAGCGAGGAGTCCGTTTCCCCCCTTTGAAAAAGGGGGGCTAGGGGGGATTTCTTCCAAGCTCCGCCAGACGTTCCCGCGCCGGCTCGAAGCCCGGATCGAGCGCCAGGACGCTCTCGAAGAAGGGCCGCGCCTCGCCGGCGCGGCCCTGACGCACCAGCACCAGCCCCAGGTTGTAGGCGTAGCGGGGATCGCTGGCGTCGAGGCGCCAGGCCTCGCGGAAGGCGCGCTCCGCCTCGCCGAGCTCGCCCGCCCCGCCCAGCGCCATGCCGAGCGCGTTCCAGTAGGTCGCCGTCGCCGGCTCGATGGCGACGGCCTCGCGCAGCTCCGCTACCGCAGCGCCGGCGTCGCCGAGGTGGGTGAGCACCTCGCTGAGCATGGCGCGCAGGTTGGCGTCGCGGGGCGCCAGGGCCCTGGCCGCCTCGAGGGCGCGGCGCGCCTCGGCGAGCTTGCCGAGACGCCCGAGCAGCCGCCCCTCCTCTTTCTTCAGGCCGGCGTGGCTCGGCAGCACGAGCTGGCCGGCGGCGAGCGCCGCCAGCGCCGCGTCGGCGTCGCCGAGCCGCAGGCGCGCCTCGGCGAGACCAAGCCAGCCCTCGGGATAAGCCGGCGTCCGCTCGGTCGTGACCTGGAAATGACGGGCCGCGTCGCCCGCGCGGCCCAGCCCACGCAACGCCCGCCCCAGGTAGAGGTGAACCTCGGCGTTGTCGACGCCGCGCCCGAGGAGGTCCTCGAATCTCGCCGCGCTGGCGCGGAAGTCCTCCGCGTGGAGCGCCACCAGCCCCTGACGCATCAGGTCGTTGGCGACGCGGAACTCGCCGATCTTGTCCTTGGGATCGGCTCCCGGCGTCGCCGTCGCCGCGGGGGAAGCGCCCCCCACGTAGCCGAGGGCGTGGAGCCTCTCGAGCAGCTCCGGCGGCAGCGACTGCGCCCCCGTGTCCGGCGGACGCTCGCGGGCAAGGAAGCCGCCCAGGGCGTCGTCGAGGGCGCGGACGCGCGGGCGGTGCTCGTCGGCGACGTTGCGCGTCTCGCCGGGATCGTCGGCCAGGTCGTAGAGCTCCGGGCGGGGCGCCCGGACGTACTTCCAGCGCCCGTCGCGGACGACGCGCAGGTCGCTCCAGCCGAAGCGCAGGCGCGCCACCAGCGACTCCGCGTAGACCGGCGCCGGCTCGGGCTCGGCGCCGCCGCGCAGGGCGCCCGCCAGGCTGCGTCCCGAAAGCTCCGCGCCGGCCGGCGGCGCGACGCCGGCGAGCTCGAGGATCGTCGGGTAGAGGTCGACGAGCCCGGCGGCGCCCGCCAGCCGCGTACCCGGCACGACACCGGGGCCGCGCACGATCAGCGGCACGCGCAGGGTCGACTCGTAGACGAAGAAGCCGTGCAGGGGCTCGTCGTGCTCGCCGAGCCCCTCGCCGTGGTCCGAGGTGACCACGAGGAGGGTGTCGCCGGCGAGGCCGGTCTGCAGATCTCCCCCCTCGATCCCCCCAGGGGGACGGTGCAACGCCGCGTCGAGGCGTCCGACCAGCTCGTCGGTCCAGGCGACCTCCCCGGCGTAGGGACGGCCGGGGTAGCGCGACGCGTACGGCTCGGGCGGCTCGTAGGGATCGTGGGGGTCGAAGAGGTGCAGCCACAGGAAGAGCCGCGAGCCGTCGCGCTGGCTCTCGATCCACGTAAGCGCCTCGGCGAGGGTCGCGTCGCCGCGCTTCTGGGCGGTGTTGAGGAAGCTCGGATCGTCGGCGGACGTCTCGAAGTCGTCGGAGTAGACGCCGAAGCCGCGATCGAGGCCCGAGGCCGCCGAGACCACGACGGACGACACGAAGGCCGCGGTCGAGAATCCGGCGTCGCGCAGGACCTCGGCGAGCAGCGGCAGGTCGGGAATCGCCGCCGGCGACACGTTGTCGCGCACGCCGGTCTCCGTGGGCAGGCGTCCGCTCATCAGCGACACGTGGGACGGCCGGGTCAGGGGGACGTGGGCGCAGACCTGCTCGGCGAGCGCCCCCTCGCGGGCCAGGCGGTCGAGGTGGGGCGTCGCCACGTCGCCGCCGTAGGCGCCGACGTGGTCGGCGCGCAG
>DASWIG010000610.1:0-8525 GCA_036397835.1 Thermoanaerobaculia bacterium
CCGCAGCGTGTGGACCTCCTCGTCCAGCTCGAAGCTCGCCAGCCGGTCGGGCGCCACCACCCGGGCGCCGCCCGCCAGCGCGGCTCTCATGGCCTCCAGGCTGCGCGCGCCGAGATGGACGTCCTCATGGCCGACGACGAGCGCCGGCGCGTCCGCGGCGACCGGCGCGTCCTCCAGCCCGTGGTGCCAGCGCACCTCCTCGACGCGCCCGAACACACGCCGCGCCACCGCCCGCAGGCACGAGCCCGAGTAGCGCAGCTCCGGCGAGCGGGCCGCCGCGGGCGTCTCGTAGCGCAGCAGCAGCAGGTCGGCCATCGGCGGCGATCCTAGCGCACGGGCATGAATGCCCGTGCGGCCGGCGGCGGGTCCGGCGCGGGATCGATTTGAGTCTCGCCTCAAGTTCTGCTAGGCTTTATCGCAATTTAGCGCTCCTTACCTCAAGCGGAAGTTGAAGACGTTATCCGGCTATCGAGCACCTCCCATGACCGTCATTACCCGAACCCGCAAGCTCCTGAGCCTGGGCATCTCGGCCCGCAAGGGCAACGAGATCCTCGGCGTTCTGCTCGCCGCCTGCGTCGTGCTGCTGGCGGCGAGCCTCCTGAGCTTCCATCCCCAGGACCCGAGCGTGCTCCACCAGCCGCCGGAGCAGACTTCCATCCGTAACTGGATCGGCCCCGTGGGCGCCCAGGTCGCGGCGCTGCTCTTCGCCCTGATGGGCGTGGCGGCGCTGCTGGTGCCGGCGCTCGTGGGCGTCGTGGCGTGGCGGCGGCTGACCGCGCCCGAGGCGGCGCCGATCCGGGGCCGCGGCCTCGGCGTGGCGGCGGTGCTGGTGAGCTTGCCCGGCATCTGCCAACTGCTGGTCCAGCGGGCGACCTGGCGCGGCGTCGAGCTCGACGCGGGCGGCGTCGCCGGCGTACTGCTCTGCGACACGCTGATCGCCAGGCTCAACTTCGGCGGCGCCTTCCTGGTGCTCTTCACGGTCTTCCTGATCGGCGCCAGCCTGGCGGCGCAGACCACCCTCGGCGACCTGCTGGCGACCCTGCGCCTGCGCCTGGCGGACGCCTGGGAGCGCCTGGTGGTCGCCCGCGTCCGCCGTCTCAGGCGCCGCGACGACCAGGACGCCCGCCGCCGGGTGCTCGCCCGCGGGCTGCGCTCTTCCGAGGTGGACGTCGTCGCGCCGGCGCCGGCCGGGCCCGAGGCGGCGCCCGCGCGTCTCGAGCTGGAGCTGCCGAACCGCGTGCTGCCCCGCAAGGGCGAGGGGCGCTTCGCCATCCGCAAGGTGCAGGTCTCGTCGCCGGCGCCGCCCGCGCCTTCGCCGCCGCCGCGCTCGGCCGGGCCGCGCTCGGCCGGGCCGCGCTCGCCGGCGCCGCAGCCGCGGCAGGCTGAGCTCGAGATCGCCGACGAGCTCAGGGGGCCCGAGCTGCCGCCGGTGAACCTGCTCAGGACCGACAAGCCGATGACCGCGCACGACGAGGCCGAGCTCATCCGCCGCGGCGAGAACATCAGCACGTCGTGCTCGGAGTTCGGCGTCGACGGCACGGTGGTCGGCGTCTCGCCGGGGCCGGTGATCACGGTCTTCGAGCTGCAGCCGGCGCCGGGCGTCAAGGTCAGCCGCATCGTCGGCCTGCAGGACGACCTGGCGCTGGCGCTCAAGGCCGAGTCGGTGCGCATCGACCGCATTCCCGGTCATTCCACCCTGGGGATCGAGGTGCCCAACAAGCAGCGCTCGCTGATCCACCTCGGCAGCCTGCTGGCCAACGAGCAGTTCCGGCTGGCGCCCTCGGTGCTCACGCTGGCGCTCGGCGTCGACCTCCACGGCCGGCCTTATTACGCCGACCTCGCCAACATGCCCCACCTGCTGGTGGCCGGCGCCACCGGCGCCGGCAAGAGCGTGGGGCTGCAGAGCATGATCACGTCGATCCTCTACAAGGCCACCCGCGAGGAGGTGCAGTTCATCTTCATCGACCCCAAGCGCATCGAGCTCGGCGTCTACGCCGACGTCCCGCACATGAAGACCGAGGTGGTGGTGGAGCCGCGCAAGGCCGCCAACGCCCTGCGCTGGGCGGTGGCCGAGATGGAGCGCCGCTACCGGCTGCTCGCCGAGGTCCACGTGCGCTCGATCGCCTACTACAACCGCGCCATCCGCGACCCGCGCGAGCGCCAGCGGCTGGCGTTGCGCGAAGGCGAGAGTGAGATCCAGCCCGACGATCTGAAGCCGCTGCCCTACTACGTGATCGTGATCGACGAGCTCGCCGACCTGATGATGGTGGCCTCGGGCGACGTCGAGAGCTCGATCGCGCGCCTGGCGCAGATGGCGCGGGCGGTAGGGATCCACCTGATCGTGGCCACCCAGCGGCCGTCGGTCGACGTCCTGACGGGGACCATCAAGGCCAACTTCCCGTGCCGCCTGGCCTACGCCACCGCCACCCGCCACGACTCGCGCACGATCCTCGACCAGGTCGGCTCCGAGAAGCTCCTCGGCCGCGGCGACGCCCTCTTCATGCCGCCGAGCACGTCGCGCATCCTGCGCATCCACGGCGCCTACGTCAGCGAGCAGGAGACGGCGGCGCTGGTGCGCTGGCTCAAGCGCCGCGGCAAGCCCGAGCTCGACCCCGACGTGGTCAAGGACCCCGAGGAGGCGGGCGGCGCCGGCACCCAGGGCGGCGGCGAGGACGACCCGCTCTTCGACGAGGCGGCGCGGCTGGTGGTGCGCGAGCGCCAGGCCTCGGCGAGCTACCTGCAGCGCCGCATGCGCATCGGCTTCTCGCGCGCCGCGCGCCTCGTAGACATGCTCGAGGCCGACGGCCTGCTCGGCCCGGCGCAAGGCTCGAAGCCGCGCGAGGTGCTGGTGCCGCCCGATTACTTCGACGAGATCGACGCGGCGCAGGACCAGGAATGACCCCGGCGGGAGGAGCGCCGGCATGCTGAGGACCGTCTTCTTCGGAACCCCCGAGTTCGCGGTGCCGACCCTCGCCGCCCTCGCCGAGGCCTCGTACGCGCCGCTCCTGGTGGTCACCCAGCCGGCGCGGCCGGCGGGGCGGGGCAGGAAGCTCCAGGATCCCCCGGTCGCCCTCTGGGCGCGGCGCCACGGCCTCGCGGTGCGGCAGGCCGCCAAGGTGAACGAGGAGAGCTTCATGGCGGCCCTCGTGGAGCTGGCGCCCGAGGTCGCCGTGGTGGTGGCGTTCGGCCAGATCTTCCGCCCCGCGCTGCTCGAGCTGCCGCGTCACGGCTGCCTCAACCTTCACGCCTCGCTCCTGCCGCGCCACCGCGGCGCGGCACCGATCCAGGCCGCCATCGCCGCCGGCGAGACGCGCACCGGCGTCACCACCATGAAGATGGAAGCCGGCCTGGACACCGGCCCCGTGCTCCTGCAGGCGGAGCTCGCGATCGGCCCGCGGGAAACCGCCGGCGAGCTGGCGCCGCGCCTGGCCGAGCTCGGCGCCGGCCTGATGGTGGAGACCCTGCGCCGGCTCGAGGCCGCCGCCCTCGAGCCGCGGCCCCAGGACGACGCGCTCGCCACCTACGCGCCGCGGATCACCAAGGCCGACGCGGAGGTGGACTGGCGAGCGCCGGCGCCGCGGATCTACGACCGGCTGCGCGCCTTCACCCCCTGGCCGCTGCTGGTGGCCGAGCTGCGCGGCGAGCCGCTCAGGATCCTCGCCGCGCGGGTGCTTGCCGAGAGACCGGGCGAGGAGGAGCCCGGCACCATCCTCGGCCTCGTGGAGGACCACCTCGGCGTACGCTGCGGCGGCCCTGCGAACGAGAGTGGTACGATGCTCGGTCTCGCTCGCGTCCAGCGTCCCGGACGCCGGGGCGTCGGGGCCGCGGATTTCGTCAACGGCGAGCGCTTGCGGCCCGGCGAGCGCTTCCGTCTTTCGTCCCCCCGACCCTCCCCCTCCGATGTAGCACCGCGATGACCAAGCGCCGCGTCCCCCCCCGGCAGCCGTTCCGCGGCCGGCGCATGGCGCAGCCGCGCACGCCGGAGGACAACGTGCGCGGGGCGGCGGCGTGGGTGGTGGAGCAGACGCTCGCCACCCTGGCGCCGTCCTCGGTCTTCCTGGAGAGCGCGCTGGCGCGGATCGACGAGTGCGACCACGCGCTCCTGCGCGAGCTCGCTCTGGGCACCCTGCGCTGGCTGCGGCGGCTCGACGACGTGATCGGCCACGCCAGCGACCGGCCGTTCGAGAAGATCGAGCCCGCCCTGCGCACGCCGCTCAGGATCGCCGCCTACCAGCTCCTTTTCCTCGACCGGGTGCCGGCCCACGCCGCGGTCAACGAGGGGGTCTCGCACGCTCTGCGCCAGACCCATCGCGGCGGCGCCAGCTTCGCCAACGCGGTGCTCCGGCGCATCGCCCGCACCCCGCGGATCGAGGAGTGGCCGATCGATAACCGCGATCCGGTCAGCCGCCTGGCCATCGAGTGGAGCCATCCCGACTTCCTGGTGAAGCGCTGGCTGGAACGGTTCGGCCGCCGCCGGACGGTCGAGCTGCTCGACGTCAACAACCGGCCGAAGGTCCTGCAACTGCTCGCCTTCCGCGACCGCGGCGGCCGCGAGATCCTGGCCGAGGACCTCATCGACCAGGGCGTCGCGGTGGAGCCTTCGGCCCTCTCGCCGTTGGGGCTCATCGTGCGCGCCGGCAACCCCCTGCGCGCTCCGAGCTACGGGCGCGGCGACTTCTACGTGCAGGACGAGGCGAGCCAGGCGGCGGCGCTGCTGCCGCCGCCGCGGCCGGGCGAACGGATCCTCGACGTCGCCGCGGCGCCCGGCGGCAAGAGCTTCACCCTCCTCGCCACCGAGCCCTCCGTGCGGATATTCCTGGCCGATGTCACTATCGAGCGTCTGGCGCTGCTGCGCCGCAACCTGCGGCGCCTGCGCCGCGAGCTGCCGCTGCACCTGGCCGACGCCGGCCGGCCGGCGCTCGCCGGACCCTTCGACCGGGTCGTGGTCGATCTGCCCTGCACCGGCACCGGCACGTTGCGCAAGAACCCCGAGCTCAAATGGCGCATCTCCGAGCCGGAGATCGGCCGGCTGGCGCGGCAAGCGTGGCGCATGCTCGTAGGCTCGGCGCCGCTCGTGGATCGCGGCGGATTGCTGGTCGCCATCACCTGCTCCCTCGAGCCGGAGGAGAACGCGGAGGTGATCGCGCGCTTCCTCGCCGAGAGGCCGGATTTCGCCCCCCTCGACCTCGACGGACGTCTCCCCTTCCCCCTCGAACGGCAGGTGACGGGTCCCGGGCGCTGGTTGATGCTACCGGCTGATGACCATGACGGCTTCACCGTCCACGTGCTGACCCGGTGGGCCTGATTCCGTGACGAAATGCCCCCGGGCGGCCTCAGCGTATTGACACGCTTCGATGGATACCGTATTTTGCGGCCCTAGGTCGCCCGCGACCTCGACGCAGTCATCGAGACGCTAAACGCTACCGAGCGGCTCCTGGGGAGAGTGTATCGGCACTCGACCAAGGGGGCCCCTCTGAACGAAGTGCGGACCAAGTAATGGGCCCAAGGAGGAGTGATGGCAGGCAAAGTTGACATTGTCGACCAGGTGGTGAATCACGTGGAAGGTGTGACCAAGAAGCAGGCGGGTGAGATCGTCGACGCCGTCTTCGACTACATCGGCGCCGCGCTCGTCCGCGGCGATCGGGTGCAGGTGCCGGGCTTCGGCACGTTCCAGATCTCGGATCGGTCGGAGCGCCAGGGTCTCAATCCCAAGACCAAGGAGCCGATCACCATACCGGCCAGCAAGGGCGTCCGCTTCAAGCCCGGCAAGGCGCTGAAGGACGCGGTGAACGCGTAGGTTCCACGCCTGGCATCACCCCCCAAGAAGAGAGCCCCCACGCACGCCCGGCGTGGGGCCTTTTTTTGCGCGCCAGGCCCTCTCGTGCGCGGCAAGCCCTGGCGCGCGGCCGAGGGCGGCGAAAAGGGCACTAGCGGATGTGGCGGTAGAGCCGCGCCAGCCGATGCGGCGAGACGCCGAGGAAGTAGAGGGCCCAGA
This sequence comes from Thermoanaerobaculia bacterium, assembly GCA_036397835.1. Classification (GTDB taxonomy): domain Bacteria; phylum Acidobacteriota; class Thermoanaerobaculia; order Multivoradales; family J023; genus DASWIG01. Next base: position 5,996 of record DASWIG010000610.1, read on the forward strand.
TCAGGTAGTTGGTGGCGACGCTCCTCGCCACGCCGTGCGCCAGCACCCGCCGTGCCGACGTCACCACGTCTTCGTCCACGATCTCCGTGGGGCCGTAACGCTTCAGGCGCCGGATGAAGTCGAGGTCCTCGAGGATCGGCCACTCGCGGAATCCCCCCAGGGCCTCGAAAGCGCTGCGGGTGGCGAACTGCGCCTGGTCGCCGAGCGGGCAGCCGGTCAGCCGCGTACGCAGCCGGATCAGCCGGTTGCCGAGCCGCAGCACGCGGCGGCCGTCGTCGTAGCGCACCCGGAAGCCGCCGCCGACCGCGCCCGAGACCACCGCCTCCCGCACCCGCCGCGGCGCCGACGGCGGCAGCCGGGTGTCCGCGTGCAGGAAGAGGAGGATCTCGGCGCCGGCGGCGCGGGCGCCGCGGTTGAGCTGGCCGCCGCGGCCGGCCTCCCCCGCCACCACCCGGGCGCCGAGCTGCCGGGCGACGCGGACGGTGGCATCGCGGCTGCCGCCGTCGGAGACCCAGACCTCGTCGGCCAGGCCGAGGGCCGCGGGCAACGAGGCGGCGAGCGCCGCCTCCTCGTCGAGAGTCGGGATGACGATGGCGAGCCGCATGGAACGTACTGGCGAAGGCGAGTGCTAGCATAGCCCGTCGCTGCGCCGCGAGGAAAGACGATGCCCGATCTCCCCGATTGCCATCCGCCCCCTGACTTCAGCCACCTCGACCGCGAGGGTCGCGCCCGCATGGTCGACGTGTCGTCCAAGCCGGTCAGCCGCCGCCTCGCCGGCGCGTCGTGCCGCGTTCTCCTCGCGCCCGCCACGGTGGCGCGGCTCGCCGAGATGCCCAAGGGCGACGCGGTGGCGGTGGCGCGGATCGCCGGCATCCAGGCGGCCAAGCGGGTCGACGAGCTCATCCCGCTGGCGCACACCTTGAGCCTCGACCACGTCGACGTCGCCGTCGAGCCGTGCGCCGGCGGCGTGGAGATCCGCTCCCAGGTGGTGGTCACGGCCCGCACCGGCGCCGAGCTCGAGGCCCTGGTGGCCTGCGCCCACGCCGCCCTCGCCCTCTACGACATGGTCAAGGCGGTGGAGCGCGAGGCGGTGATCACCGACCTGCGCCTCGACGTCAAGAGCGGCGGAAGAAGCGGCGACTACCGCCGCGAGGCGCCATGACGAGACCGCGGGTCGCCACCGGCTGCGAGCGCCTGCTCGCCGAAGCCGAGACGCTGCGCGGCCGGCGGTACGGCCTGCTGGCGCACGGCGCCTCGATCACCCACGACGCGCGGCCGCTGCACCTGGCGCTCGCGGCTTCCGCGGCGGGGCCGCCGCGGGCCCTCTTCGGACCCGAGCACGGCTACTACGGCGTCGAGCAGGACATGGTGGCGAGCGCCGACCGGCGCGACCCATGGACCGGCGCGGCGATCCTGTCGCTCTACGGCGAGACCGCCGAGACGCTGCGCCCGCGCCCGGAAGCGTTCGCGAGCCTGGACCTGGTGCTCATCGACCTCCAGGACGTCGGCAGCCGCTACTACACCTACGCCGCCACCGCGGTCTGGACCGCCGCGGAGGCGCTCGTCGCGGGGCTCGAGGTGTGGGTGCTCGACCGCCCCAACCCGCTCGGCGGCATGGCGGTGGAGGGCAACCGCCTGCGGCCGGGCTTCGAGTCGTTCGTCGGCGCCTTCGCCGGCCTGCCGGTGCGCCACGGCCTGACGCTGGGCGAGCTGGTGCTTTACGCCGGCCGCCACTGGCGCCAGAAGCCGCGGATCCTGACGCTGGAGGGCTGGCGCCGCGACATGGCCTGGAGAGAGACCGGCCTGCCATGGATCGCGCCGTCGCCGAACATGCCCGCGCCGGCGACCGCGCTCGTCTACGGCGGCGGCTGCCTGGTGGAGGCGACCGAGCTCTCCGAGGGACGCGGCACCACGCGTCCGTTCCAGCTCGTGGGCGCTCCCGGCGTCGATCCGCCGGCCCTCGTCCGGGCGCTCGACGAGCGGCGGCTGCCGGGCGTCGCCTTCCTGCCCACGTACTTCCGCCCGCAGTTCCAGAAGCACGCCGGAGCCGTCTGCGGCGGAGTGGAGCTCGTCGTCACCGATCCGCTCCTTTTCCGCTCCTACCGCACCGGCGTCGAGCTCCTGCGCTCGCTCCACGACCAGCTTGGCGAGGGCTTCGCCTGGCGCGAGGCGCCCTACGAGTTCGAGAGCGAGCGGCCGGCGATCGACCTCCTCACGGGGTGCGACGACTTCCGCCGGGCCCTCGAGCGCGGCCGCGGCGTCGATGAATGGGTCGCCGGCTGGGCCGCCGAAGAAGACGCCTTCCGGGAAGAACGCCGCGACGTCCTGCTCTATCCCGAGGAGCATTGAGCATGCGCCAGCATCTCCTCCGGGTCGAGGACGGGGCGGGAGCTTTCGCGGAGCTCATCGCCGCGATCCGACGGGCCGGCGGCCGGGTGGGCTGGCTCGAGCTGACGCCGCCGTCGCCGTCGCCGCCGGCTCTCGAGGCCGCGGCTGAGGCCGGCGTCCTGCGTGCCGTGGCGGCGGGCGG
>DASWIG010000611.1:0-2773 GCA_036397835.1 Thermoanaerobaculia bacterium
CCGGGCACTCGACCCAAAGAGGCTTCCGGTCGGGGCTGATGCCGATCCGACGATCCCAGGCCTCGCGGTAGATCCGTTCCAGGAGGTCGAAAGCGTAGAGCAAGAAGTGGCCGCTGCCGCAGGCCGGGTCGAGCACGCGGATGTCGCGCACGTCCTTCGGCGCCACCCGTGAGGTCACGTCGGCGCGCAGAAGGTAGGCGCAGGCGTCGGCGATCTCCGTCTCGCCGTCTGTCATTTCAATCCATAGCCGCCCGAGGGTGTTGTCGGTGAGGAATTCGACGACCCACCGCGGCGTGAAGAGCTGGTTCCGAATCGCCAAGTCGGTCGAATCGCGAGGGACGTCGTTACCGCGCCGGAGCTCTTTGCGTTCCTTGGCCGGATCGAAGTCCTGGTAGACCCAGCCGATGGCTTCGTCGTCCTGCCAGGCACGGCGGAGATCGGCGACGGTGAGCTCGGCAACTACGTCTTCGAGACACTTCGCGCGCGGGAATATCAGCGAGCGCGGCTCGCGCCGATCGAAGAGCGCAGGCAGGTCCTGGGCGATCTCGTCGAACACGCGTTCCAGGAAGAGACGGTAGGCTTCCTCTTCGCGGCCCAGCGCGCCCTCCGAGAACTGGAGGAACAGGCGAAAGGCGTCGGATCGCAGACCGTCCCTGAGACAGGGCCGGAGCACTCCGCGTTCCTCGGCCATGCGGATCGCGGCGAGGCGGTGCAGGACGGTGAACGCCGTCTCCTCGGCCATTCTTCGCAAGGCGGCGAGCTGGCGCTGTGCCGGCGTTCCGCGGGCCAGGTTCGTGAAATGGCGGTGCCACTCGCGCAGCTCTTCGGCGACGCCCCGTTCGATCGATGAGCTCGGGAGCCCGTCGAGAGCGCGGGGAACGCCGTCGCGGTTGAACCTATAGATCACCTCGAGCTGGTTGTGAGCTTCATCCTCCAGCAGGCGACGGCAGCGGCCGACCGTTCCGGTCAGCGTCCTGCGCTCGGCATCAGAGAGCGGCATCAGTCGTCTTCCCGGTCCACGAGGCGCACCGGGCCGAGCTCGGCCAGCTCGACGAGCCGGCGCCGGAGGTCCTCGATCCAGCGCTCCACGGCCGCGACGTCGCCGAGGACCGATGCGGGCAGCAGGGTTCGCAAGACCACCACTTGCGCGGCGTCCGTCTTGTCTGCTTCGCGCCGCGGTTTCGCCGGCACGCGGCGGCGCACCTCGGCCTTGCCCTCGGCGAGCGCCGCGGCCAGCCGCGCGGCCCGGGTGAGCAGGCGGCGCAGGTCGGCGGCGAGGCGATCCGCGGCGGGGTTCGCCGGCAGGTCGTCGATATTGAGGCGCGTCGCGACCGCGTCGCGGTCCTCTTCGTCGAGCGCCGCCCATTCAGGCATGGCCTCGAGCTCGTCGCGTGCGGACCGCACGGCGCTCGCGAGCCGGGATCGCCGCTCCGAATAGACGGTGCCGATCGCTGGCCGGAGCGCCGCCACCGCGCTGCGCAGGTCCGCCATGCGGGCCGGGAAGCTCTCGCTCGCCAGGACGTCCTCGATGGCTCGCAGGTGCTCGGGGGGCGCGGCGTCGCCGAGATCGGGAAAGAGCTCGGTGAGCTCGACCAGCTCCCGGCGAAGCGCGGCGGCGCCGCGGAGGGTCTCCTCGCCGTCGAGGTCGAGACACTTGACGGCCTCGCGCGCCCAGCGGACATCGGCGGCGAAGCCGCTCTCGGGCGCGCCCAGGATGCTCGCGGCCCCGCCGGCGTCTTCTCGGAGCAGGTCCGAGCAGCTCTGGAGGAGGGAGCGCGCGCGCTCCTCGCCGGGCAGCCCGAGCAGCCGCAAGCGGTCGGGCAGCGAGCCGACCGTCTCCATGAGCGGTGGGACCTCGGACCTCACGGCACGGCTGACGTGGTCCTCCAGGGGGAGCACCTCGACGGAGAAAAGGCCCTCGAGCACGCGGGCGGCCCGGTCGAGGGCCTCGATGGGTGGCTTGGAGCCCCGGGGCGAGAGGCCCACCCGGTTGAAGGAGGCCGTGTTGCGAAAGGCCTCCACGGCGCCGGGTCCCGGCGTTCGCAGGACGCCGCCGGGGGTGTGGACCTCCAGATCGCCGGCCGCGAGCAGGGCGGCGAAGAGGTAGCGGGTGGTGTCTTTGAACCATCCGTAGGGCGCGGCGGCAAAGAGGTCCTGCACGAAGGATCCCTGGAGGCGGCCGGTGCCGGCGGCGTCCACCTTCTCGCGGAAGACGCGCAGCGCTTCGGACAGCGGCGGCTCCTCGGTCCTGACGCGCGCCTGGCCGGCCCGGATCTCGATCAGCTTGAGCGGGTCGCGTTCGGCGGGCATGCGGTCGGGCCGCTCCCACTCCAGGAACCGCGCCGCCTGGTGGGTCTTGGCGGCGAGCGGCGCGTGCCGGAATGCGGGGAAGACCGCGTCCGCGGCCTGTTCGAGGAGGGCATTGCAGGCGCCGATGAGCGCGTTTCCGTCGTACTCGCGGACCGGCCGGTCCAGGCCGCGGAACACGAAGGCGCCATCGTGCATCGAGGCGGCGAGGCGCGCCCTGGCGGCTTCGCGCAGGCGTTCCAGGCGGCGTCGCTCGGCGCGGACGTACTGGGCGACGTCGCGGTCGGCGTCGTGCTCGGAGGTCGTGCGCGTGACGTTCGCGGATCGGCAGGCTTCGTAGAGGAGGTCGTCGAGGTCCTGAGGCGGCGTTACGAGCCAGACGATCGTGGACTGCCAGTCGGCCCGGCCGCGGGTCTCATTCCTCAGCTCGTCGAGCCGCCGCTCGCGGGAGGAGCTCGACACCGGC
>DASWIG010000612.1:2500-12428 GCA_036397835.1 Thermoanaerobaculia bacterium
CCTGGACGCCGAGACCAGGAAATACCCGAACCGTCGCCGCGCCATCCCGACGAGGGGCGAGAGCACGCAGGCCCGGACGTGCCCCCAGCGCACCCGCCCCATCCGCAGCCGCGACGCCGCCAGCTCGCGGGCGAGGAAGCGCGCCGTCACCCACGGGATGTGCATCACCGACGGTGCGATACGCCACGAGGCGTCCTCCACGCGGACGTCCGCGAAGCCGTGACGCTCGAGGCAGCGCCTGAAGTGCCCGATCTCGGCGAAGGTCTCGAGCGCCCAGTTGGCGCACACCCGGTCGAGGGCCCAGCGCAGCAGCGGGTTCATCGGTCCGTCGCCCTTGAGAAAGCCGTCCGCCACCGCCAGGCGCCGTCCCGGCTTGACGAGCCGCGCCGCCTCGCGCACGAAGCCCTCCTTGTCGAGCCCCGACGCGTGGCAGGCGCTCTCGATCGCGTAGACGCCGTCGTAGGCGGCGGCGGGCAGCGGCGCCGCGGTATAGTCGCCCTGCAGGAAGCGGACGCGGCCGTCCAGGGCGCGCGCCGCGGCCAGCCGCCGGGCCTCCCCCACCTGCCACGGCACCAGCGTGAGGCCGTCGACCGCGAGCGCCGGCCACTGCGACGCCGCCAGCCGCGCCGACGCGCCCACGCCGCAGCCCATGTCGAGCAGACGCTGGGGCGCGTCCAGGTCGAGGCCGAGGCGGCGCACGACCTGACGCGTCATCTCGTGGAGCATGGTCTCGCGCCGCAACGGGTTGAGGCCGCGGCGCCAGTAGCCGAAGTGCATGTTGAGGTCGCGGCTCCAGGCCGCGTAGTCCGGCCCCGCCTCGCGGTAGTAACGCACGACGTGCTGGCGGTCGTTGGCGCGCGGCGCCGTCGCCGGCCGCGCGGCGGCGGGCGTCCAGGTCTCGGCAACGTCGATTTCCGTGTTCACGCGGTCGTCCTCAGGTCAGGCCGAGCTTCTTCGGCACCTTGTCGCCCAGCCTGACGAGCTTCACGAGCACGCCTTTCGGCAGCGCGCCCACGGTCTCGTACCAGCGGCCGGTGAGCTCGAAGAACTCGAGCATGTCGGCGATGCGGCGGCGCACGTGCTCGCTCTCGCCCTCGGCGTGTGCCAGGCAGGCCTGGAGCGTCGCCACGGTGGGGTCGATTTCGCGGCGCTTGCGCTCGTCGAGGATGCGGTGGAAGAGGGCCCAGACGTCGCCCTCGGTCTCGAAGTGGTCGCGGCGGTCGCCGAAGACGTGGACCACCCGCACGATGCCCCAACCCATGAGCTCGCGCAGGCTGGTGCTCACGTTCGAGCGCGCCACCGAGAGCGTGGCGACGATCTCCTCGGCGTTCATCGGCCGCGGCGAGACGTACAAGAGGGCGTGGATCTGCGCCATCGAACGGTTGATGCCCCACCGGGTGCCCATCTCGCCCCAGTGGAGCACGAATCGCTGCTGGACGTCTGAGAGCTGCAAGGTGTTCTCCCGTTTCTGTCGATACAGAAATAACCGAAGCGGGCGCGGATGTCAACGGTGTCGTAAGCTCCGGGGCGCAAACCGAAGGAGGAACGATGACCCGAGCTCTCCTCTCCCTCTGCCTGCTGCTCACCGCCGGCGCCGCGGGCGGCTGCGCCTCGCTCGCCGAGGACGTGGCGACGCGCCTGGCGGCCCGCAGCCTGACGCAGGAGCAGACCCTCTGCCTGATCGCCGGCGACCTGCAGCGCTACCGGCAATGCCTGCGCGAGCGCGGCGGCGCCTGCGCCGGCGACGCCTCAACGCCGCTGCTCCACAGCCGCGACGCGGCGGCGGTGGACCCTGTCGACCCGAGCCCCGGCCCGGACACACAAGCGGCGGTGGCGGCGTTGCCCGCCGGCGACCCGGCCCGCCAGGCGGCGGCCGTGCTGAGCCATCCCGTAGTGGCGCAGGCCGTCGACCTGCACAACCGGGTCCGCGGCCACGACGACGCCAGGACCGAGGACGGTGCGGGAAGCACGGTGACGCTCCAGCTCTCGACGAGGGAGGTCGGGGATCTGCTCGACAAGGCGCACCGCTCGATCTCGACCGGCGCGTGGGACGCGCTGGCCGGCGTCTGCGAGAGCCAGCTCACGAGGGTGAACGAGATCGCGCCGGACACCGACCGTCAACGCCGTGCGGCGCGCGACCGGCGCACCGCGGTCTACGTGCGCGAGTACCTGAAAGCCTACTTCCGCGACGGCCGCTTCGTTCAGGTGGACTTCACCATCGACGCGGCGCAGGCCCAGGCCGACGTCGCCCGCGGCCTCGCCCGGCACGTGCCGAAGCTCTGCGGCCGCTCCGCCAACGGCGCGCCGGATTGCGGCGCCCTCGCCGCCCAGCTCTACGACGACCTCCGCGGCTCGACCGGCAACGTCGACCGGCGCTTCCTCAAAGTCGCGGAGACGAGGTTCATGGCGCGCGAGGGCTCCTACGCCGCCCAATTCCCGGGCATCGACTTCACCTTCAGCCCGACCGCGGAGCACTTCGTGGAGGTCACCGACCTCCAGGGCCAGCCGCTGACGCAGGAATACCTCGCGGTGGGCACCGACGTGATCCGGGTGATCCTGGAGGCCGTCTTCGACGCCCACGAGGGCTTGCCGGCGCAGGGCGGCGCCACCGGTCTCGACCTCGGCGAGGCCAACGCCGCCCTGGCGTTGCCGCTCTTCGACGCCACCGCCGGCGTCGGCAAGGTGGAGCCCCCGGACTTCGACCGCATCACCCGCTTCGACGACCGCGTCGAGTCGACGGCGGGGGTCCTGGTGGATCGGGTGATCCGCGGCCTCGGCCCGTTCAGCCTCGACAACGAGGCGCTCGAGCAGGCGATCGTCCGGATCATCGCCACCACGGTACGCAAAGCGGCGGAGAAAGCCACCTGGTGCTTCTTCGCCTGCGGCCTCGACGAGCAGATCGCCGCGGCGGAGAAACGCGTCGAGGACGCGGTCAAAGCGGAAGCCGAGAAGCTCGAGGACCGGGTGCGGGGCAAGCCATCGTCCGGCAATTCCGACAAGTCCGACAAGTCCGACCAGTCCGACCAGTCCGACTCCGAGGACTGCCTGCGCCTGCGGCTGAAGATCCGCTCGTGACCCTCAGTGCGCGCGCCGGCGGACGACGTTCTTGAGCGGCGAGAGCACGATCTCGTCGACCACGGCGCCGCCGCGCTGGGCCAGCACGAGCGCCACCGCCGCGGCCACCTCCTCGGGCAGCAGCGCGTTCTCCTCGCCGTCGCCGGGCGTGATCGCCAGGTCGTCGAAGAAGGGCGTGCGCACCATGCCGGGATGGACGATCGAGACCTTGACGCCGCTCTTCGCGCATTCGTCGCGCAGGGCCTGGGCGAAGCCCCGCAACGCGAACTTGGATGCGCAGTAGACCGCGCCCTGGCGCGCGCCGCGCAGCGCCGCCTCCGAGCCGATGAAGACCACGTCCCCCTGCCTCCGGCGCTTGAGCGCCGGCACGAAAGCGCGGACGAGGAAAGCCTGGCTGGTGACGTTGAGGTCGATCAGCTCCCGCAGGCGGCGGTAGGAGCACTGCTCGAGCCCGCCGACGAGACCCCGGCCCGCCGCCAGCACCAGGGCGTCGACGGCGGGATGCTCGTCGGCGAGGTCGCGCAACCGCGCCGGCAGGGCGTCGAGGTCCGCGAGGTCGAGGACGACCGGCGCGAACGAGCCGGCGAAGCTCACCTTCGAGAAATCGCGGCCGACGCCGACCACCCGGTGGCCCTCTTCGAGCAGCCGCGCCGCGACCGCCCGTCCGATGCCCGACGTGGCTCCCGTGACCAGGACCGTCCGTTGCGCGCCGCTCGTCATGCTGGTCAACTCCGATCGCCGCACGGGAAGAAGACCTCCCGCGGCACGTAGCGCAGGACCTCCTCGCTGCAGAAGGCGATCATCTCCGCCTCGAGACCGTGCGGGTAGGAGACCGTGCCGCCGTGGTCCGCGAAAGCGCCGGCGAAGAGCGGCTCGTCGGGATAGAGGCGCTCGAGGCGGCGGAAGAAGCCGGTGGGCAGGCGGAACGGACCCAGGCTCACCGAGTGGACGCCGGCGCCGCCCACCGTGGCGAAGACCGCGGCGAAGAGCCGCCGGTATTGCTCGCGGTAGTCGGGCGTGTAGACGAGCGGGTCGAAGCGCAGGCCGAGGGGCCAGCCCACACCCTGGAGCTGCGCCATGGCTCGCAGGCGCCGTTCCACCGACGGCACCTGGTGCTCGAGCGCGGCGGACACCTCGGGCGGCGTGAAGCTCCACGCCACCACGCAGTTGGGCAGCGGCTCGGCGGCGCGCAGCGGCTCGACGCGCGCCGACTTGGTGCGCAGCTCGAGCCAGGCCCGCGGCAGGCGCCGGAAGAGCGGCAGGCAGTCGCCGACGAAGCCGGTCACCGCCTCGAAGGCGAGGCTGTCGCAGTCGTAGCCCGAGAAGAAAAAGGCGTCGTCGCCGTCCCCGGCCGTCCGTTCGATGGCGTCGAAGAAGTCCTCGTAGTTGACGAAGACCACGTAGTGGGCCGAGCGGTACATGCCCTGGAGAAAGCAATAGCGGCAATCGTAGAGACAGTTGAGCATGTGCGAGAAGTAGAAGTTGCGCCGGCCGCCGACGCCGTAGCCGGCGGGCGTCGCCAGCACGTGGCGGGCGTGCTTGCGCGCCAGGATCAGGGCGGGGCGCCTCTTCTGCAGGCGGAAGCTCTGCGCCCGGCGGTTGAAGACCTCGCCGTAGCGCTCGCACGGGACGCGCGTGGCGCGCGGGAACCGGCGCAGGATCGCGGCCGTCCGCGGGTGGCCGGCGATCTCGCGCTCGACGTAGACGGTGCCGATCATCACCTGCCATTCTACAGGCGGTGCTAGGATGACGGGTATGCTCAGGCGCGTCGTTCCCTTGGCAGCGTGGCTGGCAGGCGCCTTCCTGGCCGGGTGCGCCGACCGCCCTGCCAGTGACGCTGACAAGTCGGCGGAGGTTCCCCGCCCGGCGACGGCCGAAGGCGTCTTCCTGATGGCCGTGCCCCGCGTCCGGGAAAGTCCGATCCCGGAGCGTTTCACGCGCGAGCTGCCCGCTCGCGTCGCGGACTTCGAAGCGCAGGCCGCCGACTACCCGCTCGTCCACGTCCGCAAGAAGCTCTGCGCCGGCGACGCCGAAGTCCTCGGCCGGTTCTCGAGGGCGGTGAACGCCGCCGCGGCGGCCGGCGACGACCTCGACGCGCTGCGCCGCAGCTACGGCAGCCTGCTCGAGTGGTGCGGCCGGCCCGAGCTGTGCGCCTGGGCGGCCAGGACGGTCGACGGCGACGGCGCCGCGGCCGAGCTGGCCTGGGCAGCCCTGCCCCTGTGCGGCGGCCACGAGGTGGAGGCCCTCTTCGAGCGCCTTGACGCGCCCGCCGCCACGGTCGTCGAGTACTGGTCGACGCGCTACTGGCGCGACGACTTCGTCCCGCGCTGGAGGCCGGCTCTCGCCTCGGCCCTGGGCGAGGTCGCCCGAGCCGGTGACGCCCGCGCCACCCGGCAAGCCGCCGACCTGGTGAGCAGGTCGGGCACCGCAGCCGCCGAGCCGCTGGTAGCGCTTCACGACGAGCTCCCGCCCGGCGAGCCACGCGACGCCGTCGCGGCGAGCCTCGGCGCGCTTTCCCATCCGCGAGCCCAGGAGATCTTCCGCGAGTACTCGCGAGCCGAGAGGGACCTGGCCTGCCGCACCGACCCGGACTTTGACGAGGGCACCGAAGACCCGGCGGAGCCGCCGACGGCGCCGGTCGACGGAGAGCTCGAGGAGAAGCTGCGGTCCCTGGGGCTGTTCGTCCGCGGCCCTCTCCCCGGAACGGAGAACTGGCTGAGCGGCGCCCACACCCCTGCGGAGGTCCTGAAGCGGTCCGGACCGGTTCACTGCTTCGACGTCGAGACGGACCAGCACCCCAACGAGCACGACGCGCTCCTCTACGACCTGGCCGAGCTCGCGGGACCGCCGCTCGACCGCGCGGTCTTCGAAGAAGAGCCGCCGCCTCCCGAGGAGGAAACTCCGTACCGACTTCGCGCCTACCTCGACGGCCGCTCCTACGAAATCGACGCCGCGAACTTCGGCGACTGGTACGACCTCAACCAGGTGCTCGGCCTGCTCAACGCCATGGCCGCGGACCAGGGAGCCGCGGCCCGCGTCGTCGCGCTGCCCACCGAAGACCAGACGGCCTGCGTTCTCGCCGCTCCCCGCGAGGCGATCCTGGCGGGGATAGAAGAAGGACTGCTGGAGCTCGGCGACGCCGGGGACGCCATGGACGCCGGGAAGGGCTTCGAGGACGAGGTCATGAGGAAGTTGCGCGAGGCGGTCGAGGCGGGTGCGGATGATGGAACTTAGCACAGCGCTCGGCAAGCTCGGAGACGAGTTCCGGGTTGTGGTGCAGGCGTCCCGCCTGCATCGGGGGCAGCCGGGACGGCTGCACCACAGTATCTTCGATCCTGGAGGTCGAGAATATGGACACGCCATCTCTCCGGCTCTTGGCTTCTTCGAGCAACCAACGCGGTGATCTCTTTACGCGCCTGGTGAAGGACCTCTTCTTCGCCCTCGGGTACGACGAGCTTCGCCTAAACGTCCACAAGACAGGCCGAGAGCTTGATGTCGAGGGCATCCACCGACTAGAGCCTCAGCGTCTGGCCGCTGAGTGCAAGGCGCATGCTAAGAAGATAGGTGGTGATGCACTGAACAAGTTCTTCGGCGCTCTCACCCGAGAACGCAAGAAGCACCATCCCACTCCGGTCACAGGGTACTTCGTGTCGCTCGGTGGTTTCAAAGAATCGGGAATCGAACAGGAGCACGAAACCGGCGACGATCGCCTGATTCTCCTGGGCGCTCAGAGCGTGATCGAGGAGCTCGAACGTAGCCCCATGCTGATTGGCAAGGCCCAGGCGGCTGAGAAAGCAGGACACTGCGCCGAGCATGCAGGACTCGAGGACGCCGTCCTCGATGGTATCGAACTGCTCGGGCATGAGAAGGGATATCTCTGGGCCGTATTCTATTCGCACGGCAAGGAGCTGACTCACTTCGCACTTATACATGCTGACGGACTTGTGGTCACGTCTCGCGAGGCAGGCTTCCGGTTGGTCGCGGGAGTCGTCGCAAGTGTCTGTACTCGGGCGCAACTGGGACGCTTCGACGCTGACGACGTCCGACGGCTCTGCGAGCGTTGGCACGTCGAGCTCTCCAGCATTTCCAGGAATGCCCTCGCACCCACTATGGGGATACTCTCGTAGGGATCGAGGACGAGAAGGTCCTCGTCGCCGGTCACGATGACGTCCGCCCGACCCTCGACCGCGACCTCGAGGAACTTGTCATCCTTGGGATCGCGGCTGACCGAGAGCCCTTGTTCCGCCACGATCTCTTCCCCCCTGAGCACAATCAGTTCGAGGACTCCGTCAACGTCTTCATCCGTCATCGGAAATCTTCGACGCAGCCGCGGACGGCGGAGAACGTCCTGCAACTCCTCGAGAATGCTGGCGCTATAGAGAAGCGTAAAGCGGCCCGCGAGGAGAAGATCGAGCACCGGTCCCACAGTCCCGCGTGGCTTGAGGAGCGCCCGAACCAGGATCGAGGTATCGACGACAGCCCGGATCAATCGTCAAGCTCCGCTCGAGCGGCGGCCACCTCAGCGGCGACTTCCTCGTCCGTGAGATCGGCGCTGGCCTCATCCATTCGGCTGCGCAAACGCTGGACGCGGGCGACGGCGTCCCGTTCGCGGAGCTTCAGCAGAAGAAGGTACTCCGCATAGGGCACCAGGGCCACCTGCGGCTCGCGGTCCTGATCCCGAATCAGGACGTACGGGACGTGGCTCTCCGCCACCTCGTCGAAGACGGCGCTGAAGCGCTTCTGAAGATCTGCGACGGCAATGGTCTTCTGCATCATGGTGAGGCCCTTCCAAGGTCGGAGCTTAGCATGTCCGTCCTCCGTCCGCGATCATCTCCCCCGCCATCCCGGCCACCCACTCCCGCAGACGACGCACCACGTCCTTGCCGCGGCGCAGCGACGCCAGCTCCGCCACCGCCAGCGGACGCCCGGGCGCCAGCGCCCGCCAGCGCTGGACGAGGCGGCGGAGCTGGCGCGTCTCGGTGACGGTGAAACGCCAGCGCCCGAGCAACTCGGCGAGCTCCGGCGGGTCTTCCTCGAGACGCCGGACCTCCGCCGACAGCGGCAGGAGCGCCTCGGCGAGACGCTCGAGCTCTTCCAGCCGGTCGCCTATGAGCTGCTCCACCCGCGACGCCGAGAGGCCGTACGGCGACGCGCCGGGGCCGTCCGAGACGACCTTCAGGCACTGGACGAGCTCCGCGGTGGCGAAGCGGCAGGCGGTGGGATAGAAGCCGCTCGCCTCCATCTCGTAGGCGGCGTCGCCCTCGTAGCGCTCCTCCACCGCGTCGACCGTGACCACCTCGCCGGTCGCCGCCGGCGGCGCGAAGACCTGGGGCGGATACCAGCACGCCCCCGAGGCCCGGTCGCGGACCGCGTGCGCGAGAACCGCCTCCCCCACCGCCCGGCGGCCGTGGCCGGCGATGCCGGCGTTGATCCAGGCGGCGTGGCGCCCGCCGTCGGCGCGGGCGTGGAGGTAGGCCACGGCCGCCGCCGACGCTACCTTGCCGGCGCCGGAGACCACCAGGGCAACGTCGCCCTCGCGGTAGAGCTTGAAGGCGCCGTCCCCGGCGGCGAGCTCGAGACGGTAGCGCGCGATCAGGGGCCGAGCCTCGGGCAGCAGGGCGATGACGAATCGGAGCATGGAGAAGGTCCGGGAAGACGTCGCGGACGACCTGCCTCTCAGGGTAGCTCGAAACTACCTCCCGGCGTTGTCACGCTACCCGCCGGAACGTTGTCGGGCTCGCGAGCCGTGGACCACCATATGTTGAACCCAACTTCGGACGAAGGAGAAGACCATGATGACCGCAATTCAACGCTCCGGATGGTGGCCGCGGGCGGCGCTCGTCGCCGTCGCGCTCGCGCTCCTGGTCCCGGCCGTCGAGGCCCAGGACGGCGAGAGCGTCACCATCGGCGTCGACCTTACCGGCACCGCCTTGCCGGGCCGCACCCTGACCGCCCGCGCCAACCTCGAGATCACAGACGGCTCGACCTTCGAGTCGTACGAGTGGAGCCAGATCGGCGGCGCCCGGGCGAGGCTCGTGGGCACCCGGGGCCGTACCCTGCGGGTGACGCTTCCCTTCAAGGCGCGCTACCACGACGAGCTCATCCGCGTGCTGTCCGAGCCGCCGGTCGGCCTCGACGAGCTGCCGTCCAACGTGCCGGTGCCGGAGGGCGAGTTCCCCGCCGGCCTGCAGAACCGCTGGCAGGTCGTGGGCGTCAACCCCTTCGCCCTGGAGGAAGCGGGCCTGGTGACCCTGGAGCTGCGGGTGACCACCACGTCCGGCGTCTACGTCGAGCACGTCGAGATCCACACCACCCTGCCGTGGAAGGTCTCGACCAGCCTTCCCAGCGTCCCCATCGGCAACGCGGTGCTGCTGCAGGGCAAGGAACAGGACAGCTACAACTGGAGCCTGGCGCGACCCGCCGGCTCGAGCGCGAGCCTGACCTTCAACACCCGCCGCAACCCCTACTTCACGCCCGACATCCCGGGCCTCTACACGCTCGCGGTGCGCGACCAGGCCGCCGATCAGCGGATCGAGATCCCGATCTACGCCGGCACCTGGCGCGGCGTGATCGTGGCCCAGGACGACGACGGCCGGCCGCTCGCCGAGGGGCTGTGCACGGCCTGCCACAGCGGCGGCCTGATCCCCGATCCGTTCACCCCCTGGATGGAGACCGGCCACGCCGAGATCTTCACCGACAACCTCAACACGAGCACCCACTACGGCCCGCAGTGCTTTGCCTGCCACACCGTCGGCTACGACCCCGAGGTCGACAACGGCGGCATCGACGAGGCGTCGGACTACGGCGACTTCCTGGCCAGCGGCCTGCTCAACAACCCCGGCGACAACTGGAC
>DASWIG010000613.1:0-7673 GCA_036397835.1 Thermoanaerobaculia bacterium
TCAGTTTGGCGGTGGGCCCGACGGAAATCTCGAGGATAGGGCCGACCTCGTCCAGATTCGAGACCTGGTTGGTGAAGGAAGGCAAGATATGATCCCTATACCTGGATATGGAATGACGTAAAACTGTAGGGCACTTCGATCTCCACGACGCGCTTCACGAGAAAGGGCTCGTTCCCGAATTCGTCATATCCACGGTGAAGTGCATCCTGCTGGCTCTCGAATTCTCCGAGGATACGGTCTTTCTTGATGAGAACGTACTTGCCTCTCGCTCGGCCGAGAAGCTCGTAGCGATGACTGTCGTAGGTCTTGAGCTCCTGGTCCAGCTCCATCGGGGGTTCTCCTTGTCCGCCTCGGCTCGCCTGTCGAAGGGAGCCCGCTCAGGGCAGTATACCACCTGGCGGCTTCGCTTACACAAGCGGCCGGACCAGCGGGCACCTGCGCCTGCCGGCCTACGCCCGGAGGTGATACCGTAGCGGTCGCGATCCTGAGACCGACGTCATGCTCACCGACCTCGCCCGCGACCTGCGCTACGCCGCGCGCACCCTCGCCCAGAGCCCGGGCTTCACCGCCGTGGCGGTGCTGATCCTCGCCCTCGGCATCGGCGCCAACACCACCATCTTCACCCTCGTCGACACGCTCCTCTTCCAGCCGCCGCGGGCGGTCGCCGCGCCGCAGGAGCTGGTGCGTCTCCATCCCCTCATGGCCGACGGCCGGCCGAATTGGTGGAGCTATCCCGACTACGTCTTCTTCCGCGACGCCCTTGCCCTCGATCATGGCGACGCCCTTGCCGGCCTCGCCGCCTTCGATCCCGACGCCACCGCGGTCACCGCCGCGGCGGCGGCGGGCGGGAGCGTTCTCCGCGCCGAAGCCATCTTCGTCTCGGTCAACTACTTCGACGTCCTCGGCGTGCGGCCGGCGGCGGGACGCGGGTTCATGAGCGAGGAGCCCGACACGCCGGGCGCCAACCCCGAGGCCGTGCTCAGTCACGGGTTCTGGCAACGCGCCTTCGGCGCACGCGCGGACGCCGTGGGCGGCGTCCTGCGGCTCAACGGCCATCCCTTCACCGTCGCCGGCGTCGCCGCCGCCGGCTTCCAGGGCCTGAGCCCGGTCGAGGCGGCGCCCGACGTGTGGGTGCCGGCCTCGATGCAGCCGGTCCTCTCGCCCAGCCCTGCCGACTTCCTGCGCCGGGTGGAGAACCAGACCGTGACCTGGCTCCAGGTGGTCGGACGCCTGCGTCCGGACGTCCCGCTGCCGGTGGCCCAGGAGCGGCTCTCGGCCGTCAACGCGGCGCTGGTGGAGGAGTTCCCCGCCTGGGGCCACGAAGACCAGCGGATGGCGGTCGCGCAAGACACCCGTTTCGAGCCGGAAACGCGCGGACGGATCGTGCGCTATTCGCGGCTGCTCATGGGCGTCGTCGCCCTGGTGCTGGCGACCGCCGGCGCCAACGTCGCCATCCTGCTCCTGGCGCGGACGGCGGCGCGGCGCCGCGACCTCGGGGTGCGCCTGGCCCTCGGCGCCGGCCGGGGACAGATCGTCCGCCAGCTCCTCGCCGAGAGCCTGCTGCTGGCGCTCGCCGGCGCCGCCGGCGGCTTCCTGCTCGCCTTCTGGTCGGCCGGCGTGGCGGCCCGCGCCCTGCCGTTCCGCTTCGTCGTGGGCTTCACCCCCGACCTGACGGTGCTCGCCTTCGCCTTCGCCGCGGCGGTGGCGACCGCGGTCGTCTTCGGGCTGGCGCCGGCGCTCGGCGCGGCGCGCACCGACGTGCTCTCGGTGCTCAAGCTCGGCACCACCAACGAGGGCCGCTCGTGGCTGCGCGACGGCCTCGTCGTAGCCCAGGTGGCGGTGTCGATCGTGCTGGTGGGCGCCGCCGCGCTCTTCGTGCGCAGCCTCGCCGCGGCCGAATCCGTCGACCTCGGGTTCGAGTCCGAGCGGCGGCTGCTGGTGTCGATGAACCTGCGCAACCACGGCTACGACGAGGAGACCGGCGCCCGCTTCGTCGAGCAGGCGCTGGAGCGCCTGGCGCCGCTGCCCGGGGTCGCCGGCGTCTCGGCGGCGGCGCTCGTCCCGTTCCACGGAAGCTGGTCCTCGAGCTTCGACGCCGAAGGCGTCCAGCGAGCGGACGGCGACGAGCTCCAGGCGAACTTCAACGCGGTCGGCCCCGGCTACTTCGAGACCCTCGGCATCCCGCTCGTCGACGGCCGTGGCTTCGACGGCCGCGACCGCGCCGGCGCCGCCCGCGTCGCGGTGGTGAGCCAGGCGGCCGCCGCCATGATCTGGCCGGATGGGACGGCGGTGGGCCGCACGCTCGACCTCGGCGACGAGGAGCCCACCGTGGTCGTCGGCGTCGCCCGCGACGCCCACTACCGCCAGCTCGCCGAGGATCCCTTGCCGTTCGTCTACGTGCCTCTCCTCCAGGACGACCCGGGCCGCGTCAGCCTCATCGTCCGCACGAGGGGCGCGCCCATGGCCCTGGCGCGGACGGTCCAGGACGAGATCCACGAGCTCGACCCCGACGTCGCCTTCAGCCGCGTGTGGACGATGGAGGAGGCCGTCGAGCGTCTGCTCGGCCCCTTCCGGGTGAGCGCCCGGCTGGTGACGCTCTTCGCGTCGCTCGCCCTGCTGCTCGCCGCCGTGGGCCTCTACGGGGTGCTGGCCTACCTGGTGGTCCAGCGCACGCGCACGATCGGCATCCGCATGGCACTCGGCGCGAGCGCCCGGCGGGTGGCCGCGGCGGTGATGGCGCGCGGCCTCAAGCTGGCGGCGGCGGGCATCGTCGCCGGCGTCGCGGCCGCGCTGTGGGCGGCGGGGCTGGTGTCGAGCTTCCTCTTCGAGGTGGCGCCGCGCGACCCGCTGAGCTTCGCGGCGGTGGCGGCGATCCTGGCCGCGGTGGCCTGCGCCGCCGGCCTGCTGCCGGCCTGGCGGGCGGCCCGCGTCGACCCGATCGTGGCGTTGCGCGACGAGTGACGGTGGCACCAACACAAGGAGGAGACCCGACATGCTTTTCGCCAACCCCTTCGGAGCCGAGCTCTTCGCCTTCGTCCGCGACCTCACCGAGCACAACGACCGCGACTGGTTCAAGCGCAACAAGAGCCGCTACGAGCTGGACGTCAAGGAGCCGGCCTTCGCGTTCATCAGCGGCTTCGAGCCGCACCTGCGGGAGATCAGCCCGCACTTCCTGGCGATCCCCAAGGCGCAGGGCGGATCGCTCTTCCGCATCCACCGCGACACCCGCTTCTCGGCGGACAAGAGTCCCTACAAGACCCACGTCGGCATCCACTTCCGGCACGCCGCCGGCGCCGGCGCCCACACGCCCGGCTTCTACCTCCATCTCCAGCCCGGCCAGAGCTTCGTCGGCGTCGGCCTCTGGCGTCCCGACCCGCCGACCCTGCGCCAGATCCGCGACGCGATCGTCGCCCGCCCGGACGCGTGGACCCGCGCTCGCGACGCCTTCGCCGCGCGCTTCGAGCTCGCCGGCGAGAGCCTCAAGAAACCGCCGCGAGACCTCGCGCCGGACCACCCGCTGATCGAGGACGTCAAGCGCAAGGACTTCATCGGCGTCGTCATGCTCGGCGACGACGAGGTCCTCGCCGCGGGCTTCCCCGGCCGCTTCGTCGCCGCTTGCCGCGACGGCGCGCCGTTCGTCCAGTGGCTGTGCGCCGCCGTCGAGGTGCCGTTCTGAGAGTATGATCGTCCCCATGGACCTGCGCACCGCCAAGACCCTATCGCCTCGGGAGTACCATGCCCGCCGCGCCGCTTCTCGCCGCGCGGCGCGCGAGGAATTGCGCGAGCGCAAGCTCGGGCAGGCTCGCGAGGCAATCCGGCGCCTGGCGTCTCAATTTCCCGCGGTGCGCCGCGTTTACCTCTTCGGCTCTCTTCTGCGACCGGGCCGTTTTCACGCCCACTCCGACATCGACGTCGCGCTCGAGTGCGACGACCTCGAGGCCGAGACACCCTTCGCCCGCGCCCTTGAGCGCGAGCTCGCTACCGCCATCGACCTGCGTTTTTTCGCGGGAGCCGTCGCCGAAGCGGTCCGGGACGGCGGAGAGAAGGTCTATGGATGAGGGGCACCTGATTCTCGATCGCAGGATCCGGAAGGACCTGGAGACCCTCGAAAAGCTCTGGAAGGAGCTGGAGGCCGTCGCGCTCGACGATCCGGAGATCGACAAGAAAGAGGTCGTCTTCGTCGGCTAGCATGCGGCTCGACCTGACTACGGTTTTCGCCATGAGCGAGACGACGCCCCTCCAGGCCCTGCTCGCGCCGCGGACGATCGCCGTCGTCGGCGCCTCGTCGACGCCGGGCAAGCTCGGCTACGAGCTGCTGCGAAACCTCATCGACGGCGGCTTCGAGGGGACGATCGTGCCGGTCAACCCCAAGGCCCAGGAGATCCTCGGCATCCCGTGCCGACGCGACCTCAAGGACTTCCGCGGCGAGCTCGACCTCGCCGTGATCGCGGTGCCCACCGATCAGGTCGCCGACGCCATCCGCGGCGCCATCGGCGCCGGCGTCAAGTCCGTCGTCGTGATCACCGCGGGCTTCAAAGAGGTGGGCGCCGCGGGCGCCGCCCGCGAGGAGGTGATCGCGCGCCTGTGCGCCGACCACCGGGTGCGGCTCATGGGGCCGAACTGCGTCGGCATCGTCAACACCCACCACAAGATGAACGCCACCTTCGCCCCCAGCGTGCCGCCGGCCGGCGGCATCTCGGTGATCTCGCAGTCCGGGGCCTTGTGCGTGGCCATCCTCGACTGGGCCGCCAGCGAGAAGATGGGCTGCGCCAAGGTGATCAGCTTCGGCAACAAGGCCGACCTCAACGAGGTCGACTTCCTCGAGGCCCTCACCGTGGACGACGCCACGCGCGTGATCGTGGGCTACCTCGAATCGATCACCGAGGGCGACGAGTTCCTGCACGCCGCCGAGCAGGCCGCGGCGGTCAAGCCGGTGGTGGTGCTCAAGGTCGGCATCACCGCGGCCGGGGCCCAGGCCGCGCGCTCGCACACCGGCAGCCTCGCCGGCACCGACATGGCCTACGGCGCCGCCTTCCGGCGCTCCGGCGTCGTCCGCGCCGAGGACTTCGGCGCCCTCTTCGACTACGCCCTGGCCTTCTCCACCCAGCCCCTGCCGCGGGGCGCGCGCCTGGCCATCCTCACCAACGCCGGCGGTCCCGGCATCATGGCGGCCGACGCGGCCGAGTCCTGCGGCCTCGTGATCAAGCCGCCGAGCGCCGAGACCCGGCGCCGGCTCGCCGAATTCGTGCCCGCGACCGCCGCGCTCGGCAACCCGATCGACATCATCGGCGACGCCGACACCGAGCGCTACGGGCGCGCCTTCGAGGTGGTGCAGGACGACGAGGCGACCGACGGCATCGTGGTGCTGCTGACGCCCCAGAACATGACCCGCCCGGTCGAGCTCGCCGAGCGCTTGGCCGTCGCCCATCGCGGCGAGAAGCCGGTGTTGACGGCTTTCCTCGGCGGCAAGGAGGTGCTGGCGGCGCGCGAGCGCCTGATGGCCCTGGGCATCCCCCACTACCCGGCGCCCGAGCGGGCGGTAGCGGCGTTCAGGGCGATGGCCGACTACGCGGCCTGGCGCCGGCGTCCGCCGCGGGTGGTGACCCGCTTCCCGGTCAACCGGCGGCGCGTCGACCGGGTCATCCGCTGGCACCAGCGCATGGGTATCGAGCAGGTCGGCGAGGTGGAGGCCAAGGAGATCCTGCACGCCTACGACTTCAACATCCTCGAAGGCGCCCTGGCCGAGGACGTAGAACAGGCGGTCGAGACGGCCGAGCGCATCGGCTACCCGGTCGTCATGAAGATCGTCTCGCCCGAGATCGTCCACAAGTCCGACTTCGGCGGCGTGCGCCTCAACCTGTCGAGCCCCGACGCCGTACGCGACGCCTTCGACCTGATGATGCTGCGGGTCCGGCGCCGCCAGCCCGAGCCGCGGATCCGCGGCGTCTACGTGGAGAAGCAGGCCAAGAAGGGACGCGAGGTGATCCTCGGCATGACGCGCGACCCGCAGTTCGGGCCGCTGCTGATGTTCGGCCTGGGCGGCATCTTCGTCGAGGTGATGAAGGACGTGACGTTCTACCTGGTGCCGATCACCGCCGAGGAGGCGATGCAGATGCTGCGCGCCACGCGCTCCTACGAGCTGCTCAAAGGCGCGCGCGGCCACGCTCCCGTCGACCTCGAGTCGATCGCCGGCGGCCTGCAGCGCATCAGCCAGCTCGCCAAGGACTACCCGCAGATCGCCGAGCTCGACATCAACCCGTTCATCGTCGGCGCGGTGGGGACCGAGGCCTGGGTCGCGGACGCGCGGATGACGTTGAAATCCCCCTCATCATGACCAAGAACTACGACCCCGATTGGCAGGAAGAATACGCCGCCCTGGTGACGACGGCGGACGCGGCGATGACGCGCTTGCGTCCCGGCCAGCGCGTCTTCATCGGCAGCGGCTGCGGCGAGCCCCTGGAGCTGGTGCGCGCGCTCACGCGGCGCTCGAGCGCGCTGCCCGACACCGAGATCGTCCACGTGCTGACCTTCGGCGAGGCGCCCTACGCTCACAAGGAGCTGACGCGCTATTTCCGGGTCAACAGCTTCTTCATCGGCGAGAACGTGCGCGACGTCATCCAGGAAGGGCTGGGCGACTACACTCCGATCTTCCTCTCCGACATCCCGCGCCTCTTCCAGACGGGGCAACTGCCGCTCGACGTGGCGCTCATCCAGGTCACGCCTCCTGACGAGCGGGGCATGGTGAGCCTCGGCGTCTCGGTCGACATCGTCAAGAGCGCCGCCGAGAACGCCGGGCTGGTGATCGCCCAGGTCAACCCCAACATGCCGCGCACTCTCGGCGACACTTCCTTCCATATTTTCCACCTCGACGTGCTGGTGCCTACCGACGAGCCGATCCTCGAGGTCGCCTACGCCGAGACCAGCGGCGAGATGCAGCAGATCGCCGAATACGTCTCCGCCCTGATCGACGACGGCTCCACTCTCGAGCTCGGCATCGGCGGCATCCCCCAGGCCCTGCTCGGCTATCTGAAGGACAAGAAGGACCTGGGGATCCACACCGAGATGTTCACCGACGGCATCATCGACCTGATCGAGGCGGGCGTGGTCAACGGCTCCAAGAAGACGCTCGACCGCGGCAAGGTGGTGGCGAGCTTCTGCCTCGGCTCGAAAAAGCTCTACGACTACATCGACGACAACCCGGTCTTTTCGTTCCATCCCACCGAATACGTCAACGATCCGTTCGTGATCAGCCAGCACCACAAGATGGTGGCGATCAACATGGCGCTCGAGGTGGACCTGACCGGCCAGGTGTGCGCCGATTCGCTCGGCAGCCGTTTCTTCTCGGGGGTGGGCGGCCAGGTGGACTTCAACCGCGGCGCCGCGCGCGCCCACGGCGGCAAGGCGATCATCGCCCTGCCGTCGACGGCCAAGGAGGGCCAGGTGTCGCGCATCGTGGCGCGCCTGTCGCCGGGCGCCGGCGTGGTCACCACGCGCGCCGACGTCCACTACGTGGTCACCGAATACGGCGTCGCCTACCTGCACGGCAAGAGCGTTCAGGAGCGCGCCCTGGCGCTGATCTCGGTGGCCCATCCCGATTTCCGGGCGCAGCTCGTGCGTGACGCCATCGAAGCGAGATACCTCTCGGCCGAGCACAAGGACGTCGAAGGCCGAGT
>DASWIG010000614.1:0-1501 GCA_036397835.1 Thermoanaerobaculia bacterium
CGCCAGAATGGTGATACAAAAGTGCGCCGACGAGTGTCCTCTTCATCATCCAGATGATTCTGGTAGGTATCTCTAAGTTCTCCTCGTGAGCTGCCAAGAAGCCTTGAAGGAACTCGCGAGGGCTCGCTCCTCGGAGAGTGCTAAGATGCGCCTGGCTGATGGTGATCTCAGCCACCTCAGCCATCAGCCCATTCCCGGCAAAGATCCGCCGCGCCCGGTCCAGCGCTTCTTCAGCCAGCTCCACCTTCCCGAGCACAATGCAAGCCGACGCGAAGTAGGAGAGCACCTTCCCCGAGACGTAGGGATCGCCGCCGGGCCGCAGCATGCAGGTGGCTCGCCGCAGCTTCTCGAAAGCGCCGCGAGCTCGGGTCGAGCGGCGCCATGGCGTCGGCGTCCTGGCGCGGCACCGGGCCGCGGGCCATGCGCTCGACGTCGAGCAGGCGCAGGTAGGCGTCGCGGTGGCGCGGCAAGAGCGCCTCCTGCAGGAACTCCCGCAGCTTCGGGTCGGAGACGAACATCCGCGAACGCGACTTGGCGAGGTTGTGCAGGGTGGTCCAGTCCTCGTCGATCTCGCTCATGCTTCCTCCCGCTGGGAAGGTGACGCGTCTTCGCCGCCGTGGGCGACGTCTTCAGGGGCGCCTTCGAGCTCGCGGAGAGCCTCCTGGAATTCAGGGAGTATCTCCACGCGGAGCTTGCTCTCGATCCTCCGCAGAGCTTGCCGCGGGTCAGGTTCGGCCGCGGCCTCGCGCAGCTCGGTCACGATCCGCTCGCCCCTCGACCAGAACTCCGAGCGCTTGACGCCGAAGGCCTTGCACAGCGTGCGCAGCGCCTCGCCGCCGGGCTCGTAGCGGCCGTTCGTCCAGTCGCTGATGGTGCTGGCGTTGATCCCGGTGCGCCGCGACAGCTCGGCCTGGCGCCAGCCGCGCTCGCGGAGGTGATAGTCGAGGGCAGCGATGAGCTCGGGATCGCTGTAATCGGCCTGTGGTCCGTCGTCCATGCCTTCGTTCTCCATCCGGTAGACCGAACGAGGATAGCAGATTCTCAGTCATAGCCCTTGACACAGCTCATTTCATCCGGCAGAATGACTGGCAAGTCCGGAATACCGGACGACCTGACACCGCCACAACTTCGGCTCAGTGACGCGCAGGACCGCAGCTTCTCCGATCCTGTCGTTGCTGATCGGACCTTACCAGATGAGGGGCGGCTATGGAATCGGACTGAGCGACCAGTTTCGGGAGCCCGGCGAGATCCGGATAGAGATCGCTCCGGGGCGGCGCAGGTGCTGCCCCTGGCGAAGAACCGTCAGAGATCGAGGACGCGTCCGCGTCCGAGGGCGATGGTGCGCCTGGGCGGGGACAAAACGACAGGAGGGACCCAGATGTCCGGCCAGAAGCGAAGATTCCAGCTCTGTCTCCTACCCGTGAACGAGGACGGCACGATCTCCGACCTACCGTCGGCCGGCTTTTCCCCGGCCCCTCAGGCGTCGCCGGACCAGCCGCTG
>DASWIG010000615.1:0-4925 GCA_036397835.1 Thermoanaerobaculia bacterium
ACCTGCAAGCGGTCGACCGGCGGGGCAACGTGTCGTGGCTGGAATACGAGAGGACCGAGGTCCCGGCGAGCGGCCTGGAGCCGGGAATCCCGCGTCCGATCGACGTGGAATTCCCGGAGGACGGCTCATCGGGGGGTTGAAGCCGCGAGCAGCTTCTCCGCCCGCGCCGCGGCCACGGCGAAACCCATGGTTTTCGCCTCCGCGAGCACCTCGTGCAGGCGCGGGCGGCGGCCTTCCGCCCGTCCGGCGACGGCCTCGGCCTCGGCCAGGGCGAGCCGGATCTCCAGTCGATACGGCACCTCGGGGACTTCCGCGGCGAGGCGGTCGAGCTCTGCGACCGCCTCGCCGAGGACGGCCGCGTCGCGCTCGAGCGCCGCCAGTCGGCCTTTCGCGACCGCGAGCGCGATGGGAACGCGGCGGTCCTCGCCGCGATACGTCATCGCGTTTTGCCGCGCCCGGTCGACGACGGCACGAGCCTGCGCGAGGTCCTGATCGAAAAAGGTCCGCACGAGGACGGTCTGAGCGAGGATCGCCCGGCCCGCGGCATCGAGCTTCAGGAAGCTCTGCTCGGCCTGTCGGGCGAGCTCGCGGGCGTCGCCGAAGTTCTCTTCCAGTAGCTTCACCTCGGCGAGCGCCAACCGTGTTTCCGCCCGGTGGATCTGAGGGAGATCGGCCGGATAGATGTCGTCGAGGATTCCGAGCGCCTCCTCGA
This sequence comes from Thermoanaerobaculia bacterium, assembly GCA_036397835.1. Classification (GTDB taxonomy): domain Bacteria; phylum Acidobacteriota; class Thermoanaerobaculia; order Multivoradales; family J023; genus DASWIG01. The sequence continues at coordinate 713 of DASWIG010000615.1, forward strand.
GCGACTTCCGGGCGTCCGCGAGCTCTCCCTTCACCGTGGCCACCATGCCGATTCGCAGGAGGTCGTACGACTCGCCTTCCACGGCCCCCAACTCGCGATTGAGACGCCGCGCGTCCTCGTGCAGGTGCCGCGCCTTCTCCAGGTCCCCTTCGAGGAAGGCGATCTCGCCGAGATTCGTCAGGCTCGCGGCGAGGTCGATCCGCCGCCCGAGGTCCTCGGCGATCCTCCGCGATTGAAGGTAGAAGTCACGCGCCTCGAGGAGCCGTCCCTGGTAGTGGTGGACCGCGCCGAGGCTGTTGGCGACGCGGGCGACCTCGTGGCGCATCTCGAGCCGGGAGAAGATCCCGAGCGCTTCTTCGAGAGCCGCCTGCGCCATGGCGTAGGCTTCGAAGTCCGTCAGCACGATCCCGAGGCTGGACTGAACGGTCGCCAGACCCACCTGATCGCCCTGCTCGACGTACTGCCGGCGAAGGATCTCGAATTGTTCCCGCGCGGCGTCGATCCCCTCCAACCGATAGACGTCGATGGCCAGTTGGTGAAAGACGTCCTGAAGGCCGCGCCGGTCCTCAGGTTCCATCTGCAGGAGGACCTGGGCCGTCCTGAGAGTGTCGATCGCCTCTCGGAGATTCCCCGTCGTCTCGAGAACCGTCGCCTGGACAAGGCGCGCCCGCGCCTCCTGATGACGCAGGCCGAGGTCGTTGGCCGATCGCCCGGCACGCTCGGCGGCCTCCAGGGCCCCTTCGAGCTCCCCGGCGGCGAAGCGCGCTTCCCCCGTCATGATCTCGAGCTCGACGCGTTCCGAAGCCGAGAGGGACGTCTTGCTCAGGTCCTCGATGACCGCGAAGGGTGATTCGGCACCGAGGGTCTGTGCCCAGATCAGCAGGAATCCGTAGTCCGGATCGTGAGGGAAGTGCTCGCGCAGCTCCCGCCAGACGGCGGTTGCCCCCGGCCAGTCTTCCCGGATGGCGTGATAGCTCGCCTGGATCTCGAGCTCCTGGCGGCGAGGCAGGTCGCGACGCCGATCGTAGGCTCGCTGCGAAGCCTCGTAGGCGAGGGCGAGATCGCCGAGGTTCTCGGCGGCGGCGGCCAGGCTCGCCTGGATCATCGGGTGCTCCGGCGCCATGGCGGCGGCCTCCGAGAGGATCCGTCGCGCTTCCCGGTCGTCGAACGTCCGGAGTTTCCCGAGACCGGTCACGTAGAGCCTCAAGGCGTCGGGCGGCGCGGGGAACGCTCTCAGGATCCGGGTCCTCCGCTCCGCGGACAGCGCCTCGGCCCCGAGCTGGCGCCGGAATTCCTCCGCAGCCGCGAGCACCAGGTCGGGCCAGCGCTCGTCACGCTCTTTGAGGGTGACCGACGCCTCCTCCCGGCCGCCGGGCAGTCGCCGCAGGCTGAGGGCGACCTCGACGAACCGGCCCCCTTCCGTGAAGGTGACGTCGAGAGCTCCGTGGACGAGATAGGGAGCACCGAATTGCCGATGAAGCCGTTTCATCTGAGCGGGGGAGGGCAGGCCGACGTCGCCGAGCTCGAGCCGGCGGCGATGGACCGTGGCGGCGGGGGGCGTGCGCAGCTTGCCGTCGAAGGTCAGCGCTGCCGTCAGGAGCTCCGACACGGCGAGGGCACGCCACCCCTCTTCGCTCGTCCCCGTCTCGTTGAGCGGGCTGAGGACGAGCACGGAGGGCGCGGCGGCAGGCCACAACCGCGTCCCCAGCGCGATGGCGAGCGACGCCGCGGCGAGGATCGCCGCGGCCAGCGCCGCCCGGCGGAGCCCAGGCCGCGCCTGGGCCCGCGCCCCCTGTGGAACCGGACGGCCGCGGGTCCGCTCGTCCCGGCCGGGAGGCGAAATCTGCGTCTCCTCCGGTTCGGCCGCCTCGACGTCCTCGCTGACCGCCAGGGGGTGTGCGTAGAGCGTATAGGCCAGCCAGGTCGGGTCACCGGGGAACTCTTCGCGAATCGCCAGCCGCGCCTGGCGAAGGGCCGCGGCGATCGGCGACCCGCCGAGGAAGGCGGTGTAGAAGACCTTCGTGAACCGTGCCGCCGGCGCGTCCTCGATCGCCCAGTAGGCGCCGATGAAGGCGCCGGCTCCGGCGCTCAGGAAGCCCTCGGCCCAGCCGGCGATGCCGGTCAGGGAGAAGCCGGTGATCCCCGTGTGGCAGGCGTTGAGGAAGACCAGCGGCCGGCGGGCCGCGAGCAGCCCCGCGTAGAGGCTGCGCGAGCGCAGGCACTGATTGGCGCCGAAAAGGATCTCGCTGCGGGTGGGCTCGTCGCTGGGCAGGCCGTGGCCGCTGAAGTGCCAGGCGTCGTAGCGGTCGTCGGCGAGCGCCTGCCGCACCGAGTCCTCGTCGGCCGCGATCCGCGCCACGTCCCGACCGCCGGCGCCAAGCCGCTCGAGGAAGGCCACCTCGCCTTCGACGCTGTCGAGCCGCCGATCGCGCGGCGCCACCACCGCGAGACGGCGCAGCGGCAGCGAGCGGCAGGGAGTGAGGTGACCGTCCGCCGGCCGGACCCGCAGCCAGCGGGCCATGTCGAACGCTTCGCCGAGGAAGGGACCTTGAAAGCCGCGGTCGTCCGCGGACTCCGGCAGGCGCAGCAGCTCCCAGGGAATCCAGGGCTCGTCCGACTGGACCCACAGGGTCCGGATCGGGGCCTCGCGTCCCCGGACCTGCGCCAGCAGGCGGCCGAGCTCGAGGGGCAGCAGCCGCTTCGAGATCTCGGCCCCCAGATCCTCGAGCTCCCGGTGGGCTTCCTGCGAGGTCCCGAAGCGCGCGGGAAGCCCTTCGATCTCAGAGAAGAGCTCCCTGAAGAATCGGTCGGGTTGCCGCTCCAACTGAATCGGCCCGAAGGGGGCGTAGGTGACGCCGTCGGCGGCGTGGAGCTCGAGCTCCAGGGACGTCGGCGAGAGCGAACGGATGACCAGCTTGGCGTCAGGATGCTCGGAGGCGGCCGGCCGGGCTGAGGGCATCCGGACCATTGTACAACCGGAGTGGCGATCTCACCGCCACGCGAAACGCGGCTGCTCGAAATGGGCGACGCGGGTGTCGCGCCCGTGAACGGCCACCTCCATGAACTGGTGGAGGATCGCCGCGGTGGGCGCGTACATCGTCGTGTAGAGCGGCGCGAAGCGGCCCGGCCAGACCGACGCCGGCAGCTCCAGCGACGGCAACGGACCACCGCCGAACGGCGGACGCCGGATCCGCGGCGCGCCGATGGCGTCGATCGGCACCCGGTGGACCGACGCCACCTCGCGCGGGTCCGGCGTCAGCTCGGCCTCGCGTCCCCAGACGACGACCGGCCGGATCACGAAGCCGGAGCGCGTCGGGTAGTCGTCGAGACGGCCGAGGACGTCGTCCTCGGCGAGCTCGAGCCCCACCTCCTCGGCGAGCTCGCGCAGCGCCGTCGCCGCCGCGGTCTCGCCTTCGTCGCGGCGTCCGCCGGGAAAGGCCCACTGCCCGCCGTGACGCTTGAGCCCGCGGGCGCGCAGCGTCAGCAGGACCGCGGCGTCGGCGTCGTCGCCGGGCATCACGACGACAGCCACCGCCGCCTGCCGGCGTCCCGCGGCGGGCTCGACGCTGGGCTCGAAGAGCGCGAGATGGCCGCGCAGGCGTTCGCGCAGCGCGGGCGTGAATGCGGTCACCACGGATGAGCTCGGATGCCGAACGGTCAAACCGGCTCGACCCTGGCGCTGTGGCCGAGCGCCAGGGCGGCAGGGGAGGCAAGAAGCACCTCGATCATCGCCGAAGCGTCAACGACGATCATCGCCCGTCACGCTCGGCGCGGACGGCGTCGGCGGGCGATAGACGGGGCGATATCGGCGCGCGCTGGCGTAATCGTTCGCGGATCTCCTTCGCCGTCGGCCGATCGGCGGCACGCTCGATTTCGTTCAAGAGATAGTCGGACAGAGTCCGACCCGCAAGGGCCGCTCGGGCCTTGAGCTTCTGGTGCAGCTCGTCAGGGACATTGCGGATCCGGATCATCTGGGACATGCAGCGAACATATCTGCACGTGCGCCACATTTCAAGGGGCGGCCGTCACCCCCCCGCCCCCGTCCGGTGGCCGTGGCGCAGGCGATACCAGAAGAGGCCCACGCCTTCGTGGATCGCCAGGTGGCTGCGCACGAGCGCCTCGACGCTCGGCACGAACGTGAAGACGCCGCGCTCCCAGGCGTCACGGCGACGGCTGAAGCCGATCGGCGCAGGGACAACGTCGAGACCGGCGG